>CAZDOH010000153.1:0-1560 GCA_964507005.1 uncultured Prevotella sp. | reverse complement strand
TGCGCCTTCGCTTTTATCCTTTGATTACAGCCACAGGGAGCAGACGCGTCTTTATACATGCCGGCATGCACGTCGGGCATTACGGCCAAATGGTGGAAGAGAAACGGAAGTGTCGTAAGGTTTTCGATTTGCTTCATGGCGGTTTCTTCCACGTCTTTCGTCCAGATTTTCATCGGACGGTTGTTGATGATCTTTACTTCCATTGTTTTAGTGTTAAGCGTTTGTATATTGATTGTGTCTGTGGCCGACGGAGTTGTATCGGATTGCAAGTGCAAAGTTCGCTGCCTGCTGCGCAGTCTTTCTACGCAGTGCAATGAAAACTGGTAAAAAAGTCCTCAAAAAGTTTTTTTCCGACTTCTGCGCAAATACATTCAGACCAAGCCGGTGCACCGTTCGCAAAAACTTGTGCGGGAGAATCCCGAAGACCATAGCTGTGTGTTCCAGATAGTGGTAGTCGTAAATTTCGAAATGTATTCCGTCTTTATGAGTTACGGCCCAGGAATCAAAGTGCTTTCTCCGCGCAGTGCCGCCGTGTATATGCGCGACAAGCTGCGCGAAGCATACGAACTGTATAGTGTCGAAGACAAATATTAAAATATGTTTGCGCAGTGCGGGTCTGAAAGGGCGTTTTTCTGTAGCTTTGTATTTTGGAATGCCAGTGCGAGCCGGGGCCGGGGTTTTGCTTCGCGCCGTGGCGCTGCCTGCAATCCGTAGAAATGCAACCGAACTTATATATTTGTAACCAATAATTTTGACAATGAAAAGATTCAAACTGTCGGCAATGGCGTTTTTGCTCGCTCTGCCAATGCTTTTTGCGCCTAAGGCGAAAGCCCAGGTAAACGCCCAACTGTTCTACGATTTCGGCGATGACCGCGAATTCGTTACCCTTACGCTTGAGATGTTCAAAGGCGACAAGTGGGGTAGCACTTATTTCTTCATAGACCACGACTTCAACTACGACCAGCATGTCAGCGGCCCCAATTTGGCTCCGGGCGGCACTTATCTGGAAATCGCGCGTGCACTGAATTTCTGGAAGAACTCTTCGATCAAGGACTTCAGCCTGCATGCGGAATACAACGGAGGCATCACGAGGTCGTACCCGATAAACAACGCCTGGCTCTTCGGCGTGGAATATTTCATGCACAGCGCCGATTTCAAGAACACCCTTACTCTCGAGGCTCTCTACAAGACCATCCGCAAGAGGAACAGCAATGTGCCGATGCAGTTTACGGCCGTGTGGGCAATGAACGACCTTTTCGGGGTGAAGGGACTTAAGTTCGACGGATTCGCCGACTTTTGGTGGGAAACGCATGAAGTCGACTATCAGGCCGACGGCTCTTTCGGTGTGAGGCACACCGTTTTCCTTACCGAGCCGCAGGTGTGGTACAACATCGGCCAGCATTTCGGCGTTGACAATCTGTGCGTAGGTACGGAAATCGAACTTTCAAACAATTTCGGCTCCACGGGAGGATTCAAATGCCGTCCTTGCCTCGGCGCAAAGTGGGACTTCTAAAGCCCCGCCCGACAGCCGGAAAACGCATTTCATAGCGCGTTGTTTTA
>CAZDOH010000152.1:0-1696 GCA_964507005.1 uncultured Prevotella sp. | reverse complement strand
GAGGGCGAACATGGGCGAAGATGCTAGTCTAAGCCTAAAGCGACTGCGGGCTGAAGTGTAGCCGCTTGTCGGTGTGTCAGTGGAATGCGGTGCGCGGATGGCCAAACAAAAGTATTCGCTTAAAACTTATACGGATTATTTTTTTTGTATCTTTGTGATTCAAAGCAAGAACAATATCCCATGAAGATAGACCGCATAGATATAGTCAACTTCAAAGGCTTTAAGCGAAAAAGCGTGGAGTTTCATTCTCAAGTTACCGTGATTATAGGAAACAACACCGCGGGCAAGACTTCGCTCATAAAAGCCCTGCAGGTGGGAATGGGAGAGTATCTACAATGTCTCAAGACTCTGCCGGGCGGACAAGCATACCGGCGTAATTTCTGCTCGCTTGACAGGCACAAAGAGTTTGACGCCAAGCTGCGCGACTATAGAACCGATGCCGAACGTACGCGCATAAGCATAAACGGAAGGTATGTGCAATCGTGCACCATGAATGGCAACGAATGGGTATTGCAATATGTACCCGTAACCTGGAGCAGGGAATACACCGGCACCACAACCTCGCATTCGCGCGCAAATGCCGGAGAACTGATGGATGCTGTGAGCGAAATGGAAAGGTTAAGAGAAAACGGCAATGCGGCCGTAGTTTACCCTTTGCTGCTCTCTTTTGGCGCCAAGCGCACTAATGACGCTCAGGCGGCATCGCACCGCAAAACTAAAGAGCGCGAATTGCGAGTGGAAAAGGCCTACAAGTATGCATTGCACGACAAAGTGGATTTCGAAGGGGCTATGGAATGGCTGCGCCGCTTTGACAAGAATATCAAGGACGGCAAAGAGTTCGACGGCACACGCGAAGCTTTCTTTGAAGCTTTGGGGACTGCTATTCCTGCTTTGTCGGAAATCGATTTCGACAACGGGGAGATAGAAGCCGTAGTGAGCGTTTCAGGGCATACGCCCGAAAGGCATCATTTCTCGTATATGAGCGATGGCCTGCAATCCATGATAAATATCGTGGCGGAAATTGCCCACCGCTGCATCGAGCTGAACGGGTGTTTCGGCAAGAATGCCGTGCGCGTTACGTCGGGCGTGGTGCTTATTGACGAAATTGACCTTTACCTTCATCCACATTGGCAGAAGCATGTTCTCGACGATCTTGCGAAAGCATTCCCCAACCTGCAGTTCGTGGTTTCAACGCATAGCCCGTTCATAGTGCAGAGCCTGCAGAAACAACAGCTCGTAAGTTTCGACAACGACGTTACCGTTGACGGCGAGCCTTACCGGGAAGGCTTGGAGGATATCGCTTCAGAGCGCATGGGCATGAAGAATCAGATAAGAAGCCGCCGTTTCGAGGAAATGATGAACCTGGCCGGAGACTATTACCAGGCTGTGACTGAAGGCAGGGACGAAAAGGAAATACTTGACAAACTGCGCCGTTGCGAAAGCGAATTCAGCGACAACCCGGCATATGTGGCTTTGATCAGAAACGAATACAAAAAAAAGTAGCCATGCGACCAGTTTCGAAGAAATCGCCTGGCGAGAAAGTAAGATATCTTGATTCGCAGGGCTGCATGGTGGAAGATACCATACGGCAAGATTATCCGCAATATAAAACTGCGAAAATGCCGTTGATAGGCAACCTCGGGAATTATTGCTCGTATTGCGAAGCGTATCATCTGCCTGCTGACTTGGCCGTGGA
>CAZDOH010000151.1:0-1749 GCA_964507005.1 uncultured Prevotella sp. | reverse complement strand
GACTGTTCTTCGGCAATGCCCTGATGAGCAAGTGCTCCGAGGTATGGGTGTTCGGAAACAATGTAACACAGGGGATGGAGAAAGAAATCGAGCGTGCGTTATGGAAGAACTACAAGATCAGATATTTTACAGAGGAATGTGTGGAGGTACGGGATGTTTGCAATAAATGAAGATACCAGAATCGTAAAAGGCATGGAGGTCACGACCTTCTCCCGTGAAATCGTCAGCGGCAATATTCTCGAAGTGGAAGCGGGAACCAACGGTTATCATGGTGGGGACAGCGGTCACGGAAGCCGTACATACTTTCGCATTATTGATCTTGGCGGCACCGACATAGAGGTCCATGCTCTTGGCAAGTACGGCGATGAAGGCTTCGAGGTATTTCTCGGAGGAGACTGTGAGCTTGAGACGATCATCACGGCACTGAAGTTTATCACGCAGGTGCTCGAAGAAGAAAGCAAGGAGGTACGAGACTGATGTTTACGCTCTATCATGCCGATGTAGCCGGCAATCCCGGAAACTGCTGCTATCCGCACAAATGTGAGATTACCGATGCCGCATCTTTGCAGGCGGCGGTATGCCACGACTATGTGTGCGCGGAATATCGAGGCAGCTACAGGGGCGGCGAGAATTTTATCGGAAGTGACTGTCTGCCCGTAGACTGCGACAATGACCACTCCGAGAACCCCGTGGATTGGATTACACCCGAGGATGTAGCCGCCGCCTTTCCGGGTGTGAGCTTCGCCGTTCACTACAGCCGTCATCACATGCGTGAGAAGAACGGCAAGCCCGCTCGCCCGAAGTTCCATGTGCTCTTTCCCATCGAGGTTATGCATGACTCTGCAGCCTATGCGGATATGAAGAAGCTGACGAGCAGCATTTTTCCGTATTTCGACACCAACGCTTTAGATGCGGCCCGCTTCTTCTTCGGTACCGGCGAGGCAAAGGTGGAATTGTTTCCGGGGAAAATGACGCTGACGGAGTTTCTCGAAGGCGGAGATGAGTTTGACGCCGATATGGGAAACCGGCAGCACGGCGACCGTACCATTCCCGAAGGCAGCCGCAACGCCACCATGTCTCGCTTTGCCGGTCGTGTCATCAAGAAGTACGGCGACAGCGAGGAAGCCTATAACTGCTTTATGGAGGAAGCTCTGAAATGCAGTCCTCCGCTTGAGCAGTCGGAGCTCGAGACAATATGGCACAGCGCGCAGAAGTTTTACACCCGAGTTCAGCAGCAGGACGGATATGTTTCTCCCGAGCTGTATAACGACAATCGCTCGTATAAGCCAGGCGACTTTTCCGATGTAGGGCAGGCTGAGGTGCTGGCAAAGCACTTCTCCGGAGAGCTGCGCTATTCACCGGCGACACATTTTATCCGCTACAACGAGCATTACTGGCAGGAATCCGAGCCCGGCGCACAGGCCGTAGCCCATGAGCTGACCCGCCGCCAGCTGGAGGAAGCCACTAAGGACTTACAAGCCGCCATCAAAAAGCTGACGGACAATGGCGGTCAGGCAATCCTCGACGGCACGTCCAAGGCAAAAGCCGAAAGCCTCATGAACGAAGAGCAGCTGAAGGCATATCGGGAATTCATGGAAGCAGCGGCTTATCAGAAATTTGCAATTTGTCGCCGCGACAGTAAGAACATTACGGCAACGTTGAAGGAGTCACGTCCGATGCTTGAGATTTCTCCACGCGACCTTGACGCAGACTGCTTTCTGCTCTGTACACCGGCTGCTACCTACGATA
>CAZDOH010000150.1:0-1823 GCA_964507005.1 uncultured Prevotella sp. | reverse complement strand
TATTACAGTCTGCTTCAGAGCAGCGTGATGTTCATCTTGCGGCATTCCTCGCGCATGGCGTCGGGCCAGATGCTCGACTGTATTTCTCCGATGTGCGCCTTCTTGAGGTAGTACATGCAGAGTCGCGACTGCCCTATACCGCCTCCGATGCTCAGCGGCAGCGAGCCCTCGACCAGACGGCGGTGGAAATACAGCTGCAGGCGTTCTTCCTTGCCAGCCTCCTTCAGCTGCTGCAGCATGGCCGTCTTGTCGACGCGTATGCCCATCGACGAGAGTTCCAGTGCCGTGTTGAGCACGTCGTCCCACACCAGTATGTCGCCGTTGAGGCCCGGCAGCCCGTTCGAGGCAATTGTGGAATAGTCGTCGTAGTCGGGAGCGCGCAGGTCGTGCGGCTTGCCGTCGCCCAGCGGACCGCCGATGCCGATTATGAACACGGCGCCCTTTTCGCGTGTGATGGCGTTTTCGCGCTCCTTGGGCTGCATGTCGGGATACATGCGGCGCAGCTCCTCGGCATGTATGAAGAATATGTCGGAAGGCAGCTGCGGCTTGATCTGCGGGTAAGCCTCAAACACCATGAATTCGGTGCGTTTCAGAGCCGAGAAAATCTGCTTCACTATATATTGCAGGAATTCTATCGTGCGGTCCTCCTCGCGGATCACTCGTTCCCAGTCCCACTGGTCCACGTAGAGCGAGTGCAGGTTGTCGAGCTCCTCGTCGGCACGGATGGCGTTCATGTCGGTGTAGATGCCGTATCCGGGCTTGAAGTCGTACTGCGCCAGCGTGACGCGTTTCCATTTGGCCAGCGAGTGCACCACTTCGGCCCTGGCGTCGCCGAGGTCCTTGATGGGGAAAGTCACGGCGCGCTCCGTGCCGCTGAGGTCGTCGTTGATGCCGGTGCCCGACTGCACGAACAGCGGCCCTGTGACGCGGTGCAGGTTGAGCGCCGTTGAAAGGTTCTGCTGGAAGAAATCCTTTATCATTTTGATGCCGCGTTCCGTCTGAAGCATATCGGTAACGGGCTTATAGTTTTCTATTTTCAGAAGTTTGCTCATGATTCTGTGATAATTGTCGGCAAAGATAACCATTTTATTGCAAAAATGCCGTGATATGCGCCGAAAATCAAGCGAATGTTTCGAATAGCGGCGCCAAGTGTAACAAAATGTACATCATAGGCAGCTGCCGCCAAAAAACGTAGCGGCAAAGTTTGCCGGTTGCGGATAAAAGAATTAAATTTGCACTGCAAAAGCGTATGCTTCCGGCCTCGTAGCTCAGTTGAATAGAGCATCAGATTCCGGTTCTGAGTGTCGCGGGTTTGAGTCCCGCCGAGGTCACACCGCTGCAAAGCCGCCCCCGGGCAGTTTTGCAGTTTTTTGTTGCGGGAGGGAGAAGGAGGAAGCGATGCAGCCACAGACATTGACAAATTGACAAATTAACATTTTAACATTTTAACATTTTAACGCCCCCCTGCGCAAAAGGGCCGCAATCACTTGCGGTCCTTCGGCGAACGGTCGGAGCGGCTGAAGAACAGCCGGAAGCCAAGAAAAGAAGCAGAATAGATGAGGCACTGCCCGAGGTAGAACAACACGTCGTTGCCAATCTCGGCGTGGGCGAAGAAGTCGCAGTAGCACAGCACATGCCCCAGCACGAACGACGCCACACAAGTGCCGTAACCCACAATAGTCTTCATAAGGCATACAAAATAGCAGTTCCAGTAAATCCTCTGTGTGTCTATCAGAGTCTCAAGTTCGCATGTGTTCGCCCTCTTCGAGGACGAGATAGTGTGTATATTCCACTGTCCGCCAGCTCCTTGCAGTCGCAGGCGG
>CAZDOH010000149.1:0-2164 GCA_964507005.1 uncultured Prevotella sp. | reverse complement strand
TGATTGAATTGCTGCTTAAATTCAAGTGGTGGGATAGAGAAATTAATGAAATCAACCGGCTAATTCCGATTTTGACTTGCAGTGATTTGGTTAAAGTAAAAGCTGAAATCAAAAAGCAATTAGGCTGATAAATTCCGACTTGCCAAAGGATAACCGTTCACGCATGAACGGCAAATATGATGAATTTGCCTTTGCACATAGGAACGAGTTTTGCTCTGTCTACAAAAAGAAAATGCACGACCCGAATGCACCCTATGACGCATACGACGAATCCGACGATACCGAGGAAAACGCAAAGAGCGGTTATTTACCCGGTGTGAGTCGATAAAACGCAGCCATACGACGAAATTTTTTCTGAAAATTATAACGTACGGTTGCATTTTTTCGGCATGTGTGGTATTCTATTAAGTATATTCATAGGGTTTCAGGAGGACACCGCATGTTTGATTATCCCAATATTCAGAGTAAGCCGAATCCGACGACGGAAAACGGCATCTCGCTCTATCATTTTGACGACCGTTATCTTGCTCCGTACAGTGTGGATTTACGTCCGATAGCCGATGACCGCCGTATTGTACGCAATCCGCACAAAGGCTGGTACTGGCACTATATTGACAACGGCTATCTGCGCGACAACTATCGCGTCAATCACGATCCGTCCGATCATCTCGAGGACTTTCCGATGCTCAACCACCTATATCTCCGCTTTGACTGGGGAGATATTGAAAAAGAGGAGGGCGTGTATGACTGGTCATATATTGATTCCATTATGGAAGAGTGGTCGAAGTACGATTACCGCTTCGGTATACGTCTCGTGACCTATGAAGCCGACGGTTCGATTCCTTTTGCAACACCTGAATACGTTTATAAGGCAGGCGCGCACGGCTATGCCTTGGACGGTAATCGACTGGAACCTGATTACAGTGACCCGATTTTTCTCGAAAAGCTGTCACGATTTCTCGAAGAAGCCGGTCGAAAATTCGATGGGGACGCGCGTGTGGAATTGGTCGACGTCGGAACGTTCGGCACATGGGGCGAGGGACACACGTACTGCGGTACGGATATCGTGTATCCTGCCGAGGTAATCAAGACCCACATTGACCTGCATCTCAAAAATTTTCCGCACAAATTCGTGATTCTGAACGACGACCACATCAACCACCGCTGGAGCCGCGGCAGGAAAGAAAACCTCGACCTCATACGTTATGCCTCCGACCGAGGACTCGGACTGGACGACGACTCCGTGTGTGTGCGGTATTACGCGGAAAACTGCGGCTACAACACGCTGCGCACCCCGTGGCTCTTTGACTATTTCTGGGAAAACGCACCTGTCGTGTTGGAATTCGAGCATTACCAGAACGTTGCCCCCGAGGTGTTCAAGGGCGGTTATCCGTTCCTCGATGCAATGCAGCGGACCCATGCGACATTTGCGGGATTCCACGGCTATCCGCGTCCGTGGCTGGCGAGAGATCCGTACCTCACCGAATATGCCGCGAACCGACTCGGCTACTGGTTCTTCATGGATGCAGTAGAACTGCCGCCGCTTGTAACCGATACCAAAAACCGAATCGTATTTCATGCGGCAAATCGAGGCTTCGGACCGTGCTATAGGCAGTACACTATGCGCGTACGGTTGACCGGAGACGGCGGCAGATGGGAAAGCGAAATCGAATCGGATACACGTACTTGGAAGCCCGGCGTTGAAACCATATTCTCTGCGATGATCAAGCCAAGCGGTATTCCTTCCGGCACATACGCCTTTGAAATCGGCTTATTCGAGGGAGAAAGACCGATTGAGTGGGCAATTAAGGAAAAGAACCGCACGCCTGACGGCTATTACAGACTGTGTGAAGCCGAAGTTACATCTCTGCGTTAAGAACGGATTACGGACAAAAACGATACGGAACAGCTGTGTTCCACGCATATGACATGGCGAGAAAAAGCACAGTCCGATAATTGAAATATCCTGTTATTGCAAGTCTTTCATTTATAATCGAACTTTGCATTTTCCGCTTCATCTCGACAAGTTATTGCCCATGTCGGGCTCACATAAAACATCCGCCGAACCAATCGTGTTGATAAGGTTCGGCGGATGTTCTTTATTCAGTTAGTGAATATATCGGAGCGTCTTTGTTTTTTTCTTCAGAACACGATGCCAATACAA
>CAZDOH010000148.1:0-2199 GCA_964507005.1 uncultured Prevotella sp. | reverse complement strand
TATAAGTAAAGCCAATGCCGTAGCCCTGAAAAGCTTTACTGCAATTGCATTACTTTGTCGTCCTGCACCGAGACTACGCCCTTTGTCTTCGTCAAAGCCGTGCGCTGCCTGTCGCTTTGCAGTTTCAGCGCATAGCCGTTGATATTGTTGTAGCGGTAAAGCACCTCAATGCTGTGCTTCTTGATGAACCGCTCGATGGCATCAGCGCCTACTGCCGGGTCGTAATACACAATCACGGTCTTGCCAGAAGTTTTGCTTTCCGCTTCGGCTTTCGCATCGGAAATCGGCATCACGGAATAGCATGACGACAAAGCCAAAGCTCCCAGCATAAGCAGTGTCGCAGTTGTTTTGTTGCTCATTTGTTTTTCCCTTTATGCCTCGTGGGCTGTTTTAAATGCCGTAGACGAAGAATGTCACGATATTATTGTTGTAGCCATATTATTGTTTGCCAATTACTGTTGTGCGTGCGTGACGTATTTGTAAAACTTTAATCGGGTCAAAGCTACAGATTTCGCTTCAATTATCAGGTCAATCTGACCCGAAATCGTGCTTGATTTGCCAAGTTTTGACCCGATAACGCTTCCAATCCTATTGGAAACGGCTCCCTTTCATACATTTTCCCCGTCATTTCATACAAGCAGCCCGGAACTTCTTCCTGCATGCGCGCCAATTGCAGTAACTTTGGAGCATCAAAAAAACGAAGAAAAGCAAAACGAATATCATCTTTTTCACGTTTATACATAAAGACCCTATTGGAATAACAACTGAAAGACGATAAATGGAAAAACTGAAAATCTCTACCTCAGTGGGACTGTTTCGGGTACCGACGGAAGACATTGCCTACATTGAGGCTTCGGGCAACTACTGCGACGTACACCTCTTCAACGGAGAGGTGGTGACGATGACGTTCCAGTTGCACTATTTTGTGGAAGCGATGGGCAAGTTGAGGCAGAACTTCTTTGCCCGCGTAGGCAAGAGCCTGATAGTGAATCTGAATTTTGTCTACGCCATAAACATTACCAGCCAGACTCTGAAGCTTATGGACCACCGCATGCCTCAGAGCTTCAAGTTGAGGGCTTCGAAGGAAGCGCTCAAAGAGTTGAAAAACGTTTTGGAACAGGAAAAGTAAAGAATCAATGAAACCTACAGACAACAAGAATATACCGGAGAAGCCCATATTCATGATTGAGGATACCGACGACAACGCTTCTCAGCACGGAATGCTTGAAGAGCCCGTTATCACCATCGAGAGCGACGATTCCGTCGATGATGACTATTCCATTAGGAGCAACCGTTCCAGCGAGATACATTGTTCCCGCATGGATTATTCCATCGCGGACGAGCCCGTCATGTACAGCTACGCACCGCCCGCCTTTGCGAAGAAACGTAGCCGACTGCGGACGTGGGGCTTGCGGCTCCTCTGGCTCGCGGGCACAGTGGCACTTGTGCTGATATGCTATAAAGCCATCCGCCTCTACAACTACTATTACAACATAGGTGTAAGCATTTCGGTTTCGCCGCGCGACAACATCCGAAAACTCGACGGCATGAAGTCCGGCAACGGCCCGTCGGAGGTTGTGCTGAAGAGCGACTCCGTGCTCGGCGTTGCCGTCAACATCTACGAGCTGCACAACGTAAAGGCGGAGATGACGCTTGAGGAGCCCGACACTGCCGACCGCAGCGTGCTGCTATACACCCGCACTGCCGACTACACCGCCACAGGCAAGTACCTCGGCTCGCTGGTAATCGGCGGCAAGGAGATGCAGAGCGACGTGTCGCGCCTCGGCTACTGCGCCATCCTCGACGGCAACATGGTAATCGGCGTGTCGCGCTTCGACGACCTGAAAAAGCACACTATGGCCTGCGACGGCTCGTACTTCCGCCAGTTCATGCTCGTTTCCAACGGCGAGCTGCCCCGGCGCTTCTACCTGCACGGCAAGGTGGAACGCAAGGCTCTGGCACGCACTGCCGACGACCATATCTGCATCGTCGAGACATGCCACCCCGAAACCCTTTGGGACTTTGCCGACGCCCTGCGCGAATACGGCTACGTGGATGCCGTCTATCTCACCGGCGGCAACGTGTGCGGATTCTACCGCGCCCCCGACGGCACT
This sequence comes from uncultured Prevotella sp., assembly GCA_964507005.1. GTDB lineage: Bacteria > Bacteroidota > Bacteroidia > Bacteroidales > Bacteroidaceae > UBA6398. The sequence continues at coordinate 85 of CAZDOH010000148.1, read as the reverse complement.
GCCCGCTTCACGGAGAAAGCTGCACGATACCGCACCGCCAAGCACCACGGCGTAGCGCCCTGGCTGGTGCTGCGGAAGAAATGAT
>CAZDOH010000147.1:0-2234 GCA_964507005.1 uncultured Prevotella sp. | reverse complement strand
AAACTCGGGGAGGCGGTTTATCTCTTACCCATTAAGCTAAAGCAAATCCGCCGACGCTATTCCTCGTCATCGTAGAGAATATCGGAAAACTCGTCATCGAAAATATCTGCGACTTCATCGAATTCGTCGTCATCCTCGATAGTTTCGAGAATATCCTCACCGTCATCGTCAACGGAGCACTTGAGAATAACATACTCACTGCTCTCCTCTTCGCCGTCTTCGTTTACGGGAATCAAAGCCTTGTATGTCTCACCATTGTGCTCGAGAGTTCCGAGCAGTGCGAAATGCAGCTCGTTGCCCGACTCATCGGTGAGAGTATATATTTCGGGATCGTACTCTTCGTTTTCCTCAATCTCATTCTTTTTATCGAAGAGTCCGTCGTTCTTATCCATTGTGTTTCTCCCATCAAATACTTAAATTATACTTACATAGTAATTGTACACGAAAACAGCCGATTTGTCAAGTAGCCGGCAAGCCAAAATGTATGAAAGCTCATAATTTGTGACTGTCACACTTTGCTTACAAAGAGTGGGAATGATCTTCAGTCGAGTAGGCGAGACAACCATCCCACTCCCGAGAATTTCCGTAAACGGAAATTCTCCGTTTTTTCAGCTTAACGGTTGAGTGGGAATAATCTTCAATGCCATTACTTGCTTTCAGTATTTTTCTTTTTTCTGTCAAGTCTTATCATGCCCACTATAATCGACGTGAACACAAATACCTCGTTCAAAACACCGCCGAGATTCTTCTGCATCAAATGGTATACAAACCAGCACGGAGGAGACGGAAGCGTAAACAGTCTTGTTTTCGCCGTGTCGCCCGCGGAGAAGGAGTAAATCGTGCAAAGTGTTCCGATAAGCGCGAGTATGTCGGGAATGCCCGTGTAGGTCGCGAATACAAGCACCGCCGCACTTACCATAAACAACGGAAGCCAAATCTTCGATCTTGCCCATTTGTGGTTTTCGGCAAAGTAGTAAACGGTTAAACGTACTACGGCGTGAACGTTGAGAAGCACTCCGACAACACCGCCCTTGAGGCCGAGGTTAAGTATCCACATAATCGACGCGGTAATCTGCCAGAACAGCAGCTTTTTCGGAGATTTCATCTGATAGCAGAAAATATTGCATATCAGCGCGAGAATACCGAGAATCTGCGCGATTATCTCTTTTGTGGTAAGGGTGGGAAGCAGTGCGAGCACCGCACTTGCAGAAGAAGAAAAAGACATTTTGTTTTACCTGATTTCAATAGATTAGCGATTAATTATTCGGCAGTACCGCCGATAACATTATTAAAACTCTCCACAAGCTTGTTCAGAGCCTTTGTGGCTACCTTTTCGGATTTGCTGTAGCTTGACGCGAAATTGATATTGTTGTTTGCAAGAGGTGTGAGGAATACGGTCTCAAGAATGAAGCCTGAGAGAGACTGGTTGTACGCAACGGCAAACGGAGAGGTGATGGAGTCGTGAATGATGTCTATCATAAGCGCGTCATCCTGTCCGTCGGCATACTTAACCTTAAGTCCGTCCTCGTAAAATTCGGGCATTACAATCTTGGATGTCTCACGTCCGAGAACCTCAAGACAGGTGAGAACGAATGTGAGATCGTCGCCGGATATCGTAGAGGGAATAGCACCGATTTCACTTGTATCGTGAAGCGTGGTTACATAATTTTCCTGCTCTTCGTCATACTTCGGATAAGGAATTGCTCCGACCGAGAACTCAATCTCACGAAGATTTTCGAGGTCGCCGAGACGGTTGTAGCCCATAAATATGCATTGTCCGTTTGAGAAGAATGTGCGAAGCGCCGTTACATCACCGAGAGTAGTATTGGTACCGTCACTGTAGTACAGGCTGTGAAGCTTGTCGAGAGCCGTAACCGAACGCTCCGAGTTGAACGAATACTCAATACCGTTGTCCGTTCTTGTAACAAACGGAATGTCAAGGCCGACAAGCATCGGTATAGCCGAGCCCCACATACCTATACATGCGTAGCCGTATGTGTCGCTTGAGGATTTCTTGCCGTCACCGTCGGTATCAACGTAGCTTTCCTCAAGAATCTTTGTCATTTCATCGATGGTCCACTTGCCGTCGAACACCATCTTGTTAACGTACTCGGTGTCGCCGTAGGTGTTTTCGAAAATCTGCTCGTTCGTGTACAAGACGTGGCTTGACGCGATAGCATCCGTGAAGTAGTCGCCTACGATAAGGAACATTCCGCCGTCAACAAACATAAGGT
>CAZDOH010000146.1:1325-2242 GCA_964507005.1 uncultured Prevotella sp. | reverse complement strand
ACAGGAACAGGAACGCGGTATCACCATTACTTCCGCTGCTACCACCTGTTTCTGGTCCGGTATGGGCGGCAATTTCCCTCAGCACCGCATCAACATCATCGATACCCCAGGGCACGTTGACTTCACCATCGAAGTTGAACGTTCCATGCGTGTTCTGGATGGCGCATGTATGGTTTACTGTGCTGTCGGTGGCGTTCAGCCACAGTCTGAAACCGTTTGGCGTCAGGCTAACAAATACAATGTTCCTCGTCTGGCATTCGTCAACAAGATGGACCGTACCGGTGCAAACTTCTTCAAGGTCTATGACCAGATGAAGTCCCGCCTGAGAGCAAATCCGGTTCCTATCCAGATTCCTATCGGTGCAGAAGACACCTTTGAAGGTGTTGTCGATCTGATCAAGATGAAGGGTATCTACTGGGATGATGCTTCCAAGGGTGTCAAGTTCGAATACCGTGATATCCCTGCAGATCTGGCTGACCAGGCTCAGGAATGGCATGACAAACTGGTTGAAACCGCCGCAGAATCCAGCGAAGAACTGATGGAAAAATATCTGGAAAACGGTGACCTGCCAGAAGAAGATATCAAGAAGGCACTGCGTCAGAGAACCATCGATGGTGAAATCGTTCCTATGATGTGCGGTACCGCATTCAAGAACAAGGGGGTCCAGGCAATGCTGGATGCAGTTATTGAATACCTGCCATCTCCAGTTGATATTCCTGATGTCAAGGGCGTTGATGAATTCGACCAGCCAGCTTCCCGCCGTGCAGCTGATGATGAAAAATTCTCCGCACTGGCATTCAAGCTGATGACCGACCCATTCGTTGGTCAGCTGATTTTCTTCCGTGTTTACTCTGGTGTTATCAATTCCGGCGACACCGTCCTGAACCCAATCAAGAACAAGAAAGAACGTATCGGCC
>CAZDOH010000146.1:0-1315 GCA_964507005.1 uncultured Prevotella sp. | reverse complement strand
AAGCAGTAAGACACTCATCTGATGAAGAGCCGTTTGCGGCACTTGCATTCAAGATCATGACCGACCCGTTCGTTGGAAAGCTTGCGTATTTCCGTGTATACTCAGGAACCGCAAACTCCGGTTCTTACGTACTTAACGCTACGAAGAATAAGAAAGAACGTATCGGCCGTATCCTTCAGATGCACGCTAACCAGCGTGAAGAAATCAAGGAAGTCATGGCAGGCGACATCGCTGCTGCTGTTGGTCTGAAGGAAGCAACCACCGGTGAAACCCTGTGTGATCCATCTGCTCCAATCATTCTGGAAAGAATGGAATTCCCAGATCCAGTCATCTCTGAAGCAGTTGAACCTAAGACCAAGGCGGACCAGGAAAAAATGGCACTGGCATTGAGCCGCCTGGCGCAGGAAGATCCATCTTTCCGCGTTTATTCCGACGAAGAATCCGGTCAGACCATTATTGCCGGTATGGGTGAACTGCATCTGGATATTCTGGTTGACCGTATGCGTCGTGAATTCAACGTCGAGGCAACTATCGGTAAACCACAGGTTGCATACCGTGAAACCATCCGTACAAACTGCGACAATTCTGAAGCGAAGTTCGTCAAGCAGTCCGGTGGTCGTGGTCAGTATGGTCATGTTGTCTTGAAACTGGAACCACAGGAACCAGGCAAGGGCTTCGAATTCGTTGATGCGATCAAGGGCGGTGTTGTTCCTCGTGAATTCATTCCAGCAGTTGAAAAAGGTGTCCGTGAATCCCTGAACGCTGGTGTTCTGGCGGGCTACCCTGTTGTTGACGTCAAGGTTACCCTGTTCTTCGGTTCTTACCATGATGTCGACTCCAACGAAAACGCATTCCGTATGGCTGCATCCATGGCATTCAAGGATGGCTGCCGCAAGGCGACCCCAGTTATCCTGGAACCAATGATGAAAGTCGAAGTCGAAACCCCAGAAGAATATGCTGGTACCGTCATGGGCGACCTCTCTTCCCGTCGTGGTATGGTCCAGGGTATGGAAGACATGGCTGGTGGCGGTGGCAAGATCATCCGCGCAGAAGTTCCACTGTCTGAAATGTTCGGCTATGCAACTTCCCTGCGTTCCCAGACCCAGGGTCGTGCAACCTACACAATGGAATTCAAACATTACGCTGAAGCACCTAAAAATGTTACCGAAGCCATTGTCAGTGCACGGGCAAAATGATTTAATACGAAATTCATCTGAATTTATCTGAAAAACAAGCAATTCGTTCTTTTTAAGGAATATAGAAATGGCAAAGGAAAAATACGAACGTACGAAACCGCACGTCAACGTAGGTACCA
>CAZDOH010000145.1:0-2256 GCA_964507005.1 uncultured Prevotella sp. | reverse complement strand
GCCGTGCCGCGCAAAAATGTGCTCTACTACAACCCGGCTATTTTCACCGACGAACCCGAAAAGCTGCTCACTTCGGGCGGCCACGCAGAGAAGCCCGCAACCACGGCAGCGGCAGCGGAAAACACAAGCACCAGCACCAGCACAAACTCAGGAACGAATGCCGCGCAGGAAGCAGCATCGCTAACCTACGACGGCGTGAAGGTTTCCGACATCGTGCGCCGCTACTTCGAAATCAACGGCAAGCCGCAAGTGGGCTCGCGCAACACCACGCTCTACAAGTTCGCCCGCTCGCTCCGCTACCTGTGCGACTTCCAGCCCCAGCTTCTTGCTGCCGCCATGCCGCACTTCGGGTTGCCCGATGCTGAGGTTGAGGGCATAGCCCGCTCGGCATGCGAAAGCTCGCGCGGGCAGAACATTCCGCAGGAAATTGCCGATATCGTGGCTTCCCTGCAACAGGGGGATGAAGGCGAGGCTGACGGGGAAGAAACCGGAACAGCGGCAAGCCGTCCCTCACTGCCCCCTCTGCCGCCCGTAATAGCCGACTTCGTGAAGGCATGCCCCGACGACTTCAAGATTCCCGCCCTGCTGGCTTCGCTCCCTCCGCTCGGCACGCAGTTCACCGCCCTGCGGGCTGACTACGCAGACAACACCACGCAGTCGCCCTCGTTCATGTGCGTCATCGAAGCCCCGCAGGCAAGCGGCAAGAGTTTCACGCGGCGCATTGTCGACACCACCATGCACTCCATCGAGGTCTCCGACGAACAGGAAAGGCTCAAGGAGCAGGCTTACCGCGAGGAGCTGAAACTCACGAAAAACAAGGCCAAGCAGCCCAGCGACCCACGGTCGGTTATCCGCTACATACCGGTTTCGGTTTCCATCGCAAAATTGCTGCAGCGCCTGGACTATGCCGGCGGGCGCCATCTGTTCTCGTTTTCGGAAGAGTTGGACACCATGACCAAGAGCAACAAGTCGGGCGCATGGGCACAGAAGAGCGACATCTACCGCAATGCCTTCGACAACGCCAAGTACGGGCAGGACTACATCAGCGAAGGCACCTATTCGGCAGTGGTGCCCGTGTACTACAACATCCTTGTATGCGGCACTCCGAAGGCTGTATCGCGCTTCTTCCGCGATGCCGAGGACGGGCTTGTGTCGCGCTTCATCTTCTGCCAGCTGCCCTCGCAGTTCGGCAAGCAGATGCCCAAGTTCAGGAAGATGGACGAGAAGACGCTCGCCGCCCTTTCCTCCGAGGTGGACGAGATAGCCAAGTCGCTGGGCACGGAGCGCCGCATAGCCCTGCCAAAGGTGATCAGGCATCTCCAAAAGTGGGATGACGGGCAGCGCCTGCGTGCTGTAGGAGCCCTCGACACCGCGCGCGACACCTTCCGCCGCCGTGCGGCTGTGATAGGCTTCCGCGCCGCAATGGTGGCCTTCGCCCTGTGGAAATGCGACAGGAAGAAGGAAACCGCCGCAGCACGCTTCGGCACTTTCGTGGCAGAGCAGGTGCTCAACGGGCAACTCGAACGCTTCGCACAGCAGGTCAACGAGCAAAGCGACCGCCGCAGCCCACACTGCCCGTCACAAATTGTGCTCGACCTTCTGCCACAGGAATTCACGCGTGATGAACTCACCGCCGCACTGAAACGCTGCGGCAGGAAAACGCAGGTAAAAGTAACTGTTTGTCTGTGGAAAAGAAACCAACTAATCAAAGAAATCGAAAGGGGCAAATACTGCAAGCTATGAGAAGCACACGCACACACACGCGGCACAATGCCCAAAGCTCCCAGACAGCCTTCCCGACATTCCCTAACAACAAAGCGGCTTCGGCCGCTTTTGTTTTGGCAATGACATGCCTCTGATATCACGAAAAACAACAATTACCCGTTGGCGGGATTAATTCATGGCATCTTCTGCCGATGGGTTACTTCCATATTTTTCAACTACCATTTCTTGTACCCTTTTATCTAACTTTTCAAAAAACAACTCAGCACTTACACACCCATTAGGGCATAAATACTGCTGCCATTCACTTGCACTCCACTCTTTCATTTCATTAATTCGTTGTTCTTCAGTTAGTGACTGAAGATAACTCTCGTTTAGGTTATGTTTTGTTTTACTCATATCTGTTTCTTTTTGGCGAAGTATCCATTACCAGGCATCATTCTCTGTTCAGAATGGTGTATTTTCCCTCTTCTGTCTTTACCCCATCATCTTCAAATATACAATCACTTGCCCACAGATAGTCATACTTGTATT
>CAZDOH010000144.1:0-2354 GCA_964507005.1 uncultured Prevotella sp. | reverse complement strand
TGACTGACTGAAAGGAAGGAACCCTAGGACAGGACGCTATCACTAACTTTCGTCCTCGGAGAGGGCGAACACCGGCGGACAGGCCAAAGAGCAGACTTTATAGCAATGAGTTGCATGAAACCCGCTCGAAACTGCGCGAAAATCGCCAAAAATGCGCAATTTTGCGCCTTTTTTAAGTTGCTAAGAATGAGGTAGTTCTACAATTAGGTGAAAACGGTTTTTTACAGGGCGAAGCTAACTTCTTGATTCACAGCGTCAATTTGTAAAATGTAAAAAACACGTTTCTGCAATTTTTTGATAGAAATAGCCTAAGTAATGAATATATAATATTATATTATTTATTATATAGAGGAAAAACTAAGTTTTGCGCGTTTTACATTTTTACGTTTTACAAATTGACGGTGAGTATCAGACGATTACGCTTGAGGTGTAAAATTTTTACTCCCAAAAACGAAAATTCGGCACCTGCAATATGGCGCAAAAAACACACGAATGGCACAAATCAGTATTCTCTTTGCCGCGAGACAGGTGCCATTCGCCGCGTTGCGCCAGGCTTTTCCGTCGGCGCGCTGAGCGCACTGCGCGCCGGCGCTATGCCTTGCACGAAAAACGCTGTGCCTTACAATTTCCTTTCAATTTCAATACCTCTTCCTTACCTCGGGCACACCCGTTGTTTATGGAAAGACAGTTGGAGATTTCAGCAACAGTGCCCGTTTGAGTACAAGACGCTTGTATGCTTTTTTAGTATCGTCGGGCAGAAAAGATGCATCTATCGTGGCGAGCCACACTGGGAGCGATTTGCGGAATTTTTTCGCAATATTGGCAATTGCCTTGGCAGGTATGCCCGACCTGAGCATGACCGTTTCGAAATCGCCGCGCTTTATCTTCCGCTTCTTGCCGTTCAGAGCCAATGCCAGTTCTTCGGTATCTTCGGGCATTACCAAGGCGGTCGACAGAAGGTCGTAGGCCGGGGCAAGCGTGTAGCCTTCGCCTTTACTGTAAAGCGAGAAGTTTTTCAGGTGCATGTCGGCGTTACCGGTTATCCAGGCAAAGACTACAATTTCCCAAAAATTTACCAAGTCGAGCTGCGGTGTCAACGAAAACCGGCTGATAACTTTTGCTATCTGCTCGTACGACCCCTGGTATTTGTACTCAGTGAGCCTGTTGGTGAGCTGGCACATGTCCTCCATGGGAAACTTGTCGCCGTTGCCGGTTCGGTCTATGCGGCGCGTGATGTAACACAGTTTGCCGTCGGCAAAGCGTACCAGTCCGTGAGGCACGACTGCTATCTTTGCAGCTTCTGCCATGTGCATCGTGACATCCTCTATTTCGGGAAGGCAACTGAACCTCTCCGACTGGGGTTTGAGTATAAACCGCCCCCACAAGCCTACGATAGTGAAGCGTGCCGGCCGGTTTTTCCCACCACGGTTCACATCGAGCGAAAGTTTCGCCTGGACTCCGGTGAGCGTGGTCTGGCTTTGTATTATCTGCTTGGCCAATTCTCCGATTTCATCGTGCCGATACGGCATCACGGGGGCTTTGCCCGAGCCGAAGAGCTTTCGGGCGCAAGCAGGGTGATAGTCTACCATTCCTTCCGACAGTTGTTTGTAGCAGCACAGGCACTTTGCCATATTCTTCAGTTTTCGTGGTTAACGGGCACAACGCTCACGGCCCCTATACAGTCTTTGCAACAAGCCAGTAGCAGCGACATACGGTCGAGAGCATTGATTTTCCAATTGTTTTCGGCAATGGCCAACAGCCAGCCTTCAGGGATAAGCCCGTCGAAGAACGCAAACAGCACCGTGCTGCGGTAGGGCTCGGTAGTCAACGGCAAAGTAAGGCTCACAGCCTCAGCCCCGGGCATTGCCAGGTACGCGGCATCGTAAGCGAAAGTAAAACCGTTTTCGTCTTCGGTGAGCAGACCGGCAAAGGTGTCGTACATATATATCCTGCCTTGTTTCATGATTGGCTGTTATGGCTCAGACTTCATCGCGTGGGATATCCACCGGCCCGGCTTCCTTGCCGAAGAGCGCCAGCACCTGGTTCACTTTGTCGAGGCGAAGCGTCTGCTTCCCCTGCTCCAGTTCGCGCACGAACCGCAGCCCAACGCCCGATTTGGCGGCAAGGTCCACTTGCGTCAGTCCGCAACGGCGGCGCATCTCCTTTACGTATTTCGACAGGTTGCCGGTCATCTTATTATGCTTTCGGTTTATACCCTTTCGGTGGCAAAGATATGGAATTTTATTTTAATTAGCCCCGATGTGGTATAAAATATGATATCAAGGTATGTGTAATATAGATGCATTACCGCGCATGTTCGCCCTCTCCGAGGACGAAAGCTACTCAGCCTGCCC
>CAZDOH010000143.1:0-2358 GCA_964507005.1 uncultured Prevotella sp. | reverse complement strand
CGAAGTACTGCGCGTACATGTCCGGGCCGAAGGAGAACTGGTACTGGTAGGCGTGGGCGCCGGGATAGGAAGCCTCTTTTCCGCCGCGCATACCGTATTCGCCGCCTTTTGCCTGGTTGAGGTTCGTGTTGAGGGTGGAGGCTGCGTTCTTCACGCCTTCGTCGGTAATCTCAATCATGTAGTTGATGGAGTCGGCCTTCCCGACGTAGATAACGTCGGAGGTAGAAGAGGTCGACGGGTTGAGCTCGCTCCCTGGATCGGGATAGTCGAGGCACGACTGCAAGCTAGCCGCTCCGAGGGCACAAGCCGCAAGGATGAATATCTTTTTCATATCGGTTTTGATGCTATATATAATATGGTGTATGTATCTTTGTTTTGTTGGCGCACGCATATATAATATATATGTATGCTGCTCTCTGAGTCAGTCTTCGTTTAGAAGTTAAGCTTCAGGGAGAAACCGTAGGAGCGGCTCGAGGGGAGGTTGAACATCTCGAATGCGCTCAGGCCGTTGCCGGTGGAGAGGGCCACGTCGGGGTCTACGGGTGCGTCTTTGTAGATGAAGAAGAGGTTACGTCCGATGAACGACAGCGTCAGGTTGCGGTTCTCGCCGAGGAGGTTGCGGAAGGTGTAGCCGACGGAGAGTTCGCGCAGACGGAAGTTCGTTGCGTTGTAGGTGTACTGCTTGGCGTAGAGGTTACTGCCGACGGCGGCTGTGCGCTCGTAGTAGTCCTGAATGCCGATGGTGCGACCGCTACCGTCGGGCAGATACATGGCTTCTTTGCCCGATGCGGTGTAGAGACCGGCGGCTTCGGCAGCCTGGCGGGCTTCGCCGACGCGCTCGGAGAGGCCGAGGCGGTCGAGGTAGGCTTCGGTCAGAGAGATAACCTTACCGCCAATCTTTCCGTTGATAAGGATGAAGAGGTTGAAGTTCTTCCACGTAATGGTGTTGCTCCATCCGAGTTGGTGACGGGCATACATGTTTCCGCCGAAGGTCGTGTACTGCTTTTCGGTCTTCATCACGGGAATGCCGTCGCCGTCGAGCTTAATCCATCCAGCCTTCACGGCCTTTCCGTTCTCGTCCACGCCGTCTTCCGTGTAGCGGGAGAAGTCGTTGACGTACATATCGCCGTAGGAGCCACCTTCTTTGTAGATAACCTGAACGGCACCGCCTGCTACGCTGACGGTGAGGGGCGTTTCGTTTCCGTTTTCGTCGCGTGCGGTGGCGAGGATTTTGTTCTTGTTGTAGGAATAGTTGAGAGAGGTCTTCCAACGCCAGTCGTTGCCGAAGTGGAAGTTGTAGCTAACGGTGGCTTCGAGACCGCGGTTGCGGACCTTTGCGGAGTTGATGGCTTCCGTCAGACCGCCGGTGATGCCGCGCGTGATGTAGGAGCGGTACATTCCGGAGTTGTAGAACGTAAGGTCAACGGCGAGGCGGCTATCGAGGAAGAGGGCTTCGAAACCTGTCTCGAAGGAGCGTGTGATTTCGGGGCGCGGGTCTTTGATGAGATACGTGCTGACGGTGGCAGCTCCCGTGGTGTAGTTGGAGGAGGATGTGCTGTAGAGGGTATTAGGAATGGAGTTACCCACTTCAGAGTAGGAGAGGCGATACTTCAAGTAGTCGAAGCCCTTCGGCATCTTGACGAGCTGCGAGATGATGGCACTGGCACCGAAGGAGAAGTATCCGTAGTTGTCGGGTGTTCCGCGGTGTTTGAACTGGCGGAAGGCGCGGTACCAGTCGCGGCGGTACGAACCGTCAACGTATATGGCTTCTTTCCATCCGACCTGAGCCGTTACGAGGGCTGCCTTGTCCCAGTTGAAGCTCTTGCTGTAGGACGTCGTTCCCATACCGCCGTCGCCCACTTCAAAGTAGTTGATGAGGGAGGGCTGCTCCATGAGGGCGCCTTGCGAGTAGGAGAGGTGGGTTGCGGAACCGAGATACGTGCCGTAGTCGCTGCCGTTCGTGGAGTGGCCTACCCATCCTGCCGTGGCAGAAACGGAGAAGTCGTTGATGGTCTTGTTGTAGCTGAGGAGGTAGTCGACGTAGATTTCGCTCGACTTGTTGCGGTTCAACCAATAGGTACCGAAGTCGTACTTATCGTTCGGGCCCTGCGTCGTGGCGTAGCGGGCACCGGTCTTCTCGTATTTGTTGTGGTCGTAGCTGACGCGGGCCTGGAAGGCGAGGCCGTCGTAGATATCAATCTTTCCAGATACGTATCCGAACACGCGGCTCTCTTTCTCCGTACTGTAGTTCTGATGCATAAGCCAGTAGGGGTTGTTGTGGCCTGCCGACTGGAACACCCAATCCTGCGAGAGACCCGAGAGACTTGCGGGCTGGTCCTTGATGTATTCGAGGTACTG
>CAZDOH010000142.1:0-2466 GCA_964507005.1 uncultured Prevotella sp. | reverse complement strand
ATAAAGACGCGTCTGCTCCCTGTGGCTGTAATCAAAGGATAAAAGCGAAGGCGCATTCGGGAAATTTCCCCGAGTGCGCCTTTGCTATAGTTATGCCCGGCTATACTGCGCCGGCCTAACGTTTCCGGCTGTTACTTGGCTTCCGATGTGAAGCCCTGTACGTCGGCGTTTTTCACTATCACATCTTTCTTGCAGCCGCGTATCGTGTTGCCCTTTATCTTCACTTTTTTGGCGTTGCACACCTCAATGCCGCATTCGCTGCCTGTGGCCGATATTATCTCGTTGTTCTCAATCGTGATGTTCTCGTGCAGTTTTACGCTGCCGGCATCTTCGGCCACGATGTCCACTGCAATGCCTGCACCATGGTAGCTGCCCGCAGTGCCGCAGTTGATGATTCGGTTGCCGCTGATTTCCACATTGCGGCTATGCCATCCCTCTTTCCAGTTGGCTTCGCTGCTGAGCGCTATGGCAGCCATATTCATCCCCACGAACGTATTGTTGCGTACCACGGCGCCGGCAGTGGTCTTGAGCAGCACACCGCGCGCCATGTGTCCCCAGTCGAGACAGTTTTCGAACCTTACCTTCGGCATGAGCGTGGAGTTTATAAGATAGTAGTCCTTGAAGTCGGCGGGCAAGGTGCGGTCGAAAGTCACATCGTAGGGTATTGCTTTGGCTTCGTGCTTCACGGCCTTTACGCGCAGCGTGGCCACGGGCTCAAGATTGCTGATGCGCACCAGCGTCATCTCGTCGCCCACGCGCGGCACGTCGCTGAGCTGGGCGTGGGTGAATGTGGGGGCTTTTAGCTCAAGCGTCGCGCTGGTGCCGTCAGCCGCCGTTATATCGTGATAGTATCCGTGTACGTTGGTGGCATCGTCGCCCTCGCCGCAGAACGTACAGCCGTCGAACGTTAGCGTGCCTTCGCACGAAGCAAAATGCGTGGCGTCGGTGTTTGTGCTCCAGCGCATTCCCTCGGCGGGAACCACGCGCAGGCGGTTCATCGTCACGGTGTTGGTGTGGAAGCCTACGATTCCCATTCCGCAGTTGGCATTGATGGTAACGTCGTTGAGCGTGGTGTTGCGGCTCTCGTGCACGAAGATGGCGGGGCGGAAGTGGTAAGTGTGGGGCGAACCTACGGCGGCCCCAAGCAGACTCTTGGGCAGAGTGCCGGCAAACTTCACGGTGTTGGGCGCTACTACTGCCAGGCGGTTGAAGCCATAGGTATCGCGGTAGTGGCCATTAGCGCTGTCGTCCCAAATATTGACGCGCGGAAACGGAGTGCCCATGGTTATGGGCCGGCTCGGGCGGTCGAAGTATACCGTGTAGTCGTTGTCGCCTATGTCGGTGATTGTGCCTTCCGACATCGGCTTGCGCACGAAGTTTATCGTCAGCCCGTTTAGGGTGAAGTTTTCGGTGTTTTCAATCGACACGGCTTCCATCCATCCGTCGAGCATCAGCGTTGCTCCGGCAGCGTCGACGGTAGCGTTGCGTGCGCCGTTGAAGTCGAGTCCCTTCACATAGTGGTGGTACGGCACAAACATTTTCTTTTCGGGGTCCTGCCCCCATGCGCCGCTCATCACGGTGTCTTCAAGTGCCACGGCCTTAGCGTCGCGCAGTATGTAGGTGCCGGGCAGGAACACCAGGCGTGCCCCTTCGGTTTCCCTAACCCATGCCGCCGCCTTGCGCAGAGCTGCGGCATCGTCTTTCCCGTCGCCGGGCACGGCACCAAATTCGGTTACAAGCCGGGTGGTCTGGGCAAGGCATCCCATTGCGGTAGCCATGACCGAAAGAATTGCAATTGCTGTTCGTTTCATATTTTTTATTGTTACGGTTCGTTTTTTGTTAAAGCATGGGATTGCCGTTCATGTCAATCCACAAATTGTCGGCTCCTTCGCACACTGTTTCAACTTTGGCCCTGATGCCGGTTTGCGCAAGGTCGATTTTGATATCGCCCACGCTGCTGACTGTGCCGATATGGCAATTCCATACATCGATGGACTGCTTGTCTTCGGCCAGCCGCACCGATGTGGTGTAGAACAAGTGGCGGTAGATGTACTCCGCCATTTCACCTATGCCCCGAAACACGCGCGGCAGCGTAACTTTGCGCTGCGTGGCGCCCACTCTGATTTCAATGTCTCCCGCCCGGGTGTTTGTGCTTTTGAATGTGATGCGCACGCGGGCGTAGTCGCCGGCCTTGCGGCACATCACGGGTTTTGCGGCAGCGGAGCTGTAGACCGTCTGGTTGATATTGGGCGCCATTTGCCGCAGTTCGTCGGCAGTGCACGACAGCGAGTGGGCGTTGTTGCGCGTGTTTACCCGTGCGCCGCTGCTGTCGGCGGCCCAGAAGCGGCGGTTGGGCGAATTCTTGACGTGGTATTCCCAGTCCTGTATGTCGTAGTCGATGTTGCCGCCCCATTGCCCGGGCAACATTGACTACGACATACTGGACTGGGAATACCACGTCAAGAA
>CAZDOH010000141.1:0-2540 GCA_964507005.1 uncultured Prevotella sp. | reverse complement strand
TTCGGGGATACGCGTTGCCGGAAGAGGAAACCATGATGGCGGCAGAGCCGGAAATAGAATAAGAAATTAAATAAATATAAATATATAATATGAATGCATTAGAGTGTAATTGTTCATGGCATTTTGCAAAACATCTTGACGAAAGCCAGGCTGTTGGGCCAAACAATGCCGCTGCCGAACATTTTAATGAAACACCATACCCGTCATTGATCCGCGAGTCTATCCAAAATTCGCTCGATGTTGTGCTTCATAAGTCACAACCATTAAGGATGAAGTTTGAGTTTGGAAGCCTACGCGCCCAAACCTTTAAGGCTTTTTATGAACTACGTTCACATATAGAGGGGGTTATTTCGTTATATAAGGATAAAGCTAAACCAGAATATAGCGATATGTTAGATAGCTTTGATTCTATATATAATAACCAACTAGTAGTGGAATATATAAAGGTGTCGGACTATAATACCAAAGGCATGGATTATCAACCTGACGATTCTCCATTTTATGCCTTTGTTAGAGCTGTTGGATTAACCGTTAAAGATGATGAGAGCTCTGGCGGATCGTTTGGATTCGGAAAGGCTGCGTATTTTTTAATGTCACCTATTCATACGATTTTGGTTTCTACCATGACGGAAAAAGGCAAGACATTCTTTGAAGGTGCCGCAAGTCTTTGTACGCATTTATACAACGATGAAAATGGAGATAAAGTTAAATATCAGCATTATGGCTTCTACGACAATCAAGGCGGAAAGCAACCGGCAAGTCTTCCGACTGATATTCCAACAAAATTCCGAAGAGAAGAAGTTGGAACAGATATTTACATCATGGGGGTTGATGGCTCTGCCGACAAACGGAAAGAAGCCTATGACGAAATGATAAAAGCTGCTTTACGACATTTTTGGCTTGCCTTTATGCATAAAAAACTTGAGGTGGAGATTGGGGATGTTGTCATAGATGCAGACTCTTTAGACGAATTGATGTGTAAACATTTCCCTGAGAGAATCGATAGGTCCAAGACAGGAGACAACTATAATCCAAGGCCATACTACGAAACGGTCAAAAACGCCAATAGTAGTAAAGATTTCATCCAAGTTGATCGAACACTTCCTACATTAGGTCAAGTTAGTCTTTACATTTGGAAGAACAAAGAAGCCCGTGATGGAATTGTCCACATGCGCAAGCAAAGAATGTTCATATATCGTTCTCGTAAATATCCCAATGGTTACGGGTATTATGGTGTATTCCTGTGTACTGATTCTCGTGGCAACAAACTGCTCAAGAGCATTGAGGATCCTTCTCATAAAAGATGGGACTCACGAAGAAACAGGATGCAAGGAAATCAAATTGAGAACGAAATGCGGAAATTTATTGAAGAGACGTTGCAGAATATTTTCGTATCACAAGAGAGTGGACCGCTAGGTATAACAGGTCTAGAAGACTATTTGTTTGTACCAGAAGAATTGATAAGTTCCAACAGAGACGATATCGAAGACAATCCTTTCTTTGGTGAACCGAGTGATACTGAACAAGACGAAGGAACATCTCCAATTTCAGTCATAGCTCCACCAGAACCGACTTTCGATACCGGAAGAAAAGAGGCAATCGGTAAAGTTGTGACAGTTAAGCGTGAACAAGGCGGAGAAAGAAAAACCGGCGGTGAACTTGGGGGACATAAACGCGGTGATGGGAAAAAGAGAAAAGGCACAGGAGGAAGTCCCGATGTTACGGGATTCGCCCCTTCTGATGACGAAGGTGAAGGTGAATTTAAGCGTAATCTTCCCGTACGTTATCGCGTCATGGCCCAAAACAAAAATGGGAAGATTGTCCATTCCGTAATAATTTATACAGATACAGATGTTGAGCGTGGTGAGATTGAAATCATTGTGGGAGGTGAAGAATATGATGAATCAATTGATATTGTGAAATCCTCAGTTGGCAATGTAAAGGACAATATAGTCACTGGCCTCAAACTTTACGCTGGGAGCAAGAACACTATAGAATTAGAGTTTGCAGACAACATGAAACATGCAATAAAACTGACGGCATATGAATTTAAATAATATTACATTCCCATATCCGGTATTAGGCAGTTTTGATGATATTATGCCTATACCGACAGAACCAGAAGTGGAAATTAGTCAAGACAAGAACAATTACCACTTCATCATAAAACTAGGGTATGACAACAAAGAAATAGAACGTCTTGTTGAACAAGATTATGCCGACTATGTCTGCGAAGTCAGTTGCGACATGACCAGGTATTTAAGATGCTTCAAAGGAAAATTGTTGCACTTCCAGATTGACATACCAAGAAAAAGTGTGGCAGGTAGAATAAACTTTTCATGTACCATTACCATGAAAAAGAATGTTGCCAATTATAAAAACTCAGGATTCCATTCTGACTATAATGGGCAATCTTTTGAAATGGAACCTGGAGACTTGCTCGGTATATTGGGACAATTCTATTATAATGCCGATATCAAATATGACAAGTTGAAAGCGGTCGGCACATTTATGGAAATCAATGAGACAGAAGATTTGTT
>CAZDOH010000140.1:0-2639 GCA_964507005.1 uncultured Prevotella sp. | reverse complement strand
GCGGTGGCTGCAGTTGTCAGTGGGGTAGTTTGACGAATCTGTTTTTGTCGATTGCTTCAATCATGTGGAACTTTTTCCAGGTGTAGACTGTCACTTTAACAGGCGTTTTTCTTCCGCAGCGTTTCATTGCCGCGGTGAGTTCCGCGCGGGTGAATTCCTCGGGCAGGAGGTCGAGCACTTGGCATGACGGGCAGCGTGCGCTGCGGCGTTCGATTTGCTCTTCGATTTTCTGCGCGAAGCGGTTGAGCTGCCCTTCAAGCACTTGGTCGGCAACGAAGATTCCGAAGCGGGCGGCGTCGGTTTCCCTCTTCCTGTTGCACTTCCACAGGGCGAAGGCCACCATAGCGGCGCGGAAGCCTATCACTGCGGCCCGGCGGCGGAACGTGTCGCGCGCCCTGTCGAGGTCCCTGATGGCCTCCATGCGCTGCTCCTCGAGCCATTCCTTGAGAAGCTCCTTCACCTTCGGCAGTTCGATGTTTTTCACGTCGCCCAGCCCCCGGGCAATGTTTTCCACCTTGTCGGAAAGGGCGGCGAGCGTTTTATCGCTCATCTTCCGGAACTTGGGTATTTCCTTGCCGAACTGCGAAGGCAACTGGCAGAAGATGCAGCGCGACACAAGACCGTCCTCGGCATCGTAGAAGAAGCGCGAAACCGCTTTCGGAGTGCCGCAGACAAGGATGTTGTAGAACATGCGCACCGTGGCGGAGTAGGTGCCCTCGCTGATGTAGTCCTGCCCGTATTCCGCGTTGTCGAAGGCGTTGCGGTAGATGTCGCTCTTCTGCGCCCAAGCACCGGCCTTGTTGCTCTTCGTCATCGTGTCCATCTCTTCGGAGAAGGAAAAGATGTGGCGCCCGCCGGCATAGTCCATGCGCTGCAGCAGCTTGGCGATTGACACCGAAACGGGGATGTAGCGGATGACGGCCCGCGGGTCGGAGGGCTGCTTGGCCTTGTTTTTCGTGAGTTTCAGCTCTTCGCGGTAAGCCTGTTCCCGGGCCCTTTCTAGTTTGTCGGACTCGACGATGGAGCGCATGGTGGTGTCGACGATGCGGCGCGTGAAGCTCTTGCCGCTGGCCTGCGG
The DNA here is from genome assembly GCA_964507005.1 of uncultured Prevotella sp. Classification (GTDB taxonomy): domain Bacteria; phylum Bacteroidota; class Bacteroidia; order Bacteroidales; family Bacteroidaceae; genus UBA6398. The sequence continues at coordinate 1,561 of CAZDOH010000140.1, read as the reverse complement.
GGCTTCGATTACGCACATGAACGACGGCGACTGCGGGGAATTGTCGAGGTACTCTGAGCGCAGGGCGGTGAACTGCGTGCCGAGCGGCGGCAGCGCCGCCAGTATGGTTGGTATCTTGAAGTCGTCGGGGCATGCCCGCACGAAGTCGGCTATCACAGGCGGCAGCACTGGCAGCTCGGGCTGTTTTGCCGCGGCTTCGTCGTCTTCGGCATCGTAATCCTCCTCTTCGGCCAGGGGCTGCAGCGAATCCGCGATGTCGTCGATTTCCTGCGGAATTTTCTCGCGGCGCGTGCTCTCGCATGCCGAGCGTGCTATGCTCTCGACCTCAGCATCCGGCAGCCCGAAGTGCGGCATGGCTGCCACCATAACCGAAGGGCGGAAGTCGCACACATAGCGCAGCAAGCGCGCGAACTTGTAGAGCGTCGTGTTGCGCTCGCCCTCTTCCGGCTTGCCGTTTATCTCGAAGTAACGGCGCACTATGTCGGTGACCTTTACCCCATGGTATCTGTAGGCTTCGAGCTGCGCGGCGGGCGTTTCTTTGCTTTCCTCGGTGGTGGCTGCGGCTGCCGGCTTGTCTGCGTGCCCGCCCGAAGTGAGCAGTTTTTCGGGCTTGTCGGTGAAAAGCGCGGTGTTGTAGTAGAGCAGGTAGCTGCGCGGCACGGCGAAGGAAGCGCGCGCGATGTCCTTCACTGCCGGGTCGCACTCCACGCCGAGCTTCGCGGCAAGCCGTGCCTGGCATTCGGCTATGGTGCCGGGACCGTCCTTCGTGGCGCGGGCCACTATGCGCAGGCCGTGGCCGCTGGGAGTGACGTGCACGAGGTAGACTTCCTGGGCGGTTCCCGATGCCGCCATGCGCTTTACAAGGTCTTTGCCTTGCTCGAAGGCGTCGCCCTCAATGTGGTCAATGTCAAGCATGTAGAGGCCCGATGACTGTGCGCCGGCGTTGCAGCGCTTGCCTTCCTTGAAGTGCGCCTGGAAGCAGAAGGCTGGCAGGGCGCGCTTGGCTTCATCGCCGCCGCCGTGGGCAAAGATTTCGCAGTGGTCTGCTACTGCCGTGTCGTCAAGAATAGCTTCGAATGCCTCGCGAGTGCATGCCTCGGCAGCGGCGCTGTGGATGAATTTGCAATAGTCGAATATCATAGTATCGATATAAGTTTGATGAATTCCTGGATGAGGTACTGACGCGACGTGGTTTTGGCGAACGTGAGGCGGATGAGGTAGCAGTTCTTCGTCTCCGAGAGCGAACCGATTCTGCATGCGGCGATGGGGCGCTGGGGCTTCTCGTCTTCTTCCAACTTGCGGTAGGGGGTGAAAAACACCTCATTGTCGGCAGTGATGATTGCCGAACCGCGTAATCTCTTGAGTTTTAATGCATTCATAATATTTAATTTTATAATTAACACTGCAAAGCTAAGATATCTTTACGACATTTAGAGAGAAAAACACATTAAAAAAATCATAAATCTTGCGGGCTTTGAGTGTTAAGATTGTTGAACAAAAATGGGGAGGTAAAAGGTAAAAGGTAAAAGTAACATTACAATCGGAAATTGCATGCATTTGA
>CAZDOH010000139.1:0-2695 GCA_964507005.1 uncultured Prevotella sp. | reverse complement strand
TTCGAGCGAGAGGTTGAGGTGATACATTCCTGCTTCGGCAGGCACAACGGCTGGCATATCAACGAATGCACTGTCGCCGGCCGCAATATGGGGAAGGCTCACTGTTCCGCCCTTGATTTCCTCGCCGTCGCGCAGGAGCGAATACCTAAGAGTGAACCCGTCAAGCGATATGAACGCGTAGCGGTTGCGGATGCGCAGCTTGCCGTTGGTCGCAAGTTTGAAATCCACGTACTGGTACACTTTCTTCACCTGGTGCAGTTTGGGGGTTACGGCACGGTCGGCAGTTATGATGCCGTTGCAGCAGAAGTCCTGGTCATTGGGAAAGTCGCCGAATGCGCCTCCGTAGTAGAGGTTTTCGTCGGGTTCGCCCAGTTTGCAGAGTCCCTGGTCCACCCAGTCCCAAATGCAACCGCCAATCATGCGCTTGCTCTCGAATTCGATGTAGTCCCAATACTCCTTCAGGTTGCCTATTGCGTTGCCCATGGCATGGGCATATTCGCAGAGGAAGAATGGGCGGCCCTGCTTGTCGGCCTTGCGGTCAGTGTTGATCATGTCGGGCACGCTGGGATACATGCGGCTGTCCATATCGGCTACATCGTTCATACCTTCGTAGTGTATCATACGGCCGTCGAGCGCCTGTATTGCCTTTTTCGATGCCACGAAATTGTCGCCTCCGCCGCTTTCGTTGCCCATACTCCAGAATATCACGCTGGGATGGTTGCGGTCGCGCTGCACCATGCGCACCTCGCGGTCAACGTACTGCGCCTGCCATGAAGGCGTACGGCTCAGCAGATGGTTGGCATGGCATTCCACATCGGCTTCGTCCATGACGTAGATGCCGTAGTAGTCGCACAGGGCATACATGCGCGGATCGTTGGGATAGTGACTGGTGCGCAGCGTGTTTAAGTTGAACTGCTTCATGAGCAGCACATCGCGCATCATGCTTTCGAGAGGCACGGCTTTACCGCGGTGCAAATCGATGTCATGGCGGTTGGTGCCCTTGAACATTACCCGGCTATTGTTGATATACACACGGCCGCCGCGGTTTTCAATGTGGCGGAAGCCGAACTTCTGCGTACTGATGTCGCCGTTAAGGCTGACGTTCACGGTATAGAGGTTTGGAGTCTCGGCCGTCCACAACTGCGGGGCGTTGACCTCGATATTGGCCTGCAACGTGTCGGCGGCACCTTTTGCCAAGAGTGAAGCCGTACTGACGTCGGCCATTGCCACAAGCTTGCCGTCGGGAGCAAGCAGCGACACCGTGGCATTTACTTTGCCGGCCTTGCTGCCCGAGTTCTTCACTGCCAGGCGGCATACCATCTGCGCATGACCGAGGTCGCGGCTTATGTTGCTTGTAATGTACACGTCCTGTACGTGCATTTTCTGCCGTGCTTCAAGATACACATCCCTGTGTATGCCGCTCATGCGGAACATGTCCTGGTCTTCGAGATACGAGCCGTCCGACCATCGATAGACTTCCACGCATACAAGATTTCGGCTTCCTGTCTTCAGATAGCGGGTGACATTAAACTCGCAGTCGTTGTTGGGACCTTGGGTGTAGCCCACCTTCTTGCCGTTTACCCACACATAGGCAGCGCTGTAGATGCCATTGAAATGCAGGAAGATTTCGCGCCCTTTCCATGCGGCAGGCACTTCAACGGTGCGGCGGTAGCTGCCCACGGCATTCGGTTCCTTGAGCACTGTGTATCCGTCGGCACCCATAATGCGTGGCGGCATGTTGCGGAAAGGATAAGTCATGTTGGTGTAGATGGGCGTGCCGTAACCCTGCATTTCCCAGCACGACGGCACAGGAATGAGTTTCCAACTGGTGTCATCGTAATTGGTCTTGAAGAAATCCTTTGGGCGGTCCTCGGGTTTCGGTGCCCAATTGAAGCGCCACTGCCCGCTAAGCGAAAGGCGTAGGCTGGAATGCGGCTCAAGCCACGGCTTGGCATACGCCTCGTCGGCTTTCATTTCGCTTTCGCCGGCATAAAGCAGCATTGTGGCGCGCCCCGGCTCTTTGTTAATGCCGAACACGGTTTCGTTCTCCCAGTCGTTTTTGCTTGCCGACAATTCGCCCGTGGATTTCACCTTAAGCCCGGTCTTGACCAGACGCCACTGCACTGCGGGCGAAGCAGTCCCTGCATTCACCTGCCATACACGCCCGCCGCGCTGGCAGTTATCGTTGTATCCTAGCTTCAAGCCGCCGGCAGCGCTGGTGAGCGTATACACGCCGTCGGCAATCTGCTCTATTTTCCACTGCTGATTGGCATTGTACGGCTCCACGGTCCACATGCAGCCCTCGCCCGGACGATTGCCGTTGTTGCCGTTGTCGAGCGCCATCATGTATTGCGGACTGACCACAAGCCAATAGCCTTCGCGGGCACTTTTGTGTATGTTCCACACCTGGCCGCCCTCTTTTTTGTTTACAGGATTGAACCCTGCCGAGCCGCCCGAACATTCCAAAGCCATGCCGTCGCTGATTTCCAAACGGTAGCCCTGCGTTGGGCTGAAGTCCTGCGCCTGCATACCGGTCCACGCCGGCAGCACAAGCAGCATCGCAAACAATCTGATTAGTTTTCTCATTTCCTCGAATTTGCAATTAGTTGATAATGGCAACAAATTTAGTACTTTTAGCGTAAAAACCAAGCGGGCAAAGGTTACTTTCGTGCACCTTTGCCCGCCGGGCGTTATG
>CAZDOH010000138.1:0-2698 GCA_964507005.1 uncultured Prevotella sp. | reverse complement strand
CCGTAAAAGTCTGCTCCACCACTTTGCCGCTGGCATATATTGCGGTAAGCGTAGCATTTCGGTTTGCGTCCACACTGAGCGTCAACGAAGTATACTCGTTTGCGGGAAGCGGCATGTCCTGGAACACGGTGCCCGTGCCCAGCTTCAGCACGGTGTTATGGTTGGTGCCTGTGCGTGTAAGGAACTTCATCTTTGAGCTGCCAAGGTCGAAGAAAACTGTGTAGTCCTGATCCTTGTCGGGACACACGTACATCTGCACGGTGTAGGCTTTGCCCTTGAATGTCTCGGTTACCTTTGAACTGAAACTGGAATCCGTGCGTATACCGCCGCTCAGTCCCTGCGTGTGCATGGCATAGAACTGCCCGGAATTGCCTTCGTCGTTGAGCTTGAGGTCAACGCGCGTATCGCTCACTGCGGTGCCTGTGCCGTAGGATATACGGCCCGACACCACGCCTGTAGCGCGGCAGAATCCTTCGTCGGCAACAAACGAGCCGTCGCTGGCTATCTCCACGCGGTAGTCGTAGTATTTCCCCGGCAGCGCGGTGTTGTCTTCGTAGAAGTAAGTGGCTTCGGTGCCGGAAGTCTTGTAGACAACAACCCATGTGCCGTTGCCGCCTTTCTCCCTTCGCTTCAGCAGGAAGCTGGTGGAGGTTGTGCCCACCTGCTTCACGTCCCAAGAGATTTTTACTACTCCGTTGTAGTCGCCCTTTGTGGCGCTAAGGCCGGTAATAAGCGTGGTGGCAGTGGTCTTTCCCGATGCGTACCCGCTTTCGAAAACTGTATCCACAACCGCAGTAGTCACTTTATAATAGTACGTTGTAAGGGCATTTGGCACTTTAGTGTCCTTATACGAGAAACTTGTTGTGCTTGTAGACGAAACTGTCACGTCGCCAATCTTTTCCCATGCTACCGGGTTGTCGTTGGCATCGGTAGAGTCGGTTCGCATAACGTTGAACACATAGTCGCCGCTTGCCCCGAACTGTTGCGATGTCCACGACAAGTTTATGTAGTCGAAGCCGTTTTGTATCGTTGGTGTTGATATACTAAACGAGCGCGAAATGCACGCATCTACGGCCTCGGTGAGACGTTGAGAGCGGCTTCCGTTTTCTGGTATGAATGCCACTTCGTAGGTATAGTCGGTGTCATAATCGGCTCCTTTGTCTATGAATTTGCTGGTGTCATACTCCAGATTCACCGCGATGGCTTCTCTCTGGTCCGAGTTGCCTTTAGGATAACGGTAAACGCTCCATGTGCCTTTCTTGCAGTGGGAACTATCTTCATTTGCTTTCCACGAAACGGTTATCTGCTTATTCCACATGTCCGGGGTGGCTTTCAAATCTGGAGTTCCATAACATTTCACAAAGTCGGGCAAATAGTCATACTTGGTCCATTTATAGATTGTAGTTTTCGGCCAGGTTATGGTAGTCTTATGCTTGTCTGTAGAAGAAACGGCATCAAATTCTATAGAACGCTGGAACCAGAAGGAATGGTATCCGTATCTTGTATCGCTCAAATCGTTGTAATTAGCCGAAAAGGAGAATCTAGACTGAGTAAAATTTTTGTCACCGTTCGAATAATATTTTCCGTTGTTGTTATTGCCGGCATTGTCAGTTGTTCTTACATATGTAGTATACGAAGAGTTCAGCTTACCATCAAAGTTGATATTGTTAGCATCTGTACGACGGGCCGAGATACTGTCCTCGGGAAACAGTGAGGTAAAATCGGACGTATTATAATCAAGCGTTCTTGAAACCGTTTTATACACTTTGTCGTCCGTGCTTGTTCCCCAATATCCCCTGACTTCCAATTTGTGTGAAGACCCCACGGCTACTTTGTCTATATGCACGGCAACGCCGACATACATTCTTCCGCCACTGTCTCGAGGATTCCAGAATCTTATGGTGTAAGTAACCCCGTTTATAGTTCTGGTGTACACATTCCCCCACCAACCGTCGTTTGCTGAGCATTCATTTTTAAAGGAGTCCGGATCTTTCCAACAAAATTCATTCCAAGGGCTACAAATAGAATCTCCGTCTATATATATATCAGGGCCTATCTTTTTGTCATGATTTGGTGAAATCCATCTTTTATCGTTCTCATTGTCGACAATCACTAAACAGTTTTCCCACCATGGTTCTGTGGCAGAAAGTTGATGCTCATACCATATAAAATCCGGGTAATCATCATTTGCCCGCGCTATCTGCGGGACTGAAATTAACATAACTAAAGCAGACAGGAAAACCGCTGCCAAATAGCGTTGTTTTAGACCTCGTTTCATACTCTATGGAATTTAATTGTTAATATGTTCTGTATCGTCCCTTTTTATCGCCTTGAACTTTATTCATTACTTACACCAAAGTGTTTTCATGGATATGCTCAGACAAAGCCTAGGTGTCTCGCTTCAAATTTACCAATAACAATTGCAATACAATTTTTTAACGGGAAAAACTTTCGGATTTTTGAAAATAAATTCCGAATCAGGGCACAAAGGTGATTTCGGGGGGGGTATTGCAATTCGCGGTTTACAAAACAGTACAACTACGTTTTACTGTTAAGACAACGACAAAAGTTTTTAAAACAAGCATCGGGCCTGTTGTTTTGATTTCGGCAGAGCATGCATGCAAGCAAAGCACACCTTTTTCAAAACAAAGGCACATGGTTTTACTTTTATGCGTAGAGAATTATTTTTTTGTGCGCA
>CAZDOH010000137.1:0-2749 GCA_964507005.1 uncultured Prevotella sp. | reverse complement strand
GAACTTATTTCGAAACCTTCTCGAGCCACAGCTGCGAAGATTCCGCATTGCGCCCGAAAGCTATGTAATAGGGCACGAGCACGGCGCTCCATGGGGTGTCGGCAGTAGTGTTGGGCGAGGAATAGCCCTTAGTCACCAGCGTGTTGGCGTGCAGCACTTCCTTGTCGTAGTTGTTTCCGAAGGCAGCCTGTGGGTCGAAGAACTTCCGCTCGCCGCGGGTTTCGAGTGCATACACCACGGGGCCTTCCTGCACGGCAAACTTTCCGGCGCTGTCGCCCGAGGCGGCGCTGTCGGTTATGCGCCTCACATTTGTCTGCATTGTGATTCTCACCACGTCGTCGTCCTGCCACACGCGGTCGATGGTAATGTAGCCGTCGGCGGAGGCGCGCAGCGCAAGGTTGCGGCCGTTGAGCACCACCTGGTAGAATTCGCGTGCCTTGCTGAAGGAATAGCGCGAAGAGGGCGTCACCCGGGAGCGCAGCCATGCGGGGAGGCGCAGGTGCAGGCGCATGCGGGTTGCGGGCCTGTTGAACTTCACCGAGACGAACACGTTTCCGGCCCAGGGCGCACTGGTGTTCTGGAGTATCACCATGTCGAGCGAATCGTTTTTCACATACGCCCGGTTTCTGAAATAGAGGTTCACCCAAAGGTCGCATCCGCGCGAGGCATAGGCCGTGGCGGGGGCGTCGAGCACCGCCTGGGCTGCGCGGCGCCATTCCTCGCCGTGGCAGCGCGAAGTGTCGAGCGCGGCAAGCACCCCGTTGTAGAGCGCGCGCTCGGCAGCGTCGGCATAGTCCGACTGCGGGCTTCCGAGGAACATTCTCACTGCGGCGTTGTAGGTGTCGGTTGCCGGCTCCGAGGTTTCGCCCCAAAGCGTCATGGCGGCAAGCTCGCGGTTCCACCGTGCAGTGTCGATGTCCGCTGCCGCTTCCACCTGCTGCGAGTGCATCGTGGAGTCTACATTATATATTGTCTCGAAAAAACGCGAGAAGAACACGTCCTCGATGCTGATGTCGCCGGGGGAGACGTATTTAAGAGAATCTTTCAGGGAATCTTTAAGCGAATCTTTCAGCGAACCGCCTCCTGCAGGGGGCATTGCCGCCGCAGCGCAGACAAACGCCGCACACACGGCAAGGAGAGCCATTGCACGTTTCATAGCGACAAGTCAACGTTAATCTGTGCCGTGAAAAGTCGCCGCGGGTCGCCGAACGCCGCGCAGCTGTTGACGATGGACGCCTCGTTTTCCACTACCTTTCCGCTGAACACGGTCTTGCCGTTTGCCACGAGCGTGATGCGGCGGTTAAGGTCAACGAGACTGCGGTTGAGGAACACCGTGACCTTGCCTTCGCTGACGGGGGTGTAGCTGCGCCGGAACTTCAGTTCTATCCCCCACACGCTGTCCTTCTCGGTCACCGCATATTCCACGCTGCTCACGTTGAGAAGAATGGTGTCGCCCTTAATCCGCTCCTCGTACATCACGCGTTCCTGCGGCGTCTTGGCGGGCGACGCTTCCACGAGCAGATTGTAGAAGCCGTTGCGGCGGCAGCCGTCCATCTCGAAGTCTTCCCACGCCACGTACTTCGGGTAGGGATTGCGCGTGAACTTCACCAGCCACGGCGTGGCAACGCTGTAGTCGATGCTGTGGCCGCGCCCGGCTATGAGCTGCACATTGTGGCGGTAGAGGCTGTCGCCCAGGGCGGCGCTGCCGGCTGCCAGCGAGTCGAAGGCATCGCGGGTGTACTGCGTGAGCTTGCTGCGGTAGAACCCCGCATCGTGGTCGCCGGTGAAAAGCGCGAAGGGAGTGTTGGCACAGTTTTCGGCGGGGGCGTTCTTCAGCGGTTCGCCTCCTGCCAGAGCCGCGCCGGCAGCCAGATAGTCGGCAAAGAACGCCGTGAGGCGCTGCGTGCCGTAAGCCCCCTCGCTGATGCCGGTGAGATAAATCCTGTCGGGGTCGACATCGCCCTGCGCCAAAGCCTGGCGCAGCAGTTTCTGCCACGCCCACACCTTGGCCTTCTGCCACCAGCGGTAATATCACCCCTCGTTGGGAATCTGCGGCACGAAATACACCGACGGCGCGTCGCGGAATTCGCGCGTGAGCTTGAGGCCGTTGGCATATTCCTGCTCCTTGGGGCCCGAGCCGTGGAGGTACACAATCAGCGGATAGCCTGCCGAGGGGCGCGCTCCCTTGCTGAAGAGCGTATAGTTCATGGTGGCGTCGTTTTCAAGGTCGGGCGGAAGGCGCCATTTGCCCGTGGCGGTAAGGCTGTCCTTGTTCATGCGTGCCAGAGTGTCGGCATCAACCTTTCGCACGGCCTTGCGCCAAGTCTTCCACACCTGCACGCGCTGCTGCTGCACTTCCTTCTGCGAAAGCTTCTTCTTGCCGGCAGAATACACAGCTGGCTCGCCGCTGAGACGGGCCTTGAAAAAGTCGTAGACATCGTCGGCCCCAGCCGGCATCGTAGCCGCAAGGGCAGCGGCGGCAACCGCCAATAATCTCTTCACGTCCATAATACTGATTTACGCGGCAAAGTTACGGGTAATTGCCGTACAGGGGCGTTAAATAATCTCACTTTTCGTTTAAACTTGCAGCAGCAGGGAGCGGGGAACACGAAAACGCGGAAAAAGTTTTTTGATTTATTTGATTTTTGATGCCTGCGCAAAAATTACCCTCTCGCGTCATCACGACGGGAGGGGGTACAACTATAAAGAAAATAATATTATACCGCAAAGGTACGAAATGCGAAGCAAA
>CAZDOH010000136.1:1605-2940 GCA_964507005.1 uncultured Prevotella sp. | reverse complement strand
TCTTCGTCGCTCAGTGCGTGGTGCATGGGCAGGCAGATGACGGAATTGGCCATCTTATGGGCGTTGGGCAGGTTTTCCGGCGCTGCGCTTTCCAGGCCGCGGTAAGTGGAAAACTCGCTTATGAGCGGGTAGAAGTAGCGGCGTCCCCATACGTTGTTTTCCTTCATCTTGAAATACAGTTCATCGCGTGTCATGCCGTACTTTTCTGCATCGACGAAGATGGGGAAGTAGCTGTAGTTGTGCTTTACGCCGGGCATGTCTTCGAAGAAGGTTATTCCCTCAACGCCTTTCAGCGCTTCGCGGTATTTTATCGCCACGCGGTGGCGCGCTTCTATGGCTTGGTTCACTTGCTTCAGGTTCAGCAGTCCGTATGCGGCCCTTACCTCGTCCATCTTGCTGTTGATGCCAGGGCCTACCACTTCCGTTTCTCCGGCAAAGCCGAAATTCTTGAGGTAGTCGATGCGTTTCTTTGTCTTTTCGTCGTGCATCACCATGGCTCCGCCTTCAATGGTGTTGAACACTTTTGTGGCATGGAAGCTCAGGGTACTCAAATCGCCGGCGTTGAGGATGCTCTTGCCGTTTACCTCCACGCCGAAAGCATGCGCGGCATCGTATATCACTTTCAGCCCGTATTTGTCGGCTATGCTTTGTATCGCCTCGGTGTCGCAGGGCTTGCCGTAGACATGGACTGGCATTATGGCCGTAGTGCGCGGTGTGATTGCCGCTTCGATATGGTCGGGGGATATGTTTCCCGTTTTCGGGTCGATGTCGACAAACACCGGCTTGATGCCGTTCCACCACAAGGCGTGTGTGGTGGCCACGAAACTGTATGGGGTGGTGATTACTTCGCCCGTTATGCGCAGGGCTTGAAGCGCCGTGATTAGCGGCAGGGTGCCGTTGGTGAACAGGCTTACGTACGGAACCTTGAGGAACTCGGCAAGTGCGGCTTCAAACTTTTTGTGGAAATCGCCGTTGTTGGTTATCCACTTGCGGTCCCATATCTGTTTAAGGTAACCGTGAAACTCCTCGAGGTCGGGAAGCAGCGGCGACGTTACGGTTATTATTTCTTTGCCTGGGTTGTTGCTTTGGGATTTTTCGGCCATTGGGTTATCTGTTTTGCAGTTCGAGCATTACTTCGTCGGCGCAGTAGAGGTCGCTGCGGTTGTGAAGATGAAACTCGAGGTTGCTCATGTATTTGTATACGTTGGTGGAGTAGAATATTTTCAGCGCTTTTTGCGGGGTGACGCCCAGTTGCCCGGCAAGTATGTTGATGATGCGGGCGAATTTCATTTGAAGAAGGGTCTCGTTGATTAGCGGATTGCTTTTCATCGCTCT
>CAZDOH010000136.1:0-1505 GCA_964507005.1 uncultured Prevotella sp. | reverse complement strand
CGGTGGGTTGTTCTTCCATTGCCATGCATGCCTTGGGCACGAAGTTTATGCATGCCCCGCCGAGGTTTTCGAGTTCCACCACCACGCGGCGGTTGCCGTGGATGCGCTTTATCGTGCCGTGCACTCCGGCAAACGGACCAGAGGTTATCGTCACCGTCCCGTTGGCTTTGCCTGCCAGTTCTTTGCCGGTGAGGTAGGTTATCTCGTTCTCGGGCCCCGATGCCACCTTTATGAAGTTTTCCATCTGGCTGTCGGGCACGGTGATGATTTCGGCGGGGGCGTCGCCTGCCGCTAGGGGGCGGCGCGTCATGTAGCGCAGCGGTGCGGCCACGGCGCTTTGCTGCTTCAAGTCGGTGAGCTTTGCCATGGTGTGGCGCACGAAAATAAGGTTGCTTATCGCGGGCACCCGTTTGTGGCGTATGCGGCCGTTGGTCTTTACGGTGCGCGTGGTCATGGGCAGAAAATTCTCGATTTGCTCGCTGTCGAGGTACTCCTTCACTTTAAGATGCCGGCCGTAGGTGACGCGCATCGGAAACCAATATACGCGGTTCTTGTCGATCATCGCACTTCGGGCCGGAAAAATATCCGGGGGTCACCGCTTTTGCAGAAAGCGGTGTGTATAAGCGGGTTTTGACTTTTTGTCTTATTCATAGTACTGCAGCACTGGTGTCCAGAAGCCTTGCGTCATGACCATGATAATGACTCTCTATGCAAAGATACTCATTCCGCGTGGAACAAGCTACTGTGCGAAAAGTTTTTATTGCGGGAGCTGCCGCTGCATTCGCATGTTCGGCAAATGCGCTTGGGCATTAATTGTTGCGCCCTGTAACCGAAAGCAAGTGTTTTGGCGTTCCGAATTGCACGAAATTCGCCCCAAAATGCGCAATTTTGTGCTTTTTCTAAGTCGCTATAAATGAGTTAGTTCTACAATTCGGTAAAAACGGTTTTTTACAGGTTTAGCTTAACTGCTTGATACTCACCGTCAATTTGTAAAACGTAAAAACACGTTTTCTGCAAATTTTTGATAGAAATAGTCCCCGGAGTGAATATATAATAATATATTATTTATTTATAGAGAAAAAACCGTGTTTTTGCGTCAATGCGTTTTTTACGTTTTACAAATTGACGGTGATAATCAGGCGTTTAATGCTTGGGGTGTAAAATTTTTACACCAAAAAACGAAAATTGCATCTGTCGCCCGCGGTGCAGAAAAGAGTCCAAATTGCACGAACTTTCAGATTAACTCAGATTCGCGTCCTCATTTCGCCGCGTAGAAGCATTGCCGCCTGTGTTCGCCCTTTCCGAGGACGAAGTTACTGCTGCATCCTATCCTCGGGCTTCTTCCCTTTGGTCAGTCGCCCGAGGTTATGTTAATTTTTTCCCCCCTTCGGGGATGCAGCGTCGCTGGTAAATATGTAGCCTTGTAGTGTGCGTTCTTGAGGTCTCCGAAGGAGGCCAACAAGCATAACCTCGGGTGACTGACCAACGGGAAGGAACCCGAGGAT
>CAZDOH010000135.1:0-3003 GCA_964507005.1 uncultured Prevotella sp. | reverse complement strand
ATGTTGAACGACACGAGGCCCATGGCGTAGCAGGCAATCTCGTATTGCTGGTAGACGAAGCAGACGCTGTCTTTCTCGATATAGGGCGTGTTGGCGGGCAGCGGTATCAGTCCGTCGTCGGGCAGCAGCAGGTAGTTGTTGAGCGTCTTGAGCGTGGCCCCGGTTTCGCCGCATTCCTTGACGTAGCGCAGCACGCCCTTGCGCAGCAGCGGCTGCAGGGCCTTGATGCGCGTGGAGTCCACCGTATACGTCACGGGGCTGCCCGTGCTCTTGGCGATGTTGATGTTCCAGTTGCAGAACGAGCCGTGGGCCCCGCCGAGGTAGCTGTCGTCGGTGATGCGGTAGGTGACGTAGTGCGGCTCGTCGGCAACCTTGCGCACCTTTATCGTCTGGTACAGGGGCGGCATTTCGTATTCGCCGAAGTCATCCTTCGACTCCTCGCGGAATTTCTGCAGATAGCGCATGGTGCCGGCGGTATAGAAGTCCACCAGTTTGCGCCCGCCGGCCAGCGAGCCGCTGTAGGCCGGGTATTCGCTCCGGTTCCTGCTGCCGTCTTCGGCCTGCATGCGCGGCATGTAGGTTTCGTCGAGCTTCTCGGCAATGAATTTCCTCACGCCCTGGGCCAGTTTGTCGCTGCCGCTGGGGTAGTCCACGATGTAGTTGCATTCAATGGTGGAGTCTTTCGCCATGTGGCGGCTGACGCTGTCGGTGGGCAGCGGCACATTGGCAGCGGCTGTGGCGGTATCGGCAACGGCAGTGTCGGCGCTGTCGGCAGCCAGCGAGTCTTCGCCCTGCTTCGAGGGCGACATGCCGCATCCGGCGGTGGAGAGCGAAAGCACCGCAACGGCAATGGCGGGGAAAAGGAGCTTTTTCATGAGTGTGTAAATTTTCGCAGTTTTGAGGGTGTAAATGTAGTGATAAAAAACGAAAGCCGCCCGCACAGCCGCAAAAAACACGACGCCCAGCCGCGAAAACACGACGCCCAGCCGCGACTGAAAGCCCCGAAAAGCCCCGTGCCGCCCGCGCGCAGAAACGCCCGTTCCCTCATGAAAGTGTATCGCCAGCACACTTATTCCCTCATAAAAGTGTATCGCAGCAACACTTATTCCCTCATAAAAATGTATTTCGCGACATTTATCCCTCACGAAAAAACGCGGGAGAGGCATAAAAGCCAGGCCCGGCTCAGCCCTTGTAGATGAAGCGGGCGAGGCCGTAAATGTAGCGGCGGAAGCCTGTAAAAAGTCTATGTTTCACCCGGCATATCCCAGCAAATCGAGATACATCATCCGCGACGCGAGACGCTGCTCCGCGGGGATATGGTTTGCCGTCTTTTCCTGCTCTTCGGTGGAATAAAGGAATCGGAATCCGTTTTTCCCGTAAAAGTTCAGCACTTTTTCGGTGTTATAAGCGTCAACGACAATAAAGCGGCATCCGGTCTTGTTGTCGGGCAGCAAGAACCACGATATTATGTAGTCTATAGTCTGCGAGCCTATGCCGTGCGGAGAGCCCTGGTATTCTTCGGCCACGCCCAGTCTCCCTATCAGCACTGCGGGATAGCTCCTTGTCCGTTTCGAGTTCGGCACTTTCCTCTGTATCCGGTTTTTCGAAGAATTGGGAATCAAGGCAGCTTTAATGCTGTCGTTGGCTAAAGTGAAGGCACACACCACTTCGTCCCTCCCGTTTTTTTCCGTGGCAAAGAAATAGGTTTTGCCCAGCAGTTGCCCGTCGTAAAGACATGCCTCACGATGAAAGAAATCGTCAAGGTCCTTGTCTCCACAACAAAACGAATCAAGTTCCCCGCTACCAGTAAGGCGATAGAGCGAGCAATTACTTTGCAAACGGATTTCTTCCTCCATTTGCTTTCAGTTTGGCAGTTGAACGTGCAAGGATTTTTTCTACGTCGGCAAACGACATTCTCAACGCCTTCCTACGCGGATTGCGCTCGTTCTCCTCGGCTTCGCGTACGAAACGCTCCGCAGTTTCACCGGTAAGTACGGGAATGCTTCTAACTTCCAATGCCATAATACGCTACTTGTTAAACGTTTAACAATGCAAATATACACGGTTTTGCCGAAAGCACAAAACGTGCCGGCTTTTTCTTTTCCCGGTCCCCGCTCAGCCCTTGTAGATGAAGCGGGCGAGGCCGTAGATGTAGCGGCGGAAGCCCGGGCGGTAGGCCAGGATGCGCTCGAACCACTTCAGGTGGCGCCCCACGACTTTCACCACGCTGCCCACGTAGAACATGGCAAACAGCGTGCCCACGCCCACGATGTGCCACAGCCAGCAGCCGAAGAAGGCATAGCATGCCGCCACGCCGAGCACCACGAGGCTCACGTCGACGCATATCTTCACCTTGGGGAACTCCACGCCCGTGACGCGGCTTATCGACACCGGGAAGCCCTCGCCCGGCATGGTGACACTGCCGCAGCGCACCTCAAGGGCAATGCCCGCGCCCAGCACGGTGCACCCCGCTATCTGCGCCGCAGCCTTCTGCCACAGCGCCGCAGGGACAAGCCACGAAGTGAGAAGCATGTTGATGTCGATGAGCGTGCCGAACACGAAGCCCACCAGCAACTGGAAAAGCTGCACGGGCTCGAAGCGGCGCCGCAGCACGAGTATCTGCCCCACAACCAGCAGGGCGTTCATGATGTAGGTGTACTGCCCTATCGTAAGCCCGGGCACAAGGCGCGCCTTGCCGGCGCATTCAAACACGTAGGGAAGCACGCTGATGACGCTCGAACCGAGCATGGAACGCACGCATACCGCCACGCCAAGAGTCATTATCCACAACGACACAAGCAGCAGCAAATGCTGCCAGCAAAAAGAAATTATCCTGTCTTTCATTAAAACGATTTAGTGTCTCCTCTGAAAACCAAGTGCAAAATTACAAAAAATCCCGCGAAGCCGTCAGCCCCCACTCCACACAACGCTGCCGAAGCATGCGGCATGATATAGGCTGAGACTAGGCAAGGCCGCCGGTGTGTCATAATATAGGCTGCGCCT
>CAZDOH010000134.1:0-3059 GCA_964507005.1 uncultured Prevotella sp. | reverse complement strand
TCTACACCGCTTTGATGAATTTCGCTAGCGCCGGAGCCTGCATCTGCCACTCAATATTCATCGGGAAATTGCCAAACGACCTGATATAGTCTACCAGCCCCATGCAGTAGTAAGGCATTGTATTGCCGAAGCCGTCTCTTTTCGCCTCACGCACAAAGAGCAGGAATCGCCTGCCGTTGGCGCGCTGGTTAACATACCGCGCCCCATTGTTGCTGTGTGACATTGTGTTTTGCGACTGCCAATGGAAGCGCCTCATGCTGATAAAGTAGTCGTTATACTGTGTTGTGGGCGAGAAGTCCTTGTCGGACTTGTTGAGAGTCACGAAGAACAGTTCGGTGTTCAGCTCGTCGATATTGAACACGCCTACAGCGCTGCCCTGCATCTTCCTTTCGGCCGTCTGGCGGTTGAAGAATGTGAATATTTCCTCCCTGGTGTAACAGCCGTAGAGTTCCAGGCCGGAAGGTAGTACCGAGTCGTCCATACGATACGTTTTGAATTCCAAATTATCGGCGAGATAGTCCATCAGCTCCCCTATTTCCTGCTTGAAGAGCGGGTAACGATTCACCGTTGCAAGAGCTTCGTATATATCATGGTATTTTGTTTTGCCGATACTTTCCCTAAACAATGCGTAATAGAGTATCAATGCGAAATGCCTGTCGGTTTCATTTGTTTCAGTCACCCGGCAACCGTCACGCAAATAGGCACGTACAAACCGGATGAAACTTACTGAATTTACATGTACGAGATTGCATATTCCCGAGGCAATTTGCCTGGCAACGCTATCGCCGGTATAGCCGATGCACTTGCCGGCCTCGCACTTGAGCAACGTCCAGCACATCCGGTTTTTGTATATCAGCCGCACATCCTGCCCGTTGGCTCCTACAAACTCCGACAACGTAGGAGTGCTATCGTACATGCGCAGTTCTTTCACAAGCCGCGCCTTGTTGTAGACAGCATTGTTGATGCATTGTATTATGCGCTCCTTTGCCTTCGGCTCCATATAGATGGAACAGCCGGCCGGTAGCAGCGGTAGGGTTTCTTTCCTGTGGTTCCACGGCTTCTTCGATATTCCGCGTATACGGCTGGCGAAGTCATACTGGCGGTTAACCTGCGCCACAAAATCGAGCACCGTGAGATAGTTCTTTCCTGGATAAAGACGCAGTCCTCGCCCCAATTGCTGCAGATAGACCGTAAGGCTGTCGGTGGGTCGCAGAAAAAGCGCCGTGTCAACTTGCGGGATGTCAATACCCTCATTGAACATGTCAACCACGCACAGATAGTTGATACGGCCAGTGCCCAAATCGCGGTTAAGTTTAACGCGATCCTCATAGGAAGAGTCGGACGTAAGACTTTCGGCTTTCAGTCCCTGCCGCCGAAGCATTTCGGCCATATAGCGTGCATGCCGCTTGTCGGAGCAAAAGCAGAGTGCATGACATTTGTGCTCGTCGGGAAGATATTCTTGCAGTTTCTGCACAACAAGCCCCACTCGTTCCTCGTTGCAAAGTTTGTCGGTAAGCCGGTCTACAATGTATTTCCCATTGTGCCACAGTTCGCCTCCCGAAATGTCGGTTGGGTCGGAAATGCATATATACTGGAAAGGCGTGAGTAGGCCCTCGTCGAGTGCCTGCGACAGGCGTATCTCTGCGCTCACCTTACCGCCGAAATCAGGCAGAAGGCTTTGGCCATCCATACGCTCGGGTGTAGCTGTGAGTCCAAGTAGTATCTTCGGCGTAAAGAACGTCACCAACTTGCGGTAGCTATCGGCGGCGGCATGGTGGGCCTCGTCGATGACGATATAGTCGTAATAGCCAGCGCCGAGTTGTTTGAACTTTGTGAAATTGTTGTTGAACGTTGCGACCGAAATGAAAAGATGGTCTAGGTTCGTATGCGGAGCGTAATTGCCTACCCAGAGTTCGCCGAAATTGGCATCCCGAAGCACGCTGCGGTAAGTGCATGCCGACTGTTTAAGAATTTCCTCGCGGTGGGCTACAAAAAGCAAGCGGGCGCTGGGATTGGCGTCGCAGAAGTGTTTGTAGTCGAAGGCCGAAATGACAGTTTTTCCCGTACCGGTGGCCGCCACGACAAGGTTGCGGTAGAGACCGCATTCGTCACGTTCCACCTGCAGGCGGTCAAGGATTATCTTCTGATGCGGCAACACCTGATAATGCTGAAGCATAAAACTGTCGCTTGGGGGCTTACGCTGAAGCTCAAGCTCATGACAAAACTTTTTAATGCCTCCTATACGGAAATCCTCAAAATTTTCGCTGTCCCAATAGCGTTCGAAGGTTGCCATGGCCGACTTTATTATATGTGGATTTTCAACGTTTGTCACTCGAATGTTCCACTCCAGACCATCGGTCTGCGCCGACCGCGAGAGGTTTGACGAACCGATGTATGCCGTACTGAATCCAGAATTCCGCTCAAATATATACGACTTGGCGTGCAGGCGTTCAATCTTTGTGTTATACGATATGCGGATTTCTGTATTCGGCAGGGCCGCCAAATGCTCCACGGCTTTTGCTTCGGTGGCACCGCAATATGTAGTAGTGATGACGCGCAGGGTATGTCCGGGATGGCTGCAAAAGTTCTTCAAATCCTCAAGAATCATTCTGATGCCCGACATCCTGAGAAACGAGACGATGATGCAGATATTGTCGGCAGAAGCGATGTCACGCATGATTTCCGCGCCGAGCGAAATCTCCGACTGCCCTCCGGTGAAAAGATTACTCACACGGAAACCCGACCTTGGCCGTACCAAATCCGTAGCAGTAGCTTCTAGGGTAACTTGACGCTGACGGCTTATCACGGCCGAAAGAAGCCGGGGAACTTCGATGGCATCTTCGTCGGACATTTGCGTTTTCTCGAGTACATCGTTTACCATGCCTATTTTTTCTTCGACAGAGAAATCCTTGTCGCCGAGTTTTTTCATTATGGAATGTGCCAGAAAATCAGTCAGCATTTTTGTTGACTCTGCACTGTCTATGTCCGCGGTTTTGCAGACCAGCCCCGCTGCTTCAGTTTCGCGGATATCGGCAGCCGTCTGTCGGCTTATAACATTT
>CAZDOH010000133.1:0-3094 GCA_964507005.1 uncultured Prevotella sp. | reverse complement strand
GTCGCGGTAGTTTTCAACATTCCCTTGAAATCTGCCGCCTTTTTCTTTCATTCGCCTGTAATAAAGGAGCTGCGCAAAATTTTCATTTTGCTACAGCTCCTTGTACTTAAGTTTGTTATTTTTTATCGTACGTGTTAATGCAAATACATGGTCCATTTGCGCTGGTGTTTATCAAGCCAGTAGAGCATTTCTGGTCCATCATCATATTTAAATGCAATATTATCATAAATGCGCTGAAGTTCTTCCTTCGTTCCGCTCCATTCAGAAATTAACCGTATCAGGCTGTTGTATTCATTACTTGGCATTTTCATTTTAAGTTCTTCCTCATTGCTTATATAAAGTTATTGAAAGTAGAGATTTAGTGGATATTTTCCTGAGAAGCACAAAGGAAGTTCACTAATTGAATATCATAGCAAAATCTGAAGCCGGAAAATTCGCTTCACTTACTCCAGAGGGCTTGCATAAAGGTCGGATAAGCCCCATCGATGATGCTGACCATACGTCCGACAAGATTAGTGCAAAGAGTTCCGCAATTTCTCTCGTCAACATAGGTATCAATCTGGGCATTGACATCTCCGTCGTCATCAATGTAGAAATTAGTCCAACGATAGCGATTGTTCACATCGTTGCATGCAAGAATGCCGGCTGCACGTTTTTCACCGTCAAACTTGGCGATTTCCCAGCACTTCAAAGTCACCAGCGGTTCATTGTCCTTATCAAAGAATACATATATGGAGACGCTAGACATGTTTTTTGCATTATAACCTACTCTGACTGCGTACTCATTGACATCTGTGTACTTAATGCCCTCACTGTCCATGTGCCGAGTAAATAAAGATTTGTAGTTTGCCATAGAATCTTACCTCTTTCTTGATATTATGCCGGAAACACGATAATATATAGCCGTGTTCCGGAATTTTTGATTTTGATTGAATTGGCTGTTATCCAATCCGCTTTCAATCTGTTTTTGAAGTATCTCTTTTCTCTAGCAATTTCTTCAGCTGCGCTTCCAATTCGGCATGGGCGTCTTTCGTTGCAGATGTAGATTCTTTTTGAACTTTTTTCCCTTCTTGGCTCGTATCCCTAGCAGATTTTGCTTTGAACAAATTCTTAAACATTTTCTTATATCTCCTTGAATCTAATAAATTGCAAATTTAAGCGAATGACGACTTCCGGCGAAAAACCGCCTTGGCGCTACCTTACGCAACATTTGCATCAACTGCCTTTCGCATTTGCTGGCCGTAAGACAAGTAGGCACGATAAAACCAGAAGGGACCTGCCAATCTAATTTTGAAATTTAACTTCATACTTACCAAGCTGCCCTTGTAAGTAACATTTTCTGATAGGAGTTCTTAACCTGTACTTATAATAACAGAAGTGAACGCTGATTGCAAGCATTTCTTACAAATTAAAGCAAATATCAGATATTAAATTTATGCAAAAATGGATGGGGCGGCTTATGACAACGCGCAGTAGGCAAAGACAATCCCCAATGTACCTAATGTCAAACCATGAGGCGGCGACAAACACTGCTGTTTTGCAATGGACAAAGTCTATACCGACTCGATTGACTTGCTTGCTTTTGCATGGAACTGAAATGCACTTGAAAAATGCCTGCGCAGAATAAGTTTACCATGTCTTTGCCGGAAAATGCGGCATGGATAGTTCAGAGCAAAGAGCAGAAGCTGCGACCGAGATATATACCAAAGACGCAAGTAACCACTTGCATATGTTACAAGCGTAATTTCATCTGATTCAGCAGAATACTGTAACTATGTTCACTTGATAAGGTTTTTCATTTTACTCTCTAAAGCCTAATTACATAGCTTATTCCACAATATTATACTGGCAATAATAGCTCCTGCGCACTTTCTTGGCAGATAGAATCACGGACTCTATGCGTAGTAATGATTAATATTATGCGTATATCGAATTAGCTCAGCAACATACAAGATGTAGCGACAGCTACGGCGAGACGAAGAAAAATTTGATTGCCAAACTCGCAGCGATTGAAGCGGAAGCAGAATTCGTCAAGATAGGCTTGAAGTTCCGTGCATCTGCCGTGGTATGTACCAAGCAGGAAAGTTTTCAGATTACCGACAGCTTTGCGTACCCAATGCAAATCGATATTTACCCCCAACACTGGACACTCGGTATTAGGAGTATTGCTATATGAAATACAATTACGAGTACAATCGAATGTGCGTTGAAATGTATCGAAAAGGGAAATGGCCGGAGACACCAGAAGGAATACCGAAAAGAAACTTTCGCGGTATGATCCGCAGATGGGTCAGGATTGAGGAGACTTCCAGGCCGGAGGCGCGGCGGCACAAGGATTGAAAGAGCAATGACAGCTTTCTGCTTATCTGTGTCGCGACAGCACTTTCCGTCATGCGCCGGGCTGCCGATAAAGCAATCGTCCATCTCTACGATCCCGCATAACTGGCACTTCTCGTCTCTTCGTTTATCGGTAACGCATAAGCAGATTGCCTAAAACTGGACAGTTAGGGGCAAACGAGTTCGATGTAATGGTTTCCGCAGCTACCGAGGTTTGGTGACGGCATGCCCGGCATTGATAGGTGTTCCTATTCCGTGCAGCCGCATTTCGGACAGACGAACCTATCCGAAAAGCGCCGACAAAAGAGTTCTGCTCTGCATGCCTCCTCGGAAATGTACCGAGAATGAAACTCTTTGATATTACTCCATCAGCCGCCGCCATAGTAATGTCCTCCTCTTGTGCTCTGAGAATATTATTCCATGGAGGCTGTCCGATATTTCGGACTTGCACAATATCTTGCGCTTGGCTGAGTTAACCCGATAAGCACATTATATTATCGATGCGTCGTAGTTAAATGCAACTTTAGAGATAATGTTCGCTACTTGTTTCAACTCCTGTACAATCCCGTAATCTAATGCTTGTTTAAGCCTAGGCTTAATACCTGAAACACTGATTGCACACGCGACTGTGTTCTCGGCTGAAAAAATAGGGACGGCTACGCAGAAAAGCCCAACGTCGCTTTCTTCGTCATCAATAGCATACCCATCTTTACGGATTTTCTCCAGTTCAATTTGCAGTTGCTTGGAGTTCGTAATT
>CAZDOH010000132.1:0-3140 GCA_964507005.1 uncultured Prevotella sp. | reverse complement strand
TTTAAGTCTGAGGGAATACGGCAGCGTTATTTCAGCAGTTTTTGCAGCAGCGGCAGCAGTTCGTCGGCCATTTTCTGGTGTTGCTTGTAGCTTGGATGCCAGCATGCGCCGTAGCCTAAATCGCCGCTCTGAGGAGTGAAGTCGAGACGGTAGATTTTATTGTCGCCCGCTTTCTTCAGATCGTCGGCAATGGTGTTGAGCGTCTTTTTCTGCAGTTCGTTTACTTCGCCCTGCAGCATGCTGCCGGTGAGCATCACTATCGAAGCGTTGGGATAGTGGCTGCGTACGGTGGCAACCAGTTCGCGGTAGGCGCTTTCGTAGAGTGATATGTCGAAGTTTGGTGTTGAGAGGTCATTGGTGCCGATGTTGATGCACACCACCTCGGGAGTGAAGCGGGTAAAGTCCCAGCGTTCGCTATGGTCGTAGAGAATGGTGTAGGGATATTCGTTGCGTATGTTGTCGGCATTGCCTTCGCGCGGTCCGCCGGCATTGCGGTAGGCTCCGATGCCGCTACGGGCTATGGCGGTGTGCAAGGCGTCAAGTTTGTCGCTAACGATGTTGGCATAGGTGTAATAGTGGTTTTCGGTTTCGAATTCAAAGGGATCGGAGTTGCGCAATGCCTCGTTACCGAAACCGCAGGTGATGGAGTTGCCAATGAATTCTATGCGGTGCTTGGGCAGGGTGGGCTTGAAGAGTTTGCAGCCCTTGTCGACTATGAATCCGCGGAAGTCGCCTTTGCGGTCTAGCCCTTCGATAACGTACATTGCCCTTACGGTGTGCTTGCCGGGGCGAAGGGCGGCGGCAACGGTCACCACCGAGTCTTTGGCGGCATTGAAGCCCACTTTGAATGCCGGGCAGTTGTCGATGCTCACCATGAAGTATCCGGTCAGGGGTTTGCACACCATCTTGAGTGATGTGCCGGTGAAGCCTGCGCGTATCTCGGTACCGGGGAAGTTGAACGATGGAGCGTCGGGGTTACGGAAGCTAACGCGTCCTACATATACTATCGATTCATCGGTGGGGCGTATCCACGAGCCTTCGGGCGGTAGGGTCACGCTTGCTGATATTGTTGCGGCGAGTGCTATGAATGTTGCCGCGAGGGTGTTTCTTAATGTCATGTTGTTGTTTGTTTTTTACGTATGCGCAAAGTTATGAAAAACAAGCGTGACGGCAAGGCAAATGTTGCGGCAATGCGTCCCAGTAGCAAAAAACGAGGGCAGGAAAAAAGCCGTGTGACTTTTCTCCAGCCCCGGATTCGGAGGACGATGCCTTTAGGCTTCGCCGTTTACTTTCACTGAGGGATTCCCAGGAAAACGTATCTCCCCGAAAGCCTGCTCGTATTTCTGCACATTACTCTGCAGCGCGAACATCAGGCGCTTGGCATGCTCGGGAGCCATAACCACGCGCGACTTCACGGGGGCTTTGGTGGTGCCGGGCATCACACGGATGAAGTCGAAGATGAATTCGGCGCTCGAATGGGTTATTACTGCAAGGTTTGAATATACGCCCTCCATCTGCTCGGCGGGCACGTTGATTTCAAGTTTGTTCTGGTCGTTTTGGTCTGCCATGGTGTTATGAATTGTTTGTTGTTGTAAGTTATAAGGGCAAAGATAACCAATTCGCTTCAATTTCCAGTGCAATGCCGCAAAGAAGTTGTGGGCTGTTTGTTCCGGAAGCATGAGAGTTTTCCGGAACATTGAAAATGGGATTTTGCAATTTGCCGGTGTCAAAATGAAAGCGACACCATGAAAAATCGTAAAACTCTAGGGGGAAAACATATAAAAAACATTTACGGCTGATTTGCAGAAAAAACGGAATGCCTAATTTTGCACCACCAAATTCAAACAGGTATTATTAAACCAAATTGACAATGAAAAAGTTGTTTACAATTCTCGCCGTTTGCGTGGCCATGGTTTCCGCAAACGCACAGTCTGCCGTTAAAGGCAACAAGTTCGGTGACAACTGGACGCTCGGCATCTCGGGCGGTGTAATCACCCCCACAGTTAACCACGCTTTCTTTGGAAGCATGCGTCCCACCGTTACTCTTGAACTTTCGAAGTGGTTCACTCCGGTTTATGCACTTGCAGTGCAGGGCCAAACGGGCTTCAACTACGACAAACTCGGCACAATGTTCCCCGAATCAAAATTCGGTAAAAGCAAAACTGCATTCGACGCTACTCAGGTGATGCTTCTCAACAAGTTCAACCTTTCAAATCTTTTCGGCGGCTACAAAGGCGAACCCCGTTTCTTTGAAGTGGAAGCATATTTCGGTGCTGGCTACACTCATTTCTATCTTAATGGTGCAGACAACAACGGTCTGGACGGTTTCAGTTCGAAGACTGGCTTGAACTTCAACTTCAACCTTGGCGAGGCTAAGGCATGGCAGATCAACATCAAGCCTGCAATTACTTGGGTTCTCGATGGCGACAACACCGTTCATCCTTTGAATTACAACGTGAACCACTCTGCTGTGGAACTTACTGCCGGCGTTACCTACAAGTTCGCTACAAGCAACGGTACACACAACTTCGTGAACGTTAAGGAGTACGACCAGGCTGAGGTTGATGGTCTGAATTCGAAAATCAACGCTTTGCGCGGACAGGTTGACGGCCTCAACGGCGAGATCAACAACCTCAAGGCACAGAACGCAAAACTGCAGAGCGAACTCAACGACTGCAAGAATCGCAAGCCCGAAGTTGTTAACAACAACATCGTAAACCGCGACCTTGAAAGCTACGTTACCTTCGCACAGGGCAAGAGCACTATTGAACGCTCGCAGATGCCCAACGTGGAGCGCGTTGCTACTTACCTCAAGAACCACCCCGATGCAAATGTTGTGATCAAGGGTTACGCTTCGCCCGAAGGCAGTGCAGAAATCAACGCCAAGCTTTCGAAGAACCGTGCAGAGGCTGTAAAGAAAGTGCTTGTTAAGAACTACGGCATCAAGTCGTCGCGCATACAGGCTGAAGGCCAGGGTGTGGGCAACATGTTCAAGGAACCCGACTGGAACCGCGTGAGCATCTGCACACTCGACAAATAAGCAGTCAGTTAATTTTATATTATAGAGAGAGGCGTCCTTTTGTGAGAAAGGACGCCTTCTTTATTGGGTGGCGGGCATGTAGCCCCTCATAAGTGCAGTG
>CAZDOH010000131.1:0-3283 GCA_964507005.1 uncultured Prevotella sp. | reverse complement strand
CGGAGTGAACATCGGCGATTTCGGCCGCAAGCAGGGCGAGGATTTCTTTACGCTGGTAAAGGAGCTCGACAAGGTAGAAGGTATAGAGCGCTACCGCATTTCGTCGATAGAGCCGAATTTGCTTACCCAAGAAATAATAGAATACTGTGCCGGCTCGCGCCGGTTCATGCCGCATTTCCATATCCCGCTTCAAAGCGGAAGCGACACCGTGCTCCGGCTTATGCACCGCCGCTACGACACGGCGTTCTTCGCGTCGAAGATTTCCGAAGTGCATCGCGCCATGCCCGACGCGTTCATAGGCATCGACGTAATAGTAGGCACGCGGGGCGAAACTCCCGAATTGTTCGAGGAAACCTACCGCTTTCTCGAGCAGATTGATTTCGCGCAGTTGCATGTGTTCCCCTATTCGGAGCGCCCCGGCACTCAGGCCCTCAAGATTCCGTATATCGTAAAGGCCGACGACAAGCGCGAGCGCACGCAGCGGCTTATAGCCCTTTCCGAGCGCAAGCGGAAGGCTTTCTACGAAAAGTATGTCGGCACGGAGCGCAAGGTGCTTTTCGAGCATACACTGCACGGGGGCAAAATGCAGGGATTTACCGACAATTACATTCGGGTGGAAATTGATGCCGGCAATGTGCCGCATCTCGACAATACTCTCGTGAATGCCAAACTGGGCGGCTTCAATGCCGGCCAAAGCGCATTGACAAGCATTATATCATTATGAAACGTATAGCAGTCGTAATACTTAACTACAACGGCGCCGAAATGCTGCAGAGGTTTCTGCCCGGTGTGATTGAAAATTCCGAGGAAGCCACCGTGTATGTTGCCGACAACGGCTCCACCGACAATTCTGCCGAAGTAATGAAAAGCCGTTTCCCCGACACGGCGTTTATTGCCTTCGACGGGAATTACGGTTTTGCCGAAGGCTATAACAAGGCCCTGGCGCAAGTTGAAGAGCAGTACGTGGTGCTTCTGAATTCCGATGTAAAGGTATCGCCCCATTGGCTGGCGCCCTTGCTAGAGTTCATGGATGCCAATCCCGAATACGCTGCATGCCAGCCCAAGATTCTTTCGTACCGCAACATGTCGGAATTCGAATATGCCGGAGCTGCCGGCGGATTCATCGACAAATGGGGGTATCCGTATTGCCGCGGAAGGATTTTCGGCACAGTGGAAACCGACCGCGGCCAGTACGACACCGTTGCCGACGTGTTTTGGGCTACGGGCGCCGCGCTTATGGTGCGCCGCGACGACTATATCGCCACCGGCGGGCTCGATGCCCGGTTCTTTGCCCACATGGAGGAAATCGACCTTTGCTGGAGGCTGCGCAGCCGCGGGCGCAAGATAGCCTGCGTGCCGCAAAGCTATGTGTTCCATATAGGGGGAGCTACGCTCAAGACTTCCAACCCGAAGAAAACCTATCTGAATTTCCGCAACAACCTGTTTATGCTCTACAAAAACACGCCGCCCCGCCGCCTCACTGCCGTGATGGCTTTCAGACGTGTGTTCGACAACGTGGCTGCCCTGAAATTCCTGCTGTGCGGAGACGTGAAATCGTTCATGGCCGTGCGCAAGGCCCGCAACGACTTCAAGCGCATGCGCGCTGGCTTCAGGCAGTCGAGAAACGAGAACATGCAGAAAACCACAACCACATCAATTCCCGAGATGAACGGCAGCTGCATCTTGTGGCAGTATTATGTAGGGAAGAAACACAAATTTTCGCAATTGCTATGATGCCCGCTTTGTATCTTATACCCACAACGCTCGGCGAAACAAAGGCCGACTATGTCTTTCCGCCGGCCAACCGTGAGATTATTCTCGGCATAAAGCATTTTATAGTAGAAGAAATACGCACGGCGAGGCGTTTCCTGAAATTCGTCGACAAATCGGTGGACATCGACAGTCTGACATTCTACACAATGGGCAAGCACAGCGACATGACGGAATTCTCACGCCATCTCGAGCCTCTGCGCCACGGCGAATCCGTGGGAATGATAAGCGAAGCCGGATGCCCGGCCGTTGCCGACCCGGGAGCGATGATTGTGGCGCTGGCCCAGAAGGAAAACCTCAAGGTAGTGCCGCTCGTGGGCCCGTCATCGATTCTTCTCGCACTGATGGCTTCGGGAATGAACGGACAGAGTTTCGCGTTCAACGGATACCTGCCGATAGACGAAGGCGAAAGGGTGCGCTCGCTCAAGCATTTCGAGATGCGCGCCGTGAAAGAGCGGCAGACGCAGATGTTCATCGAAACTCCCTACCGCAACAACAAGTTCGTGTCGCTGCTTCTCAAGACGCTTTCACCGCAGACGCGCCTCTGCATCGCTGCGGGGGTTACTTGCGAAGCGGAGTCAATACGCACGAAAACAATTGCCGAATGGCGCAAGACCACCATCCCCGACTTCAGCCGCACTCCGGCAATCTTTGCCATAGGCGCAGGTTTCTGATTTTTCCGCTGTATGCACAGCGGAAAAATCAGAAACCTCCAATATAAGTTTTACTGCCTATTTCACAAGCACTTTCTTCGTTGTGCCGTCGCTCATTTTCAGGATATTCACTCCTGCGGAAGGTCTCTTCAGCAGGCGGCCGCTGCTGTCATATCGGCGAACCACCGTGTTTGCATTGTTGCCGCGGACCTGACTGATACCTGTAGTCTCTTTTGCCTCTATGAAGAAGAACTCTTTCCATTGGTCAGCGCTCTGATATGCTGTAAGCGAATTCTGTGGTACATAAAGCGTGCAGTCCCACTTGTTGATGTCGTCCAACGCCTCTGTGCCGCAAGTTGGTGGCGTAGCACTATGCGATTCCAGCTTCGTAAGGGCAGTACAATCAGAGAACGCTTCGTCGCCGATGGTCTGTACATTCTTGCCAAAGAGGAAACTTTCCATGCTGCTGCATCCCGAGAAAGCATAATTGCCGATTTCCGACACATTCTCGCCGATAATGGCAGTCTTTAGCCCGGAGCAACCATAAAATTCGTTGTCGTACACCTTGCTTACATTATCTCCGAGACGCACTGCTCGCAGCGTTGTGTTGCGATAAAAAGGCGAGTAGCTGTAAGAACTCGATGTATTGTAGCTTATGTGCGTACCCACATACACACTGTCGAGAGGGCAATCTTCAAAAAGTGGCGCCTTGTAACTATTTCCCAAAGACAGCGTGTCCGTGTCGTTTTCGATGATTAGTGTGGCAAGTGAGGTACAACCGTCGAAAGCATCGTCCTCGACGCTCTTTATATTGGCTGGTATGGAAATGCTCGACAAGCTGGAGCAGCCGGAAAAAAGCG
>CAZDOH010000130.1:0-3351 GCA_964507005.1 uncultured Prevotella sp. | reverse complement strand
TTTTTTTCTTTGCGCATATAATTTTTACGCTGTGCGCACAGAATTTTTGCGCTATACGCATACAATTTTTACGCCATGCGCATACAAGTTATTCCGCCAACGGTTTTACATTCCCCAAAACGAGGATATGTCAAAACGATTCACGTCAAAGGAAAAAGATTTTATGACAAAAACAATGCTTCCGCAAAATAAAACACAAAAAAATACGTTTGAGATTTTGACGGATAAAAACAAATGCGTAATTTCGCGCACTTTTAGAATATTGTATGAGGCAATTAAAGATTAACAAAAGCATTACGAACCGGCAGAATGCCGCGCTTGACAAGTATTTGGTGGAAATTGGACGCGAAGAGCTGATATCGACCGACGAGGAGGTAGAGCTTGCCCAGAAAATCCACAAAGGCGACCGTGCAGCGCTTGACAAACTGACTCGGGCAAATCTGCGTTTCGTGGTGAGTGTGGCAAAACAATACCAGAATCAAGGACTTGCGCTCAACGACCTTATCAACGAAGGGAACCTCGGACTTATCAAGGCAGCCCGCAAATTCGACGAGACCCGTGGCTTCAAGTTCATCTCCTACGCCGTGTGGTGGATACGCCAGAGCATACTTCAGGCCATATCCGAACAAAGCCGCATCGTGCGAATGCCGCTCAACCAAGTTGGTTTCCAGAGCAAACTTACCAAAGCCATCGTAAGTTTCGAGCAGGCCAACGAACGCCGTCCGTCGGTGCAGGAACTTGCGGAGATTCTCGATACCGACGAGGCAAAAGTGCGCGAATCGCTTTCCACCAACGGCAAGAAAGTCTCGGTCGACGCTCCTTTCCAGGACGACGATTCCAACTCGCTCATCGACATCATGACCGACGAAGACGCGCCCACTACCGACAACAACATGGAAAGGGAGTCGCTGTCGAAAGACCTTGACACAGCCCTCGGCACTCTTTCCGACCGCGAGCAGCAAGTGCTAAAGATGCTTTTCGGAATAGGTTGCAACGAAATGACTGCCGAAGAAGTAGCCAACTCGCTCAGTCTCACCCGCGAACGTGTGCGCCAGATAAAAGAACGCGCGTTGCGCCGCCTGCGCGACGATGCCAACATCAATATACTTACAAAGTACCTAGGATAAAAACCGCAAGTTTTTTAATTGGTAAGAAGGCGTAAAGGATCCCGTTTCCTTTGCGCCTTCTTCTTTTATACGCGTTCTGTTGCAAAAATTGATATCTATCAAAAAAAACTTTGTTTTTGCAGCGAGAATCTTTGCAATTTCAAAAACAATACATACATTTGCAGCGTACCCGAGCGAGAGAAACCATGAAAGTCTCCCGCCATAACATTACGATACTACTAAACTGAAAACAGGAACAAGGAGATGTGCATACGGGGCACACAAATCCGGAAAAATAAAACAATTGCCCCCATAACATACTAAATGTCAAAATCATGACAAAGAAAAAATTAGAACCAGTAAGCGAAGAACTGGTAAACAAAATCATCAACGAAGGAGCAACCCCGGCATCGTACGGTTCAGGTTCGGGTTCGGGATCGGGTTCGGGATGCGGATCCGGATCTGGTTGCGGATGCGGCTCAGGTTCAGGAAGCGGCGAATACGAAGGAACTAGCGGACAAATTACCGTTTCCACCAATTTCTCCTACGATTTTTGTCCTTTCACCGTATCGGCTACTGTGGATTATAGTGCCAAATTTAAAAAAGTTGGGAAAGATGACCCGCGCCAAGAAATCGAATACAATTATGTCAACGTTACTTTTACCTTTGGAGGCGGTACAAACATCTTGTATGACAAAGACGGAAATAAATTGGAGTACAAAGCAAGCGTAAACAAAGACAAAGTAGAAAACAAAACTTCTGGGTATAATCCAAACATCATTACAGGCCGAATAACCGGCTCAATTTCAACCCCCAAGAATATTAATAAAAATGTCGACATTTCTGCAACAGTCTCTTTTGATTTGCGAATATCCAGTGGGACTCTCGAAGTAGATCACTGCAATATACAAGGCAATGTCACAATATAATACGGCCATGAAACGATTTTTGTTTACAATCTTGCTGGGAGTATTTGCATGGAGCGGATACTGCCAGGACAACGTACCTGAAAGCTACGGTTACGATGACAAATACTATAAGGACAGAACCACTGAAGTGTTTTATCCCGGGGTTTTTAGACTAAAACCAAACAGTCCGTCACTAACGCCTATTCCTGATTCAGAAATCACCTATCGTTCGGCGCTTGGAGAACACGTTATGGCTCCTGGAGACACAGTAAAAAGTGTTGTTGAAATTTCATATTGCAGCAAAAAGGACCCAATCACAAAAAGTTATGGCAAAGCTACAATGTATGTCAAAAGATTCAAAGACGGAAGGATATATCCCTATGGGAACTACATTGTAGAAAAGAAGCTGAAGCGTTTGAGGAAACGGCTCAAGATTGAATTGGTTTACGTCGTACACAATGTTTCCGGCAATGACGGAAACACGAGAATCATTAAAGCAATAACTAACTACGATGCCATAAACCCATTCAGAGTCGTCACCAACTATTCCGTAATAGCAACAAACAGCGACAAATAACTTCAAGAATATGAAGCATCTGATTCCAATCACATTATTCCTGCTGCCGCTTGTAACGGCAACAGGACAAGTGAAACAGGAGAATTACAACCAAATAATGAGCGACTCGCTCAGCGCCATGTTTCACGACGGACAAAACCTGTTAAAATACCACGACTTGTGGAATTACAGCTTCGGCGGTTTCAAACGCGTAACAAGTGCCGACAAAGACACTTTGGTATGCTATACATACGTTAGCAACTGGGGTATTTCGGGCTACAAGAATTCGGTAGGCACCATAAATTTGAAAGTGGAAGACCAAACCGGATACAAAAAGGAAGAAGGATTTCCTAGAACTGTATTCATGGCAAGCAAGGATATCCGGAAGCTCAAGCGCCACATTCGCATGAAGGTAAAGGCATACCAAAGTTACCATCCGGACGCTCCGGATAAACCATTCGTAAAAGAAGTTACTGCACATATAGATTTCTTCCCGTTTCAGAATTTCGACAAAAGCCGGGTGCGCTACACCGTAAAACGGAAAAAATACCGCTTCATAGAAAAATACGGGGCTACGTCCGACAAAATCAAAGAGCGCCAAAAGAAACAACAAACGAAAAAGAGCGAATGGAAGCGCAAGCACCACGAAAAGGATTTGAAATGGATTGAAAACTATAACCGGAAGCACAAATATGTAGAGCAATGACTTAGTCAAAATCCGTTGGCGGAATTAAGCAGGTAAGTCCGAAATTAATTCCGCCAACAATTCATTAAAAGTTTA
>CAZDOH010000129.1:2255-3733 GCA_964507005.1 uncultured Prevotella sp. | reverse complement strand
GCTTCTCAGCGAAACCACTCCCGGCGAAAGCGCCGAATTCCTGTCGGCATATTTCTGCGGCGCGGAGCTTGCGCGGCTTTGCCTCGTGTTCGTGCCGCTGATACTCGCGAACATCGCTGCCGGAATATCTGCGCCGCGCCTTCTGCGCCTTATACGCCCGGGGCGCCCTGCGCTTCGCCGCATTCCGGGCCCCATCCGTGTCCGCTGGCGCGCGGCAACCGATGCTGCGGCCGTGGTTGCCGTTGCGCTGTGCTTTGTGCTGTCGGCAGGCGAAAAGGCGAAGATGTTGAGGTTCTTCGCAGCCCGCGACACCGCCGAAGCCGAGCGTTGCGACAGCCATGCCTTCCATACCCCGGTATACCGCATAGTGTTTTCCACAAAATTCTTGAGTCTCAGTGCCGCCGAGCTCGAAAGGGTGCGCAGCCAGGCGCGCAGCATACGGGTTGACAGCTGCAGCCGCACGGTGAGGAATATAGTGCTTTATATAGGCGAGAGCTACAACAAGCACCATTCGCAGCTTTACGGCTATGCCCTGCCAACCACACCGCGCCAGAAAGCGCTTGCCGATGGGGGCGAACTTGTGGTGATGCGCAATGCCGTAACTCCGTGGAACGTCACAAGCAATGTTTTCAAGGAGATGCTTTCAACCCACGCTTCTGGAAGCGGCGGTTCGTGGGCCGACGGCGCCCTTCTTCCCGGAGTGATGCGCAAGGCCGGCTACAAGGTGGCGTTCATCACGAGCCAGTATTACAAGAGCCCCAACCTGGGCGTCGTTGACTTCAACGGCAGCTTCTTTCTGAACGACAGCGAACTTTCGCGGCTTTGCTTCGATTTCCGCAACCGCTACCGCAAAGCCTACGACGCATCGCTCCTTAAGGAGCTCGACAAATTCCCCCGCGACAGTTTCAACTTCGTGATTTTCCACGGCATGGGGCAGCACCAGGAATATTCCAGGCGTTTCCGTCCGGGCGACGTGCACTTTACCGCAGGCGACTATGCCGGGCGCAGCGACTTGAGCCGGGGCGAAAGGCAGATTGTCGCCGACTACGACAATGCAACGCTCTACAACGACAAGGTTATGGCACTGCTCTGCCGCCGTTTCCGCGACGAGGATGCCATTGTGGTGTATGTTGCCGACCATGGCGAAGAGGTGTTCGACCGCCTGCACACCTACGGCCGCGACCACGATGCCGCCGTGTCGGCCGACATAGCGTGGTCGGAATTCGAAGTGCCTATGGTGATATGGTTCTCGCCGCAGGCAGCAAGCCTCCACCCCGGCATTTACCGCGCCGCGCGGCGCGCGGCGGATTTCCCGTTCCTTACTGCCGACATGCCCCAGCTGCTGATGGGCCTTGCCGGCATTTCCTCGCCCCTCTACGACGGGCGGCGCGACCTGCTTGCCCCCGCCTACGACACCCGCCGCAAGCGCATGCTGAAAAACTCGGTTGACTACGACTCCCTCATGAACCGCTCTGCCC
>CAZDOH010000129.1:0-2155 GCA_964507005.1 uncultured Prevotella sp. | reverse complement strand
CGAAAGGCAAACCGAAATGCAAACCGAACTGACGCCCGAACTGACGCGCCGCGACACGGCTTTTCTGAAAGGCATCGCAATCCTCGCAATTGTGATGCACAACTTCTGCCACTGGATTCCGGGAAGCGTGGTGGAGAACGAATACCGCTTCAGCGTCCAGAACAGCCTCGACCTTCTGCAGGTAATTGCCCACGGAGCCCCGCACGTGCTGCTGAACCTGTTTTCCTACTTCGGCTGCTACGGCGTTCCGGTGTTTCTCTTTCTCAGCGGCTATGGCCTAGTGAAGAAATACGAGAAGAAATGCGGGAAGAAATACGGGGCTTCGGCCCTGCCTCCGGTGGGGCGCTTTGTGCGCTACAATGCCCTCAAGCTGTGGAGGCTCATGGCGGCGGGAGTATTGCTGCTTTATCTTTACGAGTCGCTGCTTACCACGGGTTGGCGCCACGGCTATGCCAATATAGTGTGGCTGTTTGCGTTCGTGTCGAATTTCTTTCCCCAGACAGTTACCCCGTTTCTGCCCAGACAGGATTTGCTTGTGGGGCCGTGGTGGTATTTCTCGCTGACGATGCAGATGTATCTGCTGTGGCGGCTGGCATTTGCCGGGCGGGGCCGGAGGGCTTTGCTGCTGGGCGCGGCGGTGTGTGTGGCGGCGCAGCTGCTTGCCGTGACGCTGCTGTGCGACGAAGGGCAGACGCTTCTCAACTATTTGCGCTACACTCTGCTTGGCTGCATGCTGCCGTTTGTGCTCGGCGTGTGGGCTGCGCGCTACGGGCTGCCGCGGAAGCGCACGGCATTCGCCCTGTGTGCCGCCGTGTTTGCCGCATCGCTTTTCAGCGTGGCGGCTTGGATAGTGGCGCCGCTTTGCGTGGCTTTCATGGCTGTTGCGCTCCGGAAAGTCACGACGCCGTGGCTCCGGCGCCCCTTTGAGTGGCTCGGCGGAATATCGGCGGCGCTGTTTGTGCTTCATCCCGTGGCGCGATGCCTGTTCAACCCGCGCTACGGCGGCGATGTATACCGGTTGCTCGCGGCTTACCTCGCAACGGGCATCGTGGCGGCATGGCTGCTGACAAAATTGCTGAAACTCCTTCCAAAACCAAGATTATGACAAACCAGTCGGAAACCGAAAAACTTGTTGCGGCATACCGCAAGGCCAACGAAAGCTACAGCCGTGTGCTGGTGTTCCGCACGGGCATTGACGCCGGATTCTTTGCCGAGTTCCGGTATCTGGTGCATGCGGTGATTTATTGCCTTGAAAACCGTTTGCAGCTGAAGCTCTATAGCCGCGGTGCCAACTATGCCTGCGGGCGTGGCTGGACTGACTGGTTCGAGCCTTTTTGCCGGGAAGTGGACGAGCCCTACCATTCCAGGCTCAACGTGCACTCGCTGCCGGCTCTCGGCGAATTGCGCCGTACCAATCCGCATGCCTCCGCCGGCAGTTTGGCGAAGTGGAAACTCAAGACGTCTGCCTACCGCCGTATGTGCCGCGTGAGGAACCTTATGGCCTATGGCAGCTGTGCCCTTTCCACTTCCGACATACCGGTGTGGAATGTGCGCCGGCACATCAGTCTGCCGCAGATTGGGGTGGAAGGGAATTATATTGAAGTCTTCGCCAAAATAGCCTCCATGCTGTGGCGCTTCAACGCCGAAACCCGCGAGGCTGCCGATGCATTGATAAAGTCGCTCGGACTGCCAGAGGCTTATTCCGCTACGCAGATTCGCGGCGGCGACAAGGTGACCGAGATAGAGCTCTACCAGCCTTCGCTTTTTGTAGATGTCCTCGACTCGCACAATGCTCCGCGCGACGTGTTGCTGCTTACCGACGACTACGCCATACTGGAAACCGTGCGGCGCGACTACCCGCGCTACACATGGCATTCGCTCTGCAGCCCCGAAGAGCACGGATACTACAACAAGGCATTTGCCGGCTCGGAAGCCGGAAGCAAGCGCCGCCGCATGGTGCGCTTCCTTGCACAGATTGACGCAATGATGCAGGCCGGATTCTTTACCGGAAGCATCTCGGTAGGCCCGAGCCTTTTTCTGCTCGAGATGATGTATCCCGATGCCGTGCCCACCGACTGCCGCATGGCCGATTTGCCGCATGTCGCCCAGCTGAGCATCCCCGCGCGCGACGCAGTGGCCCGCCGCTTCCTGCAAT
>CAZDOH010000128.1:0-3870 GCA_964507005.1 uncultured Prevotella sp. | reverse complement strand
TTATTTTAGTTTAGTGCATACTTGATTCTGCCGATGGACAGCCCTTGCCATTTATACTCAAAATTCTTGCTTCTCCGGCTCCCGGCAACGGCTGGTATACCACAACCTCTACTTTTTTCCGGTTGTTTACACCAACACACTCATAGCGATAGTTTGTTCCGGCTACAACCTGACGTGACACCTTGAGGGGTTTCAACTGCCAGTCGCCGTGCGACAATACCACTGCTTTGAAGAGAGAATCTTCCTCGGCTGTCAATTTGGTGCTTTTGCCGAAAGCTCCCACCATTTCCGCTTTCTGCGGGCTGGAGCATGAAGCGCCGGCAGTTATAATGGCAGTCAGTGCCAATGTCTTAAGTAAATTCATTTCCTGATAAGTTTTGAATGGTTCCTTTATTTATTGATGGTGTATCTAATGCCAATGCTGAGATTAAAATTGAGTGGTTTCTCTTTATATATTGTCTGTAAAGAAGAGCGGTCGTTGAAATGACAGCTCAATCCTGGTTCGGCATAAATCCCGACATTGTCAAGTACGTCAACCTGTACCCCCACGCCTGCTCCTACAGAGAATTGTAAAGGCTTGCTGCCAACGGCATGCGTTTCAGTTTTGTTGGTTGCCTTGTTTATGACATAATTGCTTGTTACGTTTCCTGATACGCATTTCTCCACCAGTGCATTGACAGTGCCGTACAGTCTGAATCGCTTGAACATCAGTGCGTCGTATCTTACGCCTACGGGTATACCCACATAGTTTAGCTTTTGTTCTCCTGTGAAATAATTGTCATCACTTCCGCTTTTTACGTCCGATGACAGACGGGTGTAGGTGAGCCCGCTCTCTATGCTGAGCCTTTCGCTGAAAGCATAGCCGACTTTCACCCCTATGCGTACAGGCAGACGATGTTTGTATTCCGTCTTGACTTCTTTGCCTTGATTGAACAGGTTAATGCCAAGCATTGGGTTGTCGTGCCATTCGGTGTCATCCGGGCCTGCAGCAACGACAGGTTTACCTATGTACTTGGCAGACTTTCCCCATCCCATTGCCCCCATTGCGCTTGTACTTACCGACCATCGTGCCAAACCGTTGCCTGCCGCGCTGCGCTTTGCTGCGGCATCATAGGCAAGAAGAGGATTGTTGTTGTATCCGTTATGCCCGCGGCTGTTTCTTTTGGGGGTGCTTTCGTTTCGTCCTGCATCAGATTCCTGCGCATCAACGCTACCCGCAGCCTCCACAGTGTCGGCATGCGCCGCACGGCCCTGGGGCAAATCTGCACCTTCCCGGCAGATTACTGTTCCGCACGGCTTGCCATGCCCGTTCTGCAACGTCCCGGCCATAACCGCAGTTTTTTTGTCTTTGGTCACTGATAGAAAGTTTAGGGAAAGGTTTGGGCCGTAATTCTTTGCCAAGTTTGAGCCGGGCTGTGGCATTTGGACGGTTTTGTCGTTGTGACTGTTCGCGTAGAAAGTGTATCCCAAAGTCAGAACTGCACAAGCTGCGGCAGCCACACTTGCCGCCTGCAGCAGCTTGTAGGCCCGGGCAGGCTTATGCGCATGTATATCACCATTGTTCGCCTCAGACATCTTCCTGCTGATGTCTGCCCAAAGCCCGTCGGGGGCATCTAGCCCGAAGTTGCCCAGACGGTCGTGTATGTCTTTTTCCCAATTACTTTTCATTGTCACTAAATGGAATTGACGGTTCTGTACTGTTTGATTCTCTTTGCCAGCAAGGCTTTTGCCTTGTGCAGCTGTGAGGCGGAAGAGCTCTCTTTGATACCCAACAAGGCGGCTATTTGCTTATGGCTCATGTCGTCTATGACGTAGAGGTTGAACACTGTGCGGTATCCGTCAGGCAACTCGCGTATGAAGCGGTGGAGTGTTTCGGTCGGAATGTCTTCCGTGACTATGCCGTCTTCACAGGCCCAGTCTTTGCCGGCGGTTTCTATATCCACGAATTCGAAACGGCTGTTGCTGCGGATAAATTTAAGAGTCTCGGTGAGTGTAATCTTTGCCATCCATGCTCTCAGCGAGCCTTCGCCACGATAATTGAAGTTTTTCAAGGAAGAAAAAATTTTGAGGAATGATTCCTGAAGAACATCCTTTATGTCATCATCGCTGGTGAGGTAACGTGAGCAAAGGGCAGAAAGATAACGCACGTGTCTATGGTAAATCCACTCGGCGGCAGCCTTGTTGCCATGGAGTGACTTCCTTATCCAGCGCTCCTCGTCGGTTTCTTTCTTGAATATAATGCCGGGCATGATGATGAATGGCGATGTGCAAGTGCCGCAGCCGCACAGACTGCGCACCCGCACATTCACCTTGTGTCAGAGTTCTTTATTTTGTTACTGTTACTGTCAATGTAGCAGTAATCTTGTTTTTGTCGACGACGGTGACAGTCGTGGAACCTTCTGCAACACCTTTGACAGTAAGTTTTGCATCCTTGACTGTTGCAGTAGCAATCTGGGCATCCTTGCTTGTGGCTGTATATGGAGATGTACCGCCGCTGACGGTCACCACCTCTTCCTTCCCGGTTGCCAGCGAGGTTGTGGCCTTGGAGAGTGTGAGAGCGTCGTATACCGTGACGTTCAGAATGCCGGACACATTAACCGTGTCTTTGACGATTACTATGGTCTTGCCTGCTTTGACGCCTTTTACAAACACCGTATCCTTCACTACCGACACTGTGGTTGTCTTTTCGTCACCCGACTTGGCGGTGTACGCTCCTTTACCGCCGGCCATGAGAACCTTCTGGGTAGAACCGACCGTGACTGTAGCCACTGCGGGGTTGAACTTGATTGCAGTTGTCTTGTTGTTGTCGTCGTCATCAGAGCATGATGCAAACGCCATTGTAACTGCTGCGCAAACGGCAAAAGCCGCAATTTTGAATGATTTCATTTTTCTTTCTAAACTTTATTTGTTCAAACTATGTGCTGCGGAGTTGGGCATGCGTCCATTCCCAATCTGAGCGTTACTGTTTTCCGAGTACTCTCACCCGTTAAATCACGGGAGCGGCAATATCTTGCCCGGATATATGTTTTTCCGAATATTTTTATTCTACATGAAGTAAGGAACTGGGACATCCGCTATCCGGCACCACTGCAAAGCGGTGCATTTTCAATGAAAATTCCGCAGTTTTCTTGCCGCTGAAAGATATCCAGTTGACTTTTATATTCACCTTCTCCGGATGTTCATTCCAAAGCGAATTGAGGTCGAAAGCGATGAGCGCATCCCCCATTCTGCCCACGGTGTCGCCGTTGGCATTTTGGCGCAAGTCGAACTCGCAGGCGTTGTCTTTGTTCACTCCGCTTACAAGGTTTACGACATGAGTGGCTGTGCCGCCCCATAATGTGCGTATACGCAGGGTGAGATATCCGTCTTCCGCTACGGAAACCCAATCGCGCACAATTTCTATAGGATCGTTGCCGTACACTTTTTCATCTTCAGAGCCTTGTGTCGCTACAGGATATTTTGTGCGTATACTGTCAATCCAATTGACATATACATTATACGGCGTTCCTGATGCTGCCCCCACAATGGTGTAGTTTACCAATGCCCGCACCCGTTTCTCTCCGAACGGAGATGTCTTCATATTGCAGGGGACAATCGTTGTAGAGTCGTCAAGTTGCAAGGTCAGTCCTTCGGAAGAAGACGGGTAAACCGTAACAAGTGCGGTTGGGCGCAGTGCCGCCGCATTGTCGTCATCGCCGGCATCGCACGAGTTAAACATAAGTACGCAGGCAATCAGCGCCAAGGCCCGGGAATTTCTTTTCAGTATTCTCATATCCATATTGATTTTAATTGTTTCTGTCCATTAAAACCATATTCGCGGGGAATCTTGCCTGTATTCCTTGTTTTATGTACCCAATTTCTTTTATGGAG
>CAZDOH010000127.1:0-3938 GCA_964507005.1 uncultured Prevotella sp. | reverse complement strand
GGTCGTCGGTAGAGAAGAAGCCTATGCAGTTGCCTTCGCGCCCGTCTCTTCCGGCGCGGCCCGTCTCCTGGTAGTATCCTTCGATGCTCTTGGGCATGTCGTAGTGTATCACGAAGCGCACGTCGGGCTTGTCGATGCCCATGCCGAAGGCTATGGTGGCCACTATCACGTCTATGCGCTCCATTATGAAGTCGTCTTGCGTGCGCGACCGTGCCGAGGCGTCCATGCCGGCGTGGTAGGGTGCGGCCGAAATGTCGTTGGCCCGCAGCACGGCGGCCAGCTCTTCCACCCGCTTGCGCGACATGCAGTAGATTATGCCGCTCTTGCCCGCGTTCTGCTTGATGTACTTTATTATTTCCTTTTCTATGTTGCGCGTCTTGGGCCTCACTTCGTAGTAGAGGTTCGGACGGTTGAACGAGCTTTTGAACTCCCGGGCGTCGGTGATGTGCAGGTTGCGCTTTATGTCGGTCTTCACCTTGTCGGTGGCTGTGGCCGTGAGGGCTATCACCGGGGCGCGGCCTATGCGCTCTATGATGTCGTGCAGGTTGCGGTAGTCGGGGCGGAAGTCGTGGCCCCATTCCGAGATGCAGTGGGCTTCGTCGATGGCGTAGAACGAGATGTTGGCCGTTTTCAGGAACTCGGCGTTCTCTTCCTTCCCCAGCGATTCGGGCGCCACGTAGAGCAGCTTGGTGATGCCTGCCTTGATGTCGCTCTTCACCTGCTCTATGGCCTGGCGGTTGAGCATGGAGTTGAGGAAATGCGCCACGCTGTCGCGTTCGCTCACGTTGCGTATCATGTCCACCTGGTTCTTCATCAGGGCGATGAGGGGCGACACCACTATTGCCATGCCCGGCATCATCAGCGCGGGCAGCTGGTAGCAGAGCGACTTGCCGCCGCCCGTGGGCATAAGCACAAAGGTGTCGTTGCCGGCGAGGACATTCCTGATGATTTCCTCCTGGTCGCCTTTGAACTTGTCGAAGCCGAAGTAGCGTTTCAGCTCCGCGGTGAGATTGTTACCCTTGTTCGCCATGGTTATTGATACAGTCTGTCGTCAGGACAAATTTAGGCATTTATTTTTCAATGCCGCGGTATGGGCGCACCAAAATGTGCTGCTGCGCGCACTTTTTTTCGTCTTTTCCGTCTTTTTCCGTCCCGCGCGTCTATCCCGCCGTTTTCAGCGTTGGGCCGGCCAGGCTTTCCGATTTCTCTACCTGCTGCTTGGCGTAGGCGGTGTCGACATTGAATTTCTTGGTATTCTTCGAAGGCAGTTCGAACATTGCGTCCTTCATTATGGCCTCCACTATGGCGCGCAGTCCGCGTGCCCCGAGCTTGAACTCCAGTGTCTTGTCCACGATGTAGTCGAGGGCGTCGTCGTCGAACGTGAGTTTCACTCCGTCCATCATCAGCAGTTTCTCATACTGCTTCGTGATGGAATTCTTGGGCTCGGTGAGTATGCGCCGCAGCGCGTCCTTGTCGAGCGGGTCGAGGTGGGTGACTATCGGCAGTCGGCCCACTATTTCGGGTATCAGGCCGAAAGCCTTCAGGTCTTGCGGCGCCACATACTTCATGAGGTTCGAGCGGTCGATGCGCATGTTGCTCTGCACCGAGTCGTAGCCTATGGTGTGGGTGTTGAGGCGCTGCGCTATGCGGTCTTCGATGCCGTCGAAGGCACCGCCGCAGATGAACAGTATGTTGCGCGTGTTTATCTGCACGTATTTCTGCTCGGGGTGCTTGCGCCCGCCTTCGGGCGGCACGTTCACGTTGGTGCCCTCGAGCAGCTTGAGCATCGACTGCTGCACGCCCTCGCCGCTCACGTCGCGCGTGATGGAGGGGTTGTCGCCCTTGCGCGCTATCTTGTCGATTTCGTCGATGAACACTATTCCCCTCTCGGCCTTGGCGGCGTTGTAGCCCGCAGCCTGCAGCAGGCGCGACAGTATGCTCTCCACGTCCTCGCCCACGTAGCCGGCCTGCGTGAACACCGTGGCGTCGACTATCGTGAACGGCACCTTCAGCAGCCGCGATATGGTGCGCGCCAGCAGCGTCTTGCCCGTGCCCGTGGGGCCAAGCATCAGTATGTTCGACTTCTCGATTTCCACCTTGTCGTCGTCCACCTTCTGCGCCAGGCGCTTGTAGTGGTTGTACACCGCCACGCACAGCGTGCGCTTGGCGTCTTCCTGGCCTATCACGTACTGGTCCAGGTATTTCTTTATCTCCCGGGGCTTGGGCACCTTGGCGATGTCGATGTCCCCGGCAGCGCGCTCCTCCTCTTCCATTCCGGCGCGCTCGCGCACCTGCTGGAATATGTCGTAGGCCGCGCGTGCACATTCTTCGCACAGCAGTCCGTGAAGCCCCTCCACGAGCATCCCCAGCCGGGTTTCGTTTTCCGGGCGCCCGCAGAACGAGCATACCCGTGCAGTGTTTTTCTTTGTCATTTGCCGCGTGTAAGTATCTTGTCAACCATGCCGTAGTCGAGGGCCTCCTGCGCCGTCATCCAGTAGTCGCGGTCGGAGTCCTGCCACACCTTGTC
The DNA here is from genome assembly GCA_964507005.1 of uncultured Prevotella sp. Lineage (GTDB taxonomy): Bacteria > Bacteroidota > Bacteroidia > Bacteroidales > Bacteroidaceae > UBA6398. Next base: position 1,411 of record CAZDOH010000127.1, on the reverse strand, counting down.
GAACTCGGTGTGCGAGTGCTCGGCTATGATGGTGTAGAGTTCTTTCTTGAGTTTCTGAATCTCGCGCGCCGTGATCTCGATGTCCGACGCCTGTCCCTGCGCGCCGCCCATGGGCTGGTGAATCATCACGCGGCTGTGCTTCAGCGCCGAGCGCTTGCCTTCCTTGCCGGCCACGAGCAGCACGGCAGCCATCGACGCCGCCATGCCCGTGCAGATGGTGGCCACGTCGCAGCTCACGAACTGCATGGTGTCGTAGATGCCGAGGCCCGCGTACACCGAGCCGCCGGGGGAGTTCACGTAGATGGAGATGTCCTTGCCCGGGTCGCACGAGTCGAGGTACAGCAGCTGCGCCTGCAGCGTGTTGGCCGTGTAGTCGTCTATCTGGGTGCCGAGGAAGATGATGCGGTCCATCATCAGGCGCGAGAACACGTCCATCTGCGTCACGTTCAACTGCCTTTCCTCCAAGATATACGGGTTGAGGTACTGGTTCTGCGCTTTCACCACGTCGTCCACCACCATGCTGTTGATGCCGAGGTGCTGCGTGGCATATTTTCTGAAGTCGTCTTTAACGGTCATATTGTCGTTGTTGTTGTCGTCGTAATGTGTTGTTGTATTGTCGTTGTAATGTGTTGTGGCCTATGCCGTTGAAAGGCCGCGGCCCTCCGCTTATATGGCAAAGTTATACAAAACCTCGGATAATGCGGAAAAATCGCCGCTTTTTTTTCCCACCGCGCTGTGGAGAACACGAATATCACGGATTTACACTAATCTTGTTAGGCTGCGCTTCGGCATCTCCGCCCATGTTCGCCCTCTCCGAGGACGATTTCCTTTTCGCTTGACTGTCCTAGGGTTCCCGTTGGTCACCCTAGGTTATGTTTGTTCACCCCCTTCGGGGATGCAAAGCCGCGCATAATAGGTGCTATCGTACGGGCGATTCTGAGGGCCTCGAAGAGGTCCAACAAGCATAACCTCGGGTGACTGAAAGGAACCCGAGGACAGGGCCTTCAGTAACTTTCGTCCTCGGAGAGGGCGAACACCGGCGAGTATGTCTCTGCATGTGCTGGGCGTAGGGGAGGCGTTTAGGGGTGTCATGGTTTCAGGCTTTAAGGGGTTGGACTTTCAGTGCAAAGATACAACGTAAAACCTTACTTTGCAATAGCTGATTTACTAATTTTTCATAAAAGACGATATGCCGCAGCCGAAATGCGGCAATGCTTTGCGCCGGAAGCGTGTGCGCACAAAATGAGAACACTAATAGGCACGAATCGGGCGAATAGGCACGAATGCCGCACATGTGTAGTAGCATAGCCGCCGGTGTTCGCCCTCCAAGGAGGACGAAAGTTGCTGAGGCAGACTATCCTAGGGTTCCCGTTGGTCACCCTAGGTTATGTTTATTGGACCTCTTCGAGGC
>CAZDOH010000126.1:0-3973 GCA_964507005.1 uncultured Prevotella sp. | reverse complement strand
CTTTGCAAAATAAAGTTCTCACCCACGAAAACATACAAAACACTATAACGAATGCAAATGAAAAGAATTCCAAGCAAAATGATTGCAGCTGCGGTTGCCGCAGCGCTCACGGTATTGCCTGCAAGCCGGGTTGCCGCACAAATCACCATCGTCCCCCAACCGCAACAGGTAAGAATCCAAACCGGCAAGGCCACTGTACCATCTAGTCCCAAGGTGTATGTCGACAAAAAAGCAAAGGTCACTTCGGCATACCTCACCGAGCGTTTCAAGGAGTACGGCATTACACCGCAGTTTGTAACATCAGCGGCAAAGGCCGACATCGCCCTTTCGCTAGGCAAAGGATCTGGCCATAAAGAAGGCTACAAACTCGCCATCGCAGAAAACGGTGCGCCTACCGTAAAGGCTGTGGGCGATGACCGCAACGGAGTGCTCTACGCAGTGGAAAGCATCTGCCAAATGCTGAAAAAGGAAAACGGAAGCCTCACGGCAAACGTATGCAACATTACCGACTGGCCAGAATTCGGATGGCGCGCCTATATGCTTGACGAAAGCCGTCATTTCCACGGCATGGCAATGGTAAAGCGCCTCGTTAACGAAATGCTGCGCCTCAAGATGAACACATTCCATTGGCATTTAGTTGACGACCCGGGATGGCGCATAGAAATCAAAGGATATCCCAAACTCACCAGCGAAGGTTCGCTGAGCGACTATTCCCACTGGTTCCAAGGGGCTGACAAATGGAAAGAGGCTTATCCCACCCGCGGCCGCGCATACTACACGCAAGAAGAAATCAAGCAGGTGGTCAACTACTGCGCCGAAAGAGGCATACGCGTTATCCCCGAAATAGAAGTTCCCGGTCACTGCTTTGCAGCTGCACACGTATATCCCGAACTTATGGCAAAGGGCGACAACGACACCGACCCCGCAATCTATGACGTAATCGCACCGGAATTCAAGAAATTCATTGAAACCACACTCTCGCAAGTAGTAAAACTCTTCCCCTCGAAAATTGTGCACATAGGCGGTGACGAAGCCAACTATTCGCGTTGGATGAAAAACGACAAAATCAAAAAGTTCATGAAAGAGCACGGTCTTGAAACCTATCCCGACATGCAACTCTACACCATCAACACTCTGCAGAAATTCCTCGAGAAGAAAGGCGTGAAACTCATCGGCTGGAACGAAATCACAGGCGACAACGTGCACGAAGAAGCCGGACGTGGCGAAGGCTCATCGGTGTCGCTTGATCCAGATGCACTAGTTCAGTTCTGGGACGGATCAACCGAACTTGCAAAGAAAGCCATAAAGAAAGGATTCCAGCTCGTAAACTCCAACCGCGTGTACACCTATCTCGACTACCCCTACGGAGCAATCTCGCTTGAGCACGCATACAGTTTCAATCCCTACTTCGAAGACCTCACCGACGAAGAGAACTCAAGAATTCTCGGCGTCGGCTGCCAGATGTGGGGCGAAAACACTCCAACACCCGAGCGCATATACTTCCAGACATTCCCGCGCATCGCCGCCTATGCCGAATGCGGATGGACAAAGAACGAGAACAAGAACTACGCTGATTTCGTGCGCCGCATAGCACCGATAGAGAACACCTGGAAAGAGAAAGGCTTCTTCACCGGACAGCCCGCTTTTTCCATAAAATAACAACACCGTAACCTCTCAGCAAATACCGGTTGTTTCACAAATACGACCGGTATTTGTTTTTTAAAACGCAAACATAAATATGAAAAGGAAAAATATACTGGCCACCGCATTGTTGCTGCTGTCGGTGGGCGCATCGGCCCAATCCGGACAACCGGAATGGGATATCTACTCCGACACATGGGTAGCCACCGACGGTGCCGGGCGTCTGCAGCCCACATCAAGCGAGGTTGGGTTGCCGAAAACCGACAAACGGCGCGATGTGGGCATGTTCTACGTAACGTGGCATACACAAGGTCTGCACGCCGGTACACCGCCCTACAAGGGTGACCTTGAAAAAATACTGCGCAACGACCCATCGGCACGCCTAGACGGAAACAGTAAAGGGCTAAGCGACCATGGCGGTTATTTCCACTGGGGAGAGCCCGAACTGGGTTATTTCCTTTCAGCCGACCCTTACGTTATCCGCCACGATGTATCGGCACTCGCCGATGCCGGAGTCGATGTTCTGATTCTCGACGTAACAAACAGCGTGAGATACTGGGATGAATGGGAACAACTATTCAAGATACTCAAAGAAATGAACGACAACGGGCAAAAAGTGCCCAAATTTTGCTTTTGGGTATTCAATGGGCTACCAACATATTGCGCACAGGAAATCTACGACCGCCTTTATCGCACCTCACGCTACAAGGAACTGTGGTACTACCTTGACGGCAAACCGCTTCTTCTCTACAACGCAGAACCGGGTTTCGATGCTACGGGAGCACGCCGCGAGCATTTCGACAACTATCTATACGATGCCGATGCCGTAAGCAATCCCGCAAATCCGCATTACGGCGACACGTTGTACACCGCAAAAAACATCTACTACTATCCCAAGTATATACTCGATTTCTTCACCCTGCGCAACATGTGGTGGGGATACTACAAATGGGACGGCAAACGCTTCATAGGCAAGGAAGACAACTGGACATTCGGGCTTGACTTGGGCGAAAAGGAAGTGCAGCAGCTTTCCCCGCGCGAACGCTGTTCGCGCCACAACGGCATGCTCGAGGAAATAGCGGTCACTCCAGCCCAGCACCCGGTATCGTTCATTGGAAAGTCGTGGCGGCAACAGACTGGCGAACCACAGCTCAACCAATACGACAAACCCGTGCCCACCTACGTACCCGAGTTCGGCAAAACGATGGAAAACCCCACAGCCTACGGCATATACTTCCAGGACCGCTGGGACGAAGCTCTGAGCGTTGACCCGCAGTTTATCTACCTCAACGATTGGAACGAATGGACTGCTGGCAAATTCATGCAAGACCCGGCTGTAACTTTCATGCGTCGCCAGGGCAGCAATTATTTCTTTGTTGACCAGTACAACGAAGAGTTCAATCGCACCATAGGCCCGATGAAAGGAGGGTTCACCGACAACTACTATATGCAGATGGCAGCGAACATTCGAAAGTATAAAGGTGTGCGTCCCATTCCGGAGAATCACGGATATTTTACGTCTTGGAACAATGAAAAAACGGAATATCGCGATACACGCGGCGACATTGCCCATCGTGACTGGGACGGATATTCCGGGCTCCACTATAAGGATACTTTGGGCCGCAACGACATACTTTTCACAAAAGTGGGAATGACGCGCAAGGATGTCATGTTCCGCGTTACAGCGGCCAACAAACTGACGCCGCAAGAGCCCAAGGGATGGATGTTATTGTTTATCGATGCCGACAGAAACAGCGCTACAGGCTGGGCCGGATACGACTATATGGTTGAGAACGAAAAACTGCTTCGCTGCGAAGGTATTGCCGCCGACAGTTCGGGAATCTGGAAACCTGTGGCCAACATTATCACAAAAGCAGACGGCAAAGACTACTATGTAACCATTCCACGCAAGCTGATAGGTGCAAAAGGCAAAAGCGCAACGTTCGACTTCAAATGGGCCGACAACCCTGCCGACCTAAAAACGCCGATAGGACTCGCTCTAGGAGGTGACACGGCTCCCAACCGGCGTTTCAACTATCGATATATATGGAACAGGGAATAAACTGCATGCGGATTTTATTCTAAAGCCTTTTGGCTTCCCAAAAACAGTTGGACTTCTCCGGGATGCGGAAAGTCCAACCGTTTTGTTTCAATACTTCGGCGCGTTTCAGTTATCGAAGCCTATTGTTTAGCCAATGTCGGTCTTGTTGTTGACAAAAATTTTCTAAGCCAAAATATAGGAAAATCGCATAACTATTTGACTTTCCGCATAACTGGAGATTGCCCTAAATGTGCTTTAGCTTTTTAAAAGTAAAGCACCTTGTTAAAATTA
>CAZDOH010000125.1:0-3981 GCA_964507005.1 uncultured Prevotella sp. | reverse complement strand
TCGACAACTTCTCACGCAGCCACATCTATTGGTATCAGGAAGAAGGGACAGCACAAATTGATGCATCAGCCTTTCACTTCAAACCTATCTGTACCCCACACTGACACACGCAAAACCCCAATTGGCAAAAATCTCTGCGTCAGTTTTAGGAAATGCTCCGTCCCAAGAAAAATTCGGACGGAGTATTTTCGTAATTTGACCGCATCTTCACCCAAAGAAAAGGACGCACTTCAACCGCTGTGCGCACACAATTTTTTTTCTGACCGCATATAATTTTTCTTATATGCGTAGAGAATTTTTCTTTTGTGCGCAGAAAATTTTTGCGCTGTGCGCTCAGAATTTTTCGGCTATGCGCAACTAATAATCCCGCCAACGGGTAAATACTTCCCTATAAGTATCCGGCGATTCCGCCTTTCCAACAACACCAGGCCAAATACCGCTGAAATTCGGGCGTTTTGCGTAACTTTGCAATATAATGTAAAAGTGTTTCAAATGGAAGAAAATAAATTCAAGCGAACTCTCGTAACCGCCGCCCTGCCCTATGCCAACGGCGGCGTCCACATAGGCCATCTGGCAGGCGTTTACGTTCCTGCCGACATCTACGTACGCTACATGCGGCTCAAGAAGCGCGACGTGCTGTTTGTATGCGGCAGCGACGAGCACGGCGTGCCCATTACCCTGCGCGCCAAGAAAGAAGGATGCACACCGCAGGACGTGTGCGACCGCTACCACAAGATAATCAAGGATTCGTTCGCCGAATTCGGAATATCGTTCGACATCTATTCGCGCACCACATCGGAAACCCACCGGCAGGTGGCTTCCGACTTCTTCCGCACACTCTACGACAAAGGCGAATTCGTGGAAAAGGAAAGCGAACAGTATTACGACGAAGAAGCCAAGACCTTCCTCGCCGACAGATACATCACCGGCGAATGCCCCCACTGCCATTACGAAAAAGCCTACGGCGACCAATGCGAGCACTGCGGCTCAACGCTTTCGCCCAACGAACTCATCAACCCCCACAGCGCAGTGAGCGGTTCGAAACCCGTGCTGCGCAAAACCAAGCACTGGTATCTGCCCCTCGACAAGCACCAGGAATGGCTTGAGAAATGGATTCTGGGCACACACAAGGAATGGCGCTCGAACGTCTACGGGCAGTGCAAAAGCTGGCTCGACATGGGGCTGCAGCCGCGCGCCGTGAGCCGCGACCTCGACTGGGGAATTCCCGTGCCAGTGGAAGGCGCCGACGGCAAAGTGCTCTACGTGTGGTTCGACGCCCCGATAGGCTATATCTCCAACACCAAGGAACTGCTGCCCGACAGTTGGGAAACATGGTGGAAAGACCCTTCGACGCGCCTCGTGCACTTCATAGGCAAGGACAACATCGTGTTCCACTGCATCGTGTTCCCCGCAATGCTCAAAGCCGAAGGAAGCTACATACTCCCCGACAACGTGCCGGCCAACGAGTTCCTCAACCTCGAAGACGACAAGATATCCACATCGCGCAACTGGGCGGTGTGGCTCGACGAATACCTCAAGGACTTCCCCGGCAAGCAGGACGTGCTGCGCTATGTGCTCACGGCCAACGCCCCCGAAACCAAAGACAACAACTTTACGTGGAAAGACTTCCAGGCGCGCAACAACAACGAACTGGTGGCAGTCTACGGCAACTTCATCAACCGCGCCATGGTGCTCACATGGAAGTACTACAACGGCCAGGCACCCGCGCAGGGCGAACTCACCGACTACGACCGGCAGACCATAGCCGAATTCACCACGGTGAAAGCCGACGTTGAACGCCTGCTCGAGAACTTCCGCTTCCGCGACGCACAGAAAGAAGCCATGAACCTCGCACGCATCGGCAACAAATACCTCGCCGACAGCGAGCCGTGGAAACTGCAGAAAACCGACCCCGAGCGCGTCAAGACCATAATGAACATCTCGCTGCAACTGGCCGCAAACCTCGCCATAGCATTCGAGCCCTTCCTGCCGTTCAGCAGCCGCCATTTGCGCGAAATGCTCAACATGACAGAATTCAACTGGAACGACCTCGGCTCAACCACACTCATTTCCGAAGGACACCAACTGGCAAAAGCCGAACTGCTGTTCGAGAAAATAGAAGACGAAGCCGTAAACGCACAGGTTGCCCGCCTGGAAGCAATAAAGAAAGAACGCGAAGCGCTGGAAGCAAAGCCCGAACCGCAGAAAGCAACCACCGAATTCGAAAACTTCGAAAAACTCGACATACGCGTCGGCACGGTGGAAGACTGCGTGAAAGTGGAAAAAAGCGACAAACTCCTGAAACTTACCATAAACGACGGCTGCGGCACACGCACCATCGTGAGCGGCATAGCAAAGCACTACAAGCCCGAACAGCTCAAGGGCAAACAAGTTTGCTTCATTGCCAACCTGCCGCCACGCAAGCTGCGCGGCATCGAAAGCCAGGGCATGATACTTTGCTCCGAAAACAGCGACGGCACACTGGGCTTCGTAACCGTAGACCGCGCCACGGCCAACGGTTCATGCGTAAAGTAAAGCCGGGGACAATGAAAAAAGCCATAATCCCACTGTTTGCCGCCGCGCTGGCTTGGCTTGCCCCCAGCAATATCTGGGCCGCAGAAGTGCATCCTGCCGACAACGGAAAAGCACTCGTGAACCCCGGCATGGGATGGACCATGCATTTCTACTCCAACCTGCTGGTGAACTACGGCTCACAGCTATCGCCTCACGACGTACTTGACGATTTCCCCGGGCTCAGCACGGTGTATCTGCGACTCCCGTGGGCTTTTCTGCAACCCGGAGAAAAAGAATTCAGCTGGGAAACAATCGACACGCCGGCACAGCGGTGGATACAGGCCGGCAAGAAGGTGGCTTTCCGCGTTACGGCCACGGAAAACTGGATGCAGAGCGCCACGCCCGAATGGGTATACGGCGCAGGAGCAAAGTACTATGAAGTGGACGGATTCAAGGAACCAGAATACGACGACCCTGTATTCCTCAAAAAACTTGATTCCTTTCTGGCCGAAATGGCCCGCAGATACGACGGGAACCCCAACGTAGCCTTTATCGACATCGGTCATTTCGGCATGTGGGGCGAAGGGCATACCGTGCTCACTACTCCCAAACATGGGAAGAAATGGGGCTTCAAGACACAAAAGAAGATAATCGACCTTTACTGCAAGCACTTCAAGCACACGCAGCTGGTGATTTCCGATGACTTTGCCGGGCACGACGCGCCCGTGGTCCACTCTCCCATCATCGACTATGCCTTGTCAAAGGGAGTGTCACTGCGCGACGACAGCATCCTCGTGCAGCAACCGCCACGCCATTGGTTTCACAGCGGCATGGCAGGACTTTTCTGGCCCACCATGCCTGTAGTGCTCGAGCACGAACACCTGCAAGGCGCTGTAGAACGCGGCTCATGGAACAAGGAACTCCTTCTGAAATCGGTGGAAGAGTATCACGCCTCCTATATGTCAATACACGGCTGGCCGCGAGAGGAACTTGACATGAACCGCGACATAATCGACCGCATCAACTTGCGCCTTGGCTACCGCCTTCAAAACGTTGAAACCCGATGGCCCGACACAATCCGCAAAGGCGAGCCGTTCACCATCGCCAGCACATGGCGCAACGCCGGAGTAGCCCCGTGCTACGGTGGAGGATATGTGTGCTTCACCCTAAAGGACAGCCTTGGCGGAGTGGTATCGGCAATTGTTGACGAAACGCTGAACGTGCGCGATTTGCCCGTAGGCGCTCCCGGAGAAGCACAGACAATGCCCCTCAAAAGCCGCTGCACCGTAGCCTACAAATTCACCAACACATTCGGAACATTCTCCCGTTCGTGCCCTACCGGCACTTTCGACCTGTACGTCTCGGTAGGCATGGCCGACGGCACACCGGTAATAGCCCTGCCCTACGACGGAGACGACGGACACCGCCGCTACCGCCTCGGCAGCATAACCCTAACGGAATAAAGCA
>CAZDOH010000124.1:0-4014 GCA_964507005.1 uncultured Prevotella sp. | reverse complement strand
AAAAGGTAAAAGGTAAAAGTTGACAATTTATCATTTTATCACCCCCAAGGAGAGCGAGAGAGAAAATGAATAATGTATATATATTATTATTATATATAATATATATATTTAATATATTATATATATGGTATTTATAGAGGGGGGAAAGCTCAAATGCATGTAATTTCCGATTGCAATGTTACTTTTACCTTTTACTTTTACCTTTTTACCCCGCTGGCGCTGGCGATGACGAGATAGCTTTTGCTTAGCAAGGGCTAAAAAGTGCCACATTTCTATTTGCACGAATTTCGCGCAAGCCGAGCAATGTTTATTTTAACCTTCCCGAAAAAATGGGGGGGGTATTTCAAAACTTTTAACTACCTTTGCAATCAAGAGTATGAACTTTTACGAATACATCGAATTTATGAAAACGAAGAAAGCATTAATCTTGTCAATGGCTTTGGCGCTGAGTTCGCTTGGAGCCTGGGCAGGGGACCCGGGAGTGACAATACTGTTCACAAACGGCAAGACGGTGACGCTTGCCATGGCTTCCGACCCCAAGATTGCTATAGGCAGCGACTGTATGACTGTTTCGTCGTCGCGCGCCGCAGCAATAAGCTATCAGTTCAACGACGTGCAGAGATTCTACTTTGAGGACGACGCCATCGAGACCGGCATCCAGCAGGCAGAAGGCCCGGTGTCCACCCAGCGCCCCGTAGTAAAGTATGTTGACGGCACGGTAACCGTCAGCGGCATGGCAGCAGGCGAGCGCCTCAGCGTAGTAACCGCCGACGGCAGCGCAGTAGCCACAGCCAGGGCGGGCAGTGCGGGCAACGCCAGCATCGACCTCAGCGCGGCTTCGGCAGGCGTGTATGTGGTAAACACGGGCAGCGGCATAAGCTTCAAACTCTTGAAGAAATAAGACTTTGCAGTAACAAGTATAACATAAATAAACCAGACTATATGAAAAAGATTTTCACCCTCTTGTGCTGCATGGCATTGGCAGCGCAGTGTTCATTGGTTTCAGCACAGAAAACCACAACCATGGAAGTATGGCAAAACGGCTACATAATAAAAACATTCATGATTACCAACGTTGACTCTGTGACGTTCGGGAAAGATGTGCATTTAATCAACGGCCATAGGTTCGTTGACCTTGGCTTGCCAAGCGGCCTGCTTTGGGCGGAAACAAATGTCGGCGCCACATGTTCCCCAGAAGACGGCTATTACTTCGCTTGGGGCGAAACCGACACGATAACAAAGAGCGAGTACAATTGGCTTACCTACAAGTTCGCCGACATAGATGGCTGGCAAAACTTAGATGGCTTTCTTAAGTACAATACTTCTGACAACAAGACCACTCTCGACAAGGAAGACGATGCAGCCTACGTAAATTGGGGCTCTCCTTGCCGTATGCCGACAAAAGAAGAGTTTGCCGAACTTCGGGACTCCAGCAACTGCACTTGGACTTGGATTAGCATGCTCACCCCTAGCGGTTCGTCAATCAAAGGTCATAAAGTAACCAGCGTAAGGAACGGCAATTCGATATTCTTACCAGCCTCCGGCTACCACTACTATGAAGATTACTATAAAAAAGACCAGCTCTATGTATATGGAATAGGCGGCCGCTACTGGTCGAGTTCGCTCAATTACAGCGAATACTACGAATTAGAATTCGAAACAGGAAAATCCCACTACGGAGCATACCAACTATATTTCCTCAAGGGGAGCACAAACGAACAAATAAGCGAAAAACGTTTCCGGGGCTGCACAGTCCGCGCCGTAGCCGAACCCTAAGACGTGAATTTTGCACTTCTTTTAACGAGGCTGTGTCGTAATCAAGCTACGCGACACAGCCTCGCTTAATTTGAATTTCAGCCCCCCCCTCCGGGCGGCGAAGCCCACCGCCGTGAAAAACAAAAAAAGAATATTGTCTGCATTAAAAAGCTGTGCCTGAGGTTGGTTGACTCATGATTTTTTCTTACTTTTGCACTCTCAAAATTTAAAGACTTTTCGTAGCATAATTAAGTACATAAGGTAGAAGAAACAAAACGGTTTTTCTAAAGAAAATAATAATACCTTTATATTACCAAAACTTCATTCTAAAATTATTTATGGACATTGACAGAAGTGTGAAACAGTGGCGGAAGCATGGCTTCCTCTTGTTGCTGCTGTTGTTTTCATTTGTATCTACGGCCGTACGTGCCGACGACACCCCGGCGATGAACGACAGCAGTTTCTACGAGATTTCAAACGCAGCCCAGCTGAAGTGGTTTGCCGGGCAGGTGAATGCCAAGAACACTGGCATCAAAGGTATGCTCACCGCCGACATCGACCTTTCAACGCTGGACGAGGAATATTGGACTCCCATCGGCGACGGGGCCGAAGATGCCAACATCTTGTTCGGCGGCGTGTTCGACGGCAACAACCACGTGATAAGCGGGCTGAAAGTGCGCCCCTGCCTGCAAAGCGGGCTCTTCGGCTACACCAACGGAGCCACCATACGCAACGTGGTTATTGAGCAGCCCGAGCTGAGTTCGGCAGTAATTACCGTAAGCCGCACCAACTCGTTTGTAGGCGCGCTGTGCGGCAATGCCACCAAGACCACCATCGTTAACTGCCACGTGCGCAACGCAGTGCTCGTGCCGAAGGAGAATGCCGACAGCCGGCCACTGGAATGTGTGGGCGGAATATGCGGTTACTTTAACTACAGTCAAATGTCGAAGTGCACCGCCAGCGGCTACATAGAAAGTCTGGGGGATTATGCCGGAGGCATTGCGGCTCTGGTGCACGTTTCACAGATTGACACCTGCCGGCTGCTTAACACTTCGAAAGGCGCATCGCGCGTGTACGCGCAGAAGTACGCCGGAGGCATTGCAGGCGACGTGCGCTGGCGCAGCGCAGAAGTCTGCCTGGCAGGATGCACCAACGACAGCGCCACAGTGAACGCGGCAGACGCTGCCACTTGCGGCAAAATCTACGGATACGAGGAATTCGACTCTAACCAAGTTATAACCTACAACGGCTATGCGGAACTTTATACCGCCGACAATCTCAAATTGTTTGCCACCTATGTAAACAACGGCACCGATACGCACAAGGCCAAGCTCATGCGCGACATCAACATGAGCGCCGCCGGCAACTTCACCCCAATAGGCACCGAAGACCATCCCTTCGACGGAGAATTCGACGGCCAGGGGCACACCATCGACAGCCTCACAATAAACAACCAGGAATATGCCGGGCTCTTCGGCTACGTGAAAGACGGCGCCATAAAGAACCTGACGCTCACCAACCCCTCGCTCACCACACAGGACAACGACTACCTCGGTTTCATTGCCGGCTTCATCACGCAGAACTCCGGCCATGCCACTCCCGTGGGCTACATCGAGAACTGCCACGTCAAGAACGGCAACCTGCTGCGCAACGCCAAGGGTGAGCCTGAATTCGTGGGCGGCATCGCGGGTAAGGCAGACATGAGCGCTGCCGTACGCGACTGCTCCTTCCAGGGCGTCATCAAGGCCCACGAAAACTACATCGGCGGCATCATAGGCCAGATGAACTCCGGCGCATCCATCGAGCGCTGCTACATCACCGGGGCATCAACCGTGTGGGGCAACAACTACGTGGGCGGCATCGTGGGGAACATGGAAGACACCGACACCCGCATGGCCGATTGCTTCGCCGACCAAAGCCAGGGCGAAATCACCCTGCACGCCGAGAGCGGAAACTACTCGGGAATGCTCTGCGGCAAGGACAACAGCGGAACATCGGGCAGCAACAACACCTATACCGAAGACAACCTGCAGTACAAGCTCACCGGGAAGCAGATTTCCGTGGGAGGCAACACCGCCTACGAAACCAAAATCACCGGAGTGGCTTCGGCAGGAAAGGGCACTTACTACGCCATTGTCGACATAGGCACCTCGAACGACTACTTCACCACGGAAATCGAGAACCTAAACGGCGTCGAAGAGCTTTACTTCTGGGACAACAACAGCAACATCGCCGGCACCGAAGCCTGCGGCTGGATTA
>CAZDOH010000123.1:2182-4131 GCA_964507005.1 uncultured Prevotella sp. | reverse complement strand
GCGCAGTGGAAGGCTATGTATGCCGCGATGTCGGTGGCTACCACTACGGTGGGCTGCACGCCGAGATGGAGCATCACTCCGTTGAGCGCAATGTATGCCAGCGCCAGCAGCAGTATGGCAGCCAGCGCGCGGTGGGGCGAGAGCCCGCGGTCCATGAGCTTGTGGTGTATGTGGTTGCGGTCGGGCGAGAAGATGGGCTTGCGCTGCCTGAGCCTCACGAGCACTACCCTCACCACGTCGAAGCACGGCACTATAAGCATGGAATAAGCCATCATCATGCGCTGCGAATCGTATTCCATCACGAGGGGGTTGTTCATCGACAGCTTGGTGAAGAGCACGGCCAGGATGAAGCCTATGGTGAGGCTTCCCGAGTCGCCCATGAATATCTTGCGCCGCTTGCTGAACACGTTGAAGTAGCAGTATGCTGCGAGCACTCCTATCAGCCCGGCTATCATCACGCAGAACACCCACATCTCGAGCCTTGCGAACATCACCCCGAAGCCTGCCAGGGCTATCATTGCCAGCCCGGCGCACAGGCCGTCGATGCCGTCGATGAGGTTCATGGCGTTGTCGATGAACACCACGAGGAACACCGTGAGCGGCATTCCCACCCACGCGGGTATCTGCCATATTCCCATGAAGCCGTAGAGGTTGTTGACGTAGAGGTTCGACGCCAGCAGGAAGCATGCGCCGGCTATCTGCGCCACGAATTTCTTTCGCGCCGGCACTCCGAAGATGTCGTCGACCACGCCCACGCAGTAAACGGTTACCACTCCGGTGAGCAGATAGATGCTCGAGATGCTTACGCTCGATGCCCGGCCGCGGAAGAGGCTCAGCGCCACGACGGCCACGATGAACGAGAATCCCATCGACGGCAGGAAGGCTATTCCTCCCAGCCGCGGCACGGCGGTGTGGTGGCGCTTGCGTGCGTCGGGCAGGTCGTAGAGTCCGCGGTTTTTGCAGAATCTCCAGATGAAGGGTATGACGGCGAGCCCCACAAGCAGACTTGTGACGAAAGCTCCGGCTGCCAATATAGCGTGTATCATTTCTGGTTCCCTTTATAGTCTTTCTTAAGAAAACCCGTTTCGGGCCGTTTTATTGTGGGCGGGGCCGTTGTTTTTTCGCGTGTGCTTCACGTACCACATGCCCCATGCCATGCGTGCCATTATGGGCAGCGGGTTTGCCTTGTCGACAATCATGGCGCGCGCTGCAGCCCTGAGGCACAGCCACACGGCGCGGGCGAGCCCTTCGCAGTAGCACAGCGCGGCTCCCTTCGACATCTGCACTTTCGCGTCGCTTGCCAGTCGGCGCCCTGTTGTTGCCGACTGTGTGCGCGCCACGTCAATGGGCAGCAGGGCTATCCGGAACCCGTCGTCCTGGGCGTCTTTCAGAAACACGGCTTCCTCGCCGCAGCACAGATGCGGTGCCCCCAGTCCGAAGCGTTCGTCGAAGCGCAGTCCGGCTTCGGCCACGCGGCGGCGCATCGACATTTCCACCGACGCGGCATAGTATCCCCCTTCCATGGCTTCGTTGAGCGAGGCTTCGCCGCTGGGGTATGTCTTGAAGATGCGCCCTTCGTAGTCGGCCATCCTCACGAGTGCGATGTCGAGCCCGGGCCTTTTGGCGTAAGCCTGCCGCAGTTCGTCCACACCCTCGGGGCGCAGCCGCGTGTCGTCGTCGGCCACGAGCAGCAGTTCGCGCCGGGCGGCTTCGAGTGCGCAGTTGCGGTTGCGGCACAGCCCTCGCCCGGGGTTTATTATCAGCGTGACGTCGGTGCGCAGCCGCAGCTCGTCGGGCACGGCTTCGATGTATCGCTTGTCGGTATACTGCATGGCCACCACATAGCCCACGCCCTGCCGCTGCGGCATCAGCACGCCGGGCACGCGCTCTATGCCGGCATCGATGGTGCATACCATTATGTCGATTTCGGGGATGTCGGTTTCGGAAAA
>CAZDOH010000123.1:0-2082 GCA_964507005.1 uncultured Prevotella sp. | reverse complement strand
CTGATCGGAAATCTCCGCTGACTGCTGCATTGCCTGCATTGCGCTTTTCATTGCCTGTGGTGTTAGCAGATGCAAATATAATGTTTTTGGCGGCAAGTGGGAAATGGAATCCCGGGGGCTACAGCAGCGGTGTCATGTAGAGCGGCAGATAGACTATATCTCCGTCGGTTTTCAGGTCAGCGGCATGCAGCACGTAGGGCGTTGACAGGCTGCTGCCGTATTTTGCCATACACTTTCTTAGCGACGAAAGCGTGTAGCGGCTGGACGATTTCACTTCTATGGGCGATATGTTGTGGCGCGCCGTAGCGCCGCGTTTTACTATGAGGAAATCCACCTCCATGCGCTCTTCGGCATTTTCCTTGTCGTATTTCGAGAAGAAAAACAACCGGTGCCCTGCCGCGCGCAGCATCTGTGCCACGATGTTTTCGGTCACCATTCCGCTGTTGAATTCCAGTTTGCCGGTGAGGAGCTTCATGTAAAGCTGCCCGTCGGCGATGGCATTTTCGTTGAAGGCATGACTGATGAGCAGCCCCGTGTCGGCCATATAGCATTTCAGCGAACTGCTGTCGGTATTCATGCCAAGCCCGATGTTCGGTTCCGTGGTGTTGTAGGCCATGTTTGCCACCATTGCGTCGGCAAGCCAGAAGAAGGCAGTTTCGTAGTTTCTCATTCTCGCGCCTTCGGTGATGGCCTTTAGCGTGAATTTCTTTTCGTGTTTCTGAAGCTGCGATGGTATGTTGTCGAAGATTCCGGTAACCTTTCCGGCATGCGGCGAGGCGTATTTTTGAATGTCGTTGCGGTATAGCCCCAGAATCTGCCTCTTCACGCGGTCCACCTTCACGAAGTCTCTGCTTTCCACGTATTTGGCCACGGCCTGCGGCATTCCGCCCACAATGATATATTGCCTGAACAGCTCCATTGCCTTGCGGTGCATAGCCTGCCCCATTTCATGCTTTTTCTCGAAATTCATCCTTACGAGCGGCATGAGCGTGGTATTGCCCAAAGCCCACAAAAACTCTTCGAAATCCATGGGATACATCAGCAGTTCCTCTTCTTCGGAAGGAATCATGATGTTTTCCACATTTTTTCTGATCGACACGAGCGAGCCGGTTTCGATGTAGTCGTAGCGTCCGTCTTCCACCAGATACTTTATGGCAGCACGGGCACGCGGATAAAGTTGCACTTCATCGAATACGATTACCGAATTGCGCCGGTGAAGGGTGACATTGGCATACGAACTGAGATAGGTGAAAAACGTGTCGAGATTGTCGAGATTGTTTTCGAAAAGCTGCTTTACATCGTTCCCTATTCTATTGAAGTCAAGAATTATATGGCTTTTGTATTCATTCTCGGCAAATTTTCTCACGATGTAGCTTTTCCCCACACGCCGCGCGCCGTTGAGCATCAGTGCGCTCGCTCCGTTTTGCTCGTTTTTCCACTCAAGAAGCTGTCGGTAAATCTTTCTTTCCATATCCCAGTTTACACCTATCCGCGATTATTTCAAGTGCAAATTTACACATATCCGCGATTATCTACAAGGCAAATTTGCACATATCCGCGATTATCTACAGGGCAAAATTACACCTATCCGCGATTATCTACAAGGCAGAATTACACCTATCCGCGATTATTGGCGCACGAAAAACGTGTGCCGCAGGGCTACTGCCTGGGCTTGAAGGCTCCGTCTTTGGCTTCGAAAATCACGGTGGGTTCCTTCACTTCCACGGTGTGCCACACGCCGCGGGGTATCTGGCAAGCGTATCGCCCTTCGGCTGGGCAGAGCTGCATGCGGCTGGTTTCGCGCAGCTGCCCGTCGTCGCCTCGCTCGTATATCACCTCGTCCACGCGCCCCGTGAGGCACACCACGGTTTCGGCGGTATCGTCGTGCCGGTGCACGGGCACTTCGGTGCCGGGCATCATGGCGTTGAACATGCGCTGGCTGCCGTCGGCAGGTGTAGTGCGCAGGTCGTAGTTCATGCGCAGCCGCTCGCTGTCTGCGGCGCGCTGCAAGAGTTGTTTGAGAAAATCGTTGTCGAAAAGCATAGTGCAAAAATATGAATTACCGCCGAAGAAACAAAGCGC
>CAZDOH010000122.1:0-4168 GCA_964507005.1 uncultured Prevotella sp. | reverse complement strand
CAAAATCACACGAAAACGGCAAAAAATCCGCATTTCGTTTGGCAGTTAATTGCAATCGGTGTAATTTTGCCACCGTTTCAAGCATTAAGCACTACATGAACAACTACAGCGTATCGTTTAGCTTTTACTTTTATTACTTTGCAGGCACAGGGCAAAGCGGGACGTTGTACGCATAAATCACGAACAAAACGAAAATGAAATATACTGCAAATCCCGCTTCCCAACGAAGCGGGATTTTTTGATAACAAGCGAAGATGAAAAAAATAGCAATACAGGGAATCAAGGGGTCGTTCCACGACATAGCGGCCCACGAGTATTTTGCCGGAGAGGAAGTGGAGCTCGTATGCTGCGACACATTCGAGCAGGTGTTTGAGGAGATGAAGCACCAGGGCTCGATTTTCGCCCTCGTGGCAATAGAGAATACCATCGCCGGCAGCCTTCTGCACAACTACGGACTGCTGCTCGAAAGCGGGCTTACCGTGGTGGGAGAGCACAAGCTGCATATCGAGCACAGCATAATGTGCCTGCCCGAAGACGACTGGAGCACACTGAGCGAAGTCAATTCCCACCCCGTGGCGCTCATGCAGTGCTACCGCTTCCTGAAGTCGCACCCCGAACTGCGCGTCGTGGAAAGCGACGACACGGCAGGTGCCGCCGAAAAGATAAGCCGCGAACACCTGCGAGGGCATGCGGCAATTTGCTCGAAAGACGCGGCTCCGCTCTACGGCATGAAGGTGCTCGAAAACGGCATACAGGACAACAAGCACAATTTCACCCGCTTCCTGGTGCTCACCGACCCCTGGAACGCCGACCTCGTGCGCGACACACGCCTCTGCAACAAGTGCAGCCTCGTGTTCTCGCTGCCCCACGAGGAAGGGAGCCTTTCGAAAGTGCTGTCGATCTTCTCCTTCTACAAGATAAACCTTACGAAGATACAGTCGCTGCCCATCATCGGGCGCGAATGGGAATACCTGTTCTATATAGACGTCACCTACGACGACTGCGTGCGTTTCCAGCAGAGCCTGGAGGCTATAAAACCCCTGATACGCGAACTGAAAAACCTTGGAGAATATGTTGCAAAGAAATAACCGCCCCGCGATAGCCCCTGCCGAGCGCCTGGCATCGGTGAACGAATACTATTTCAGCCGCAAGCTGAAGGAAGTGGCGCAGATGAACGCCGAAGGGAAAGACGTGGTAAGCCTTGCGATAGGCAGCCCCGACATGCCGCCTTCAAAGGCTACGGTAGACGAGCTCTGCCGCGTGGCACGCATGGACGATGCCCACGGATACCAGCCCACAATAGGAACCCCCGAACTGCGCGGAGCCATGGCACGCTGGTACAGGCGATGGTATGGCGTGACGCTCGACCCCGCCACCGAAATACAGCCGCTGATAGGCTCGAAGGAAGGCATACTGCACGTTACGCTCGCATTCGTGAACCCCGGCGACAAGGTGCTGGTGCCCAACCCCGGCTATCCCACATACACCTCGCTCAGCACGCTGCTCGGCGCACAGGTGGTGAACTACAACCTGCGCCCCGAAAACGGATGGCAGCCCGATTTCCGGGAACTTGAAAGCATGGACCTTTCCGGAGTGAAGCTGATGTGGACAAACTACCCCAATATGCCCACCGGAGCCAATGCCTGCCGCGAAACCTACGAGCGCCTTGTGGATTTCGCCCTGCGCCACGGCATAGTGGTGGTAAACGACAACCCCTACAGCTTCATCCTCAACGAGCATCCCATCAGCCTTCTGCAGGTGGATGGCGCACGCGAGTGCTGCATAGAGTTCAACTCCATGAGCAAAAGCCACAACATGCCGGGGTGGAGAATAGGCCTCGCGGCTACCAATGCGCAGTTCATAAAGTGGATACTCAAGGTGAAGAGCAACATCGACAGCGGCACGTTCCGCGCCCTGCAGCTTGCCGCCGTCAAGGCTTACGACAACGATGCAGCATGGCACCGCGCCGCAAATTACGAAACCTATGCCTCGCGCCGCAAATATGCCGGCATGATAATGCACGCACTGGGCTGCGAATACGACGAGGCGCAGGTGGGCATGTTCCTCTGGGGCAGGATTCCCCAAAAATATTCCGACGCCGAGGAGCTTACCGAAAAGGTGCTGCACGAGGGCCGCGTGTTCATAACCCCGGGCTTCATCTTCGGAAGCAACGGGCAGCGGTACGTCAGAATCTCGCTCTGTGCAAAGGACGACAAACTTGAAGAGGCACTTCGAAGAATAGAAAAAATGAAATTATAAATACATAGAACAATGGAACTGAATTTGGAAAAACTCAATCTGCCCGGCATCGAGCCCAAGCGCCCGATGGTGATGGCAGGCCCCTGCAGCGCAGAAACCGAAGAACAGGTAATGGAAACCGCACGGCAGCTAAGCGAAACCGGAATCAAGATATTCCGCGCCGGAATATGGAAACCGCGCACAAAACCCGGAGGCTTCGAGGGCATAGGCGGGAAGGGACTTCCCTGGCTGCAGAGGGTGCAGAAGGAATACGGCATGCTCGTGGCCACCGAGGTTGCCAACAAGGCCCACGTCGAGGCAGCGCTGAATGCCGGCGTCGACATACTGTGGATAGGGGCCCGCACGTCGGCAAATCCCTTTGCCGTGCAGGAAATTGCCGATGCACTTAAGGGCGTGGACGTGCCCGTGCTGGTGAAGAACCCCGTAAACCCCGACCTTGAACTCTGGATAGGCGCCCTCGAGCGCATCAACAACGCCGGAATCAAGCGCCTCGGCGCAATACACCGCGGATTCTCAAGCTACGACAAGCGCATCTACCGCAATCTGCCCATGTGGCACATAGCCATCGAGCTCCATCGCCGCATTCCCGCTCTGCCTATGCTCTGCGACCCGAGCCATATCGGCGGAAAGCGCGAACTCGTGGCGCCCCTCTGCCAGCAGGCCATGGACCTGGGTTTCGACGGACTCATAATCGAAAGCCACTGCAAGCCCGACGAGGCATGGAGCGACGCCAGCCAGCAGGTGACGCCCGAAGTGCTCGACTTCATTCTCGACCGCCTCGTGGTGCGCTCCACCACGCAGTCTACCGAAAGCCTCCATGCCCTGCGGTTCCAGATTGACGAGTGCGACAACAACATTCTCGACATACTTGCCAAGCGCATGCGCATCTCGCGCGAAATAGCCGTCTACAAACGCGAGCACAACATGACAGTGGTGCAGGCTTCGCGCTACAACGAGATTCTCGACAAGCGCGTGGCGCAGGGCCTGCTCTGCGGCATGAGCTCCGACTTCGTGAAGACCATTTTCGAAGCCATACACGAGGAGAGCGTTCACCAGCAGCTCGACGTAATCAACAAGTAAGGCGATGAGAATACTTATACTCGGAGCAGGCAAGATGGGGTCGTTCTTCGTTGACCTTCTGAGCTTCGACCACGAAACTGCCGTGCTCGACACCGATGCGCGGCGCCTGCGCTTCATGTACAACACGCGGCGCTTCACCAGCCTTGACGAAATCGATGCCTTCCGCCCCGAAATGGTGATAAACGCCGTGACGCTGAAGGCTACCGTTGCCGCCTTCGAAGCGGTGATGCCCCACATTTCCGAAGACTGCATACTGAGCGACATAGCTTCGGTGAAAACCGGAATGAAGGAGTTTTACGGGCGGTGCGGGCACAAGTTCGTGAGCACACACCCCATGTTCGGCCCCACGTTTGCCAACCTCGGAGCGCTGAGTTCGGAAAACGCCATAATAATCAAGGAAGGCGACTATATGGGGCGCATATTTTTCCGTGACCTCTATACCCGGCTCGGGCTCAATGTGCGGGAGTATACCTTCGGCGAGCACGATGAAACGGTGGCATACTCGCTGAGCATACCGTTTGTGAGCACATTCGTGTTTGCAGCGGTGATGAAGCACCAGGACGCCCCCGGCACCACATTCAAGCGCCACATGGCCATTGCCCGCGGTGTGTTGGGGGAAGACGACACGCTGCTGCGCGAAATACTTTTCAATCCGCTGACTTCGGGCCAGGTGGGGAGAATACGCACGGAGCTGGGCGAACTTATAGATATCATCGACAACAAGGACGAAGAACGCCTTGGAAACTATCTGACGAAAATCCGCAAAAACATCGAATAGCCGTTGCAGGCAATGCATATAAAAAACCAAGGCACATAACTTAAAGCTACA
>CAZDOH010000121.1:0-4209 GCA_964507005.1 uncultured Prevotella sp. | reverse complement strand
GGCGGTTCCTATTTTGGGCGCCATTCGAGATACTCCCCCATTAAAGTGGCATACCATGCCTTGCGCAGATTGTCATTATTACTGATTGCTCTGTGCAAAATTGGACTATCAGCCGTTCGCCAATAGCTCTTTCGGGTATTTCCCATTCATTGTTTATACCGACTTGATGAGGTTTGCCACTTTTGTCTTGACTTTCTTCCAAGCCTTCCATATACACATGCGGATGCGTCGTCGTAACCACTCATCGGTTTCAAGGAGAAAACGTTTCATGCCTGCAAGGTATAGTACCCCACCCAACCTCTTATGTATTCCCGGAGTCTTCGTTTCCTTTTGGCATATCCCCACCCGTTGCTACAACTTGTCAACTCGGTCAGTTTTTAGTCTTGAAACTGACAACTAAATTCAGTACACTTCACATTAACCCGTTGGCGGAAAAAATTTTGAGCGCTCAAAAGAAAAATTCTTTGCGCTCAAAATTTTTGCGCTCTGCGTAGACAATTTTTCTTTTGTGCGCAGATAATTTTTCCGCTATGCGCACACAATTTTCATGCGATGCCGGTGACCAATAAATTCCGCCAATGGATTTATAGCTTATAGTTTTTCAGAATCATTAATGAGTTTCTTTATCTCATCGATGTCAGGAATCAAAAGCTCTCTTGCGCCTTCAGTGCTTTGAGAGACGATGCCAAGACTTTCAAGCTGGTCCATAATCGAGTTGGCTCTATCGTATCCGAGAGTAAACTTGTGCTGTATGAAAGATACATATGGAGCTTGATATTCGACAATACTGCAAGCGGCTTCTTCCAACATTGAATCATATGCAGGCTTTACAGTCATCTTCTTGCCAGTTTCGGCAGTAATGAACTGCTGCGCCATAGTTACCTTCAACTGTGCAATATGCTGCGTCAACGCTGTTTCACTCGCTATAAGGACTTCGCTCGGAGAACTGCCTTTTGAAAGAGCAACGATTCCTGCTTCTGCAAGCATGTTCATCAATCTCCCTGCACGATTGAAACCTATACAAAAATTCCGCTGTAATGCTGAAATCCGCGCAACCCGTTGTGCAACGACAAATTTCGCGGCATCTTCGAACAAAGAATCCGCATATTCAACGGAGATTTTCCCGTATGGTACATGCTTTACTTCTTCTCTTCGCTCCTGAGAACTCGGCAACTCATAGATTCCCTCACCATTAGTCTGTATGCTAATCTGATAACACAGGGGCGCTATGTCCGTTGTTTCATCAACCCACGAACCTTGAAATTTGACCGGTTCTCCACAATTGGAAAACAATAGATTTCCTTTACCTAAAAGCTTTTCTGCTCCGAAACGATCCAAAATAATTAAGGAGTCCTCTTTGCAAACTACACGGCAAGCTATCCTGCATGGGAAATTGGCTTTGATGATGCCTGTCACTATTTGGGGGGTCAACTCCCGTGTGGCTATGATGAAATGAATGCCGACAGCTCTGGACATTTGAGCTATATTGACCAAAGGAAATTCAAAGTCTTTGCCGGCAGTCATCATTAAATCCCCAAATTCGTTAATTATAGTTACAATGTAGGGAAGATATTTGTGCTTTTTAAGGTCTAATTCCCCTTCTTTTACCTTTTGGTTGTATTCTTTAATGTTCCTTGCCTCAGCCTCTCTGAGTAAATCGTATCTATCTTCCATTAGCTGATGCAAACTCTCTAGTGTCGAAACAGCATCTGGCGCATTTGTAATAATAGCATCGTCCACATTGTTGGATTTTGCCAAATAAGATTCAGCAATCTGTTCATAATTAGAAAACTCAACACATTCAGGGTCGATAAGTACGAACTTCAGTTCCTTTGGGCTCTTTTTGCAAAGCAAGGAGGCAATGATGCTTTGAATAATACATGACTTGCCAATGCCTGTAGCAGCGCCTATGAGCAGATGCGGCATTTTGGCTAAGTCCACGACAAAAGGCGTTCCTTTGTATGTTGCACCCAGTGCGCATGGCAGTTCCAAGGTTGATTTCTGAAACTCCTTTGTAGAGATAACATCGTTTATTTGTATATATTGAGGAATCTCGTTAGGGATGATAATTTCCAGAGGCTCTCCTGTTTCCTGGGGGCAGAAGATACTTACAGGAATCTTCATAAAGGATTCCATGTCCGAGAGCACACTTCTTATATATGGAATTTTAACGTTCTCTCCCAAATATACATTCCAGGAGGTTTCTACATAACCTGGGCAGACGTCGATTCGGTCTAAGTCAATACCAAATACATTAAACGTATTGCGGATAAGCTGTTCTTTCCTATCTATTTCTTCTGTAGGAACATTGATAACTGGCATTTCTTTTCCAGTAAGTGTCGGAAATCTGTAGTTGTTGTTCATAATATTTTTCGATTTTACCTTTGTATCCAAATGATTTCAATTACAGCATCGTAATTCTTTCTGGCCATATTAATCCCGTATGTTCAGTTCGTTGTATCTCTTGATGAATTCCAGCTCCTTGTAGTAATCCTTGTTGTTTCTACGTTCGGTTATCAGTTGATTGTAGGTCTTTGCCCCACGAGCTAACAGCATATTGCGGAGTTCGTCAATTTTATTTGCAACGTTCGTTGGAAAGCGATTACAGTCAACACTGCTGACATTGTCAAGTACAGATTTCCGATTCAAACAATAGTTCGTTTCTGCATCTCGATTAAGAACCCAAATAGAGGCATCGATGAAGAATAGAATCTCATCAACGGACTTTCTTTCACTTGCACATTTTGCTAACTTGCTTGCAAAGTTGCGCAAGCAACAAGTGGAACTGCCCATATTGGCAAAATAATCCAATGCAGCCTCAGTTTCTTCCCACGCAATGCCTTCGTGATACGTGAGATTCCAAATGCAGTAGCGAATCTGATCATTAAAGACCACCTCCTTGTACTGGTCGATAATACGGTTCCAAACTGTTTCTTTCAGAGCAGGAACTTCTTTCATGAGTGCAGGCAAGGACAGCTTTTTGCATTTATCGCCCCATTCGAACTCGAAATCTGCAGGCCAGCATCGCTCATTGTAGTAGGTTATTAGCATCACACGCACTTCGCCTGCTGCCAGTTTGTCATCATGACCAACAGCAAACAACGGTATGCCGAGAAGACAGCTTTTCTCACATGTCTTTATCAGTTGGCTTTCAAACTGTCTCAACTGGCCTGCCGGAATATATTCGTCTTTGGCCTGCCATATTTTGAAGACATAGTACCATGAATTACAGAATACATCCATGTCCTTGAACTGCTGAAGACAATCCGCCAGCCCATCGTAACCGTTTCCGGTAGCCATATAGAAACTGTAATCATAGGAGAAATCATTGCATAACTTATTCAGCGATTCGCTTGTCAATGCAAGGTCATCTGATGGATTGATGAGCATCTGCATAATTTCTTCTTTACTATAACGTTCCAGTTCCACCCAGTGGTTGTTGATATTGACTACATTTGGATTGTCCGCTATTGGATGACCAATATAACTCATCATAGTGACATAGTCGAATACGTCTGTGAATCGCCAAAATGGAGAGCATTGCTCAGTTTCTCCTTCAAATCGTCGCACTCTGGTAAGGACTTCCCGACCTGTGTCGTCGAGATACATCTCCCGGCCGTCTTTTATAGCATAAAAGACGGTATAACCAAACTGCTTCCTGATGAAGTCATATATGGGAGGAATAATGACTTCCCCTCCGACCTTAAAGCCGACTTTGCCATCTTTTACATAAGGGCGATTTTCCTCATTCATATATCCGCTTTCTTCCTCTCCTCCTTGGCTGATTTTCACATAATTGCCATCGGGTTCAAGGAAAAATATGTATTCGCTACATTTCCCGATGAAGGAGTTTTCTGCTGGAAATGTGACAGTACCATCAGGATCCTTCAGTCCGTACAAACCATTTTCCTCAAAAATGATACCTCTAAGTGCTTTTTCTATTTTACTCATGCAAATTCCCTATATATATATTTTACATTAATCAAAATAATCTCCTAATTCAACAAGAGTCTTCTGCCCCTCCTACGGCATTAGATTTTAATAGATATTTTCTTTCACAGGCTAAGATATGAAAAAGATTTGAAATAGCCAAATTTTTGGCCAACTATTTTTTCTAAATAGCTAAACTTTGTGACAACAGGCATATCATTGCCTTGTTATATTCTTTATCCATGAGAAGCAAAGCGCGATTCCGTTTCACTGAACGGG
>CAZDOH010000120.1:0-4228 GCA_964507005.1 uncultured Prevotella sp. | reverse complement strand
TGTTCATCTCCTGTCTTCGTTTTTACTGTGTTGTTCTCCCCCACGCTTTTCTTTTTACATATTACACTTCAAATTCTATGCGCTCACAATTTTACTTTTGTGCGCAAAGAATTTTGCTTTTGTGCGTATAGAATTTTTACGCTATACGCAAGAATTTTAGCGCCATACTATATCGATGAAATTGACTTACTCCCAGCAGCCAATGCTACTGTCTGGCGCATAACAATGCCCCATCTTGCTTGTGGCAAAATGGGGCACTTAAGTATGTTGGTCAAGTCAGACCTACAGGCCTTTACTTAACCAAGAATTTCTTTCCGTCCTTAATGTATATTCCCTTCTCGGAAGGATTGGCAACTCTAACACCCGAAATATCATAGACGGGAGTCTCTTTGTCTGCTTTATCGGAGGCTACGGTAGATATTCCCGAAGCATCGCCCCAAACAAAAGTAAAATATCCCTGGTAGGTTACGGAATTGTCAGTTGAATTGTAGGCATAATGGTATACATAGAATTCACCACCCTTTTCGTCACCTTTGAAAGACGTGAATCCAGCCGAAGTGTCAAACCACACAGATTTGTTACCATCATATACATAATAAAACCAGGCGCCGCCATAACCTGCAGTCTGGGAGCCATTGCGTATGCCTACCGAATCCTCGTAGACAGTAAAACGCATTTCTGACGGCGAAGCTGTAGCTCCTTCCATTGTCAAGCCATACTGGTATTTGTCTGTTCCGGAATATTTGGTAAGTGTAGCCTGGGCTGTGCGGTAGGGAGTTTCGGAATTGTTGTAATCGTAATACGAAACCGTACCCACTGCCGTCCAGTCAACCGTTACTGCAGCGGCTTTCGTCAGTTTCACTTCAGCTCCGTCGTACAAATACGAAGTGCTGCCATACCATGCCTGGAAATTGTCGAATGTGATGATACCGTCGTCATCAAATTGGGCAACGACATAAGCAGATGCATCGTCAGCACCGGCGAGAGTGAACCAAGTGGCCAGCGTAGTAGGAGCGCAGGAAATGCTTTGTTCGTCAAAATCCACAGTTCCTACGAGAGTGCTGTTCCATCCCAGCAGATTACTGATTGTTATGGTTCCGTCAGCATTCTTTGATATTTCCACTTCGTGTGAAGAACTCAGGGCTGTCCACGTAGTATAATCGGAAATGGCTTCCCATCCTGAAGCTTCGGGAGTGTAAATTCCCACAAAGTCATCAACTGAACTTACGGCTGCTTTTGACGCAATGCAACAAAGCACTGCAATCAATGCGAAAGTAAATCTTTTCATACGCAAAATTTTTTTGAGTGATTAATATTGTTTTGTCCTGCCCCTCCCTGGCCCAATACTGCCAGGGAGGACAGAACGTTTATTTCATTTCCATACACCATAGATGCCCACAAAACCGCTGTAAACATCCGAGGATATATATCCGTAGAGATAGATGTAGTTGAGGCTGTAGTCAATCATCGAATAATATGCGCCATAGCTGTAGCCGCCATACCAGTCGAGAAAATCTATGTTTACATCGTTGCATTTCCAGTTGTAGATATAATATCCGTCGCTGTCAAGCCCGCATACAACGTAGTTCAACTTGTAGGTGGAATAGTCGAAAATTGCAGCGCCCATGCCTTCGTAGGGAACTATTTCGCCGTTCCACGAATTAGGTTTGCCGGGATTTACACCTGAGCCTTTGATTGAGAAATACAAGCTTGCGCCCGAGCCCATAAAATTAGTCATATAGAAACGGTTGACACCCTCAAGCTGATACATCTGCGAATAGGTCGACGGCAACTCGTTGTGGTCGATGTAATAGAATTCCACACTGTCTTTAAGCAATACCCACTGACTGACCACAACCGAGCAATCGAATTGTGATGTGCCGTTTTTCACGGAATAGTGGTCGGCATAGTTTTCGTCAAATGAAAGACGGAACTTGTATGTCTTTTTGACCTGCAGCCCGTTTATGCCGATAGCAAGAGTCTGTGTGCCCTGCCCCTTTTCGAAGTAAACGGATTCGGGCACACTAATGGATGTGGTATCGGAGTAGTCTACATGCACCGGCACGCTGCAGGCTTCCGAAGAGTCACTGCGTGCAACCGTAAGCTCTATTACAGAATCTTCGGGCACGAGAATGTAATCGGCCTCGTTGGTACTGGCGAAATACACTCCTACGGCGCCTTCTGCCGTAGGTTTGCCGGGGGAATAATTGTCGTTGTCACTGCACGATACAAATGTAGATGTAAGGTGCAGCAATGCTATGCAAACGATATATTTTACAAACTTGATATTCATAATCGTTGGTTTTAATTTAATAGTCAACTTGCGCCGTTACGGCATTAGACGGGTCAGGATTGAGCACCACACTGTCGTTTTGGTCGCGTTCATAATCGTATATATAGCAATTCAGCCAAGGAGCCACATATCCTTCCATGGAATTCAGCTGATAGGTTGACGGGAAGTTTGAATTGTTATAATATCTCGTGATTTTCTTTGCCAGACGTTTGTAGTCGAAGAACATTAGGCCTTCTCCCCAGAATTCCAATCTCTTCTGCACCATGAGCTCGTCGTTAAATTCTGCCATTGTTGTAGCCTTGCACTTGTATTTTCCGTCGGTGCAACGGAAGTTGTTCATAAAATCGTTGAGTTGTGAAATTCCTTCTGCGAGTCCGTTACAATGCGCCAAGGCTTCTGCCTTTATGAAATACATTTCCTCCACACGCATAAGAGGTATGTCGCAAAGCAGTCCAACCTGATAGTCGGTGGTGTTGCCCTGTCCCGGATGGAACTTTATTCCTGCATAGGGGTCAAGATATTTCCATTGCTCGTCTTTAAGCAGGGTGCTGTATCCTTCGGGCACTTTATCGGCTCCGGCATCCTTTGGCGCTACCCATGTCTTTTTGCGCCAGTCATTTTTATATATTTTGCGGTATAGGCTTGAGTTTATGCAACGGCAACCGCCGCTCTTGTTCTGGCTTCCCCAATAGCCTGCCCACGAGAACACGGTAGACTCTACCGACAGGTTACACATCCAGGAATACCACATATTGCCGATTTGTTCTTTAGCCCCGAATGTCGCACACCACATCCATGCATGGTTGGCCGTATTAAAGCCGGTAGTTGTGTCGTACCAATCGCTTTGTGTCAGAGGGCTGTATCCGTCGCCGGAATCAATGGCCTTTTGGGCATATTCAGCGGCCAGCTGCCAGCATTCCTGTGCAGTCTTTATGCCAAGCGGTGCATAGCCGTCTTCGTCGTTCTCGTGCTGTAACTGTGCCGCCAAGTCTTCCGGGGCACGTGTGAAGCGTGTTGCCAATTCAAGCCAAAGGCGAGCCTTCAAACCGTAAACTACGCTTTGGTCGGGAGCGCTCTTGCTGTCGCGGTTATAACCTTCAAGGTAATTTTCTGCCGTATTGAGGTCGTTCATTATGAAACGGTACATGGTATAGAATTTCGCCCTAGGATTATGCTTGGCCTGTTCGCTCGACGTGTTTTCGGTGACGATGGGCACAGTGAGTCCCCACACCTTACTAGCCCTGGAGTCTATAGCAAAACCTGTAGGCTTGAATTCGAACATACGGGCAAGGTCCATGTATGCCAGCGCGCGGTATGTCAGCGCCACACCGGCAATATTAAGGTCTTGCTGCGAAGGATTTTCCTTGTGGCCGTACTGCTTGATGATTAGCCCGGCATTATAGTTGAGGTAATAGTAGTACGAGAAAGTGTAGAGAGCGAAGTAATTAAGATATGTGCCGTCGGCTATATACGAATAGTAATAGTCCATTGCAGACGATGCTATAGGGAAATCTTCTCCCAAGACGTCGCGTATGAACATCTGGCAAGGGTATCCCCAGTCGCAAGAGTTACCCGACACTCCATAAGAATCACTCATAACCATTATGCCGTTGAGCCCATTGATTAGCAACGAAGCAGGATCTGCCGACTGGTCAATTTGTTTTTGCGTGCCTACATCAGTAGGAAGGTCTTCTTTGAGGCACCCTTGCGTCAAGAATGCTACAGAAAATATAAGTGACAAGGCCAATGCCTTTTTCAATGTCTTGTTCATGAATTATAAGGCTTTTTTAGTTAGAAATTAAGAGTAACGCCTCCAGATATAGTGCGGGTAAACGAGTAGTTTTCCGTACCGGGGGCTCCCGTATAACTTGTGCGCGGATCCAGTCCCTTGCGCTTTGTCCATAGTTCTACATTGTCGGCAGCCACGTATACCCG
>CAZDOH010000119.1:0-4634 GCA_964507005.1 uncultured Prevotella sp. | reverse complement strand
CCTGAGGCGCACATTGATTTGGCGCAGTATGCCCACGGCTGGAGTCCACGGCGTCTGCCCGCGCTCCATATTCTTAAGCGCCATCTGCAAATCGAAGTAGCGGCAAACACACTCGGTGGCATTCACACGGTCTACGGCCTCGGGCGAAAGCACCATCACCGATATTCCCGGAGGGCAGGCCAGCGCCTTCTGGCTTCCGGTAATCATCACTCCGGCGCCGAGACGCTGCATGTCGAACGCATCGGCAAGAAACGAACTGATGCAGTCGACTATAAGGAACAGCGAGTTGCGGCGGCAGAAATCGGCTATCATGTCGATATCGTAGTGCACGCCTGTCGACGTTTCGTGCTTGTTGACAAGCAGGGCGGTATAGCCTTTCCCTTCAAACGGGGCGAGGTGTTCGGGCTTCAGAGCCTTGCCGTGCTGCAGGCGTATTTCGGTATGGGGAATGCCGTGAAGCTGCAGAAGGTCGGCGAAGCGCTGTCCGAAACTGCCGCCGTTCACCACCAGCGCCCTGTCGCGGCGCGGCGAAAGCGTGTTCATTACCGCGGCTTCCATGGCGCCCGACCCCGAAGCGGTGAGAAACAGCGCCTTCGAGCCGGCGGAAGCCCCGGCGAACTTCTTCACGAGCCTTTCGTTCTCGAACATCAGTTGTGAGAACTCCGACGTTCTGAAATAAGGCACCTGCTCAGCGCCCACCGCCCTTACGGCATCGCCCGACTGCACTGGGCCAACAGTGAAATTTATCATTACTATGCAATAAAGTTTTTCCGGAAATCCGGGTTATATTTCGTGGAAGTTCACCCTGTCGGCAAACTGTTCCATAATCTGTGCCATGCAAATGCTCTCGCTGCGGCTCAGCCGTGCCGACGAGAAGCGACGGCCCGCTATGCAGCGCGCAAATTCCTGTATCTCGTAGCGCAGGCCGAAGCCGTCCCACTTGTAGAAATACTTCTTGTTTTCGTTCTGGTCTTCGTAGCGAAGTTCGAAATAATCGGTCTTCCACCACGGAGCCGGAACATAGGCATAGCCTTTTGTGCCCGAAACCACCAAGCACCCTTCGGTCTTGACGCCGAGCCCCACCTTGAACGAGCATGTGGCGCGCGGATAGTGGAACACGCCACGGGTATAGACGTCCACGCCGTTTTCCATGCGCGAATAAAGGCCAAGGCTTTCGTATCCAGTGCCCATCAACTTTATAATGGGGAGAAGCGGATAGCTTGCCTCTTCGTACATCGAGCCGCCGGCCTGGCTGCTGTCGAACTCGCGGCCGCCGCGGTCGAGAAGCTGCGAGAGCGAAGCCTCGATGTCTACAACCTCGCCTATCAGCCCCGACTTGACAATCACCATAAGATGGTTGAACGCCGGGCAGTGGGCGGTTTTGTTGGCTTCCATCAGAACCACCCCCCTTTGCTCGGCCAGCGCGTAAAGCTCTTCGGCCTGGGCCTTGCGCAGCACCATAGGCGTTTCGCACAGCACGTGCTTGCCTCGGAGCAGAGCATCCTTTATGCAGGCGTAATGGGCCAGATGGGGCGTGGCCACATACACGGCATCGGCACAGGCGTAGAGCTGCGCCATGTCGTCGCATGCCGTGACGCCAGCGTGCTTTGCGGCGAAAGCGCGGGCGCGGGCGCCGCAGGTGTCGTAGCAGGCCACGGCGGTAACGCCGCTCACCACGGCGGCCTCCGAGGGGAAACGTTGCGCCACCCTTCCGCACCCCACGATGCCCACCTTCACGGCGCACTGCGACTCGCGGCGCAACATCGTAGACGAAATGCCCGCAGTGCGCGGCAGGTAAACCACCTTGCAGTACTCCGAGAGATAGTCGAACTTCCCTTCCCAGTCGGAACCAATGGCAAAGACGTCGACGCTGTACTTCTGAATGTCGTCGATTTTCTGCCCCACATAGTCCTCGATAATGATTTTGTCGGCAAAGCCTGTGGCCTTGACAGCCTCCACCCTTTCGAGCACATTGTTGCGCACGTTGAGTTTCCCGCGGTCGCGGTCGAAACTGTCGTTGGTAACGCCCACAATAAGGTAATCGCCTAACTGTCTGGCGCGGCGAAGCAGATTGATATGCCCCTGATGGAGCAAGTCGAAGGTTCCGTAAGTAATGACTTTTTTCACTGTTTCATTCTTCTGACGTTTGCTGCAAGACTCGCCGCCCTCCGGGGCGGCACATGTGCCACAAAGATACTGACTTTGGGCGAAAGGGCAAAGGGGGCACCCAAAAGTTATGAAACTATGCAAAAAAATGCGCAGGAGCCGTAACCCCTGCGCACTTCTATAGGTTGCGCGTGCCCCGATGGGCTTGTAGCGTCCC
Source organism: uncultured Prevotella sp. (assembly GCA_964507005.1). Classification (GTDB taxonomy): domain Bacteria; phylum Bacteroidota; class Bacteroidia; order Bacteroidales; family Bacteroidaceae; genus UBA6398. The sequence goes on along the minus strand of CAZDOH010000119.1, from coordinate 2,311 downwards.
CGTACGTTTTACTTCGACACTAGTTTCAATATAGTGTTTGCGAGTTTGTCTTCGGGGTCGATGGAAAGCGTCTTCTCGCAATAGAGCTTCGACTGCTCGTTGTCGTCCTTCTTCATGTAGTAGAAAGCGAGGTAGCGGTTGGCCTCTTTCTTGTACGACTTGTTGCCGTCGCCCTCGCCCAGGCGCTTAAGTGCTTCCTCGTAGTAAGCCTTGGCATCGTCGTTGGCAGCGGCAGGGTCAACGAGCAGATTGATGCGTGCGCGCCAGAATGGGCCGTAATAGAGGTCTTTCTTGCGTTCGCCGAGCTCTGCGAATATCTTGTCACCTTCGGCTATGTAGGCGGTTTTCTTGTCGTCGGCGGTATTCTCGTCGCTGGCTGCCTGATAGTAGATTTTGCCGAGGTTGAGGAGGTCGAGTGCGCCGAGCTGCTCTGCTCCGGTAGAGTCGGCGTATGCCTTGTAGTATTTTATGGCATTGTCGTAGTCAAGAGCCTCGGCATAGGCGTCGGAAAGGTCTTTGTAGAGGGAAATGTCGCTTTTCTTGGCCTTGTCTTTCAGCTGAACGGCTTTCTGCATGTGGTCGATGGCTTCCTTCACCATCTTCATATTGCTTTCGAGACGCCCGAGGTAGGTATAGTCGCGATAGTTGTAGAGGGTGTCGTTGTACTGGCCGAAGAATTTGTCCTTGTCGGTGAAAGCCTTGTCATACTGCTTTTCCTCGACATCGGTATAGAAGCGAATGCGGTTGAGTGCAAGATTCTTGGGATCTTTTGCCAATCCCTGCTCAGCCACCTTCTGGGCCTCGGCATAGGCTGTATCGGCAAAGAGCGATATGGCGTATTCCTGCAGCACTTCCGTAGTGGGGTTCTTCTCCACGGCGAGATATGCCTTGTATGCCTCCACGGCTTCCTTCATCTTGGCGGTTTTGTAATAGAGTTGTGCGAGTCCGAGGTTTGTTTCGGGCAGGTCGGGCGCGAAGTTCTTGAGTTCGCTCATGGCCTGCAAAGCCATTGAGGGGTCGCTGTTGCGGAACACGTCGGCTTTCTTCAGGTAGAGGTCCACTATTTCGGGATCGTAGTTAAGTGCCTCATCATATTTCTGAGCGGCCTCGCCCCATTTCTGCTGGGCACTGGCTATATCGCCCTGCAGCATGATGCCGCTGATAGCCTTGCTGTCTTTGTCGTAGGCGCGGTCAGCAGTTTCGCGGGCCAGCACATATTCCTTCTTGTCGAGGAAATAATAGCCCATGGCAGCGAGCTGCTCGGCGCTCTTCTTCTTGCACATCGTCTTGACGGCATTCTTGAGGTTTTCGGGATCGGCCTTGTAAGCCTGTGCTGCAGCGTCGGCTTCAGTGGTAAGTTCGGGAGTTATCGCCGGCTTGGTGAAACGCTTCTGCGCCGACACACTTGAGGTTGCAAACAATGCAAAAGCAGCTAACGCTGCAACATACCATTTCTTCATATTTGTGTTTTCTTGATTCCTTATTTTATAGAATTCGTTTTTTGCCTCGCAAATATATGATATTTATTCCTAACCGCAACGTTCCGCGCCGTTATTTTAGCTTTATATAACTTTTCAGGGCATAAAGTGAACTTTTTGTGCTCTAAAACCATAGCCGGCACGGAGTGTGCTTCGGCATTTATTCTTAATTTTGCGTGTTCTTAATTTTATGAATTTTTGCGTGGGGCGGCCGCAGGTGCCGCTTCCCGTTATTATATTGCAACATATATATCCTAACACCAATGCCAGACGGAAAAGCAGACAGACATATATTGCCCAGCAACAGCTACCGCAGCGGGCTTCGTGCCGGGCGGGCCATGGAGCGCGAACGGGCAGCGCAGACTTTCAAGCGATTCATCGAGAGCGAGAATATCGCCTCGGGAGAGGATGCCGAAGCTATGGCACGGCGCTTTATGGAAATGCTCCGCGGGGAGGAACCTAAGTTATCAAAGTTATAGCCCTATGCTCAGACAAATATTAGCCGTAGGCGCAGGGGGATTCATAGGCAGCGTGTTGCGCTATGCCGTGGCGCGGTGCACTGCAGGACTGGCATTTGCAAACCTGCCGCTGGGAACTCTTGCTGTGAACCTTGCGGGATGTTTCGTGCTCGGACTATTCACCGGGCTGCTCGAACGCACGCCGTGCGCTTCACCCGAAGTGCGCCTGCTGCTTACTACGGGGCTGTGCGGCGGATTCACCACGTTTTCTACTTTTATGGGCGAAAACTACAGCATGGTGCGTGGCGGGCAATTCGCGACTCTGGCGCTTTATCTGGCAATAAGCATTGCGGCGGGATTCACTCTATACGCAGC
>CAZDOH010000118.1:0-4706 GCA_964507005.1 uncultured Prevotella sp. | reverse complement strand
CTTTCTCCTTAAGCGTTGCAAAATTACGCTTTTTCCGCCAAACGAGCAAATTTGACAAAGATTTTTTTCAAATCACGCGTACAACCTAAGCAAAAGCCGTATAAAAACAGAACGCGCTACCTTGTAACAGGCAACGCGCTCAAACAATTATGAAAAATTCTATGGAATCGGTTTAATCTGAAAGTTTGGCTTTCACAAACTCGCGGTTAAGACGCGCGATGTTGGCCACACTCTCATTCTTCGGACACACAGCCTCGCATGCACGTGTATTAGTGCAATTACCAAATCCGAGTTCGTCCATCTTGGCAATCATAGCCTTGACACGCTTCTTTGCCTCTACACGACCTTGGGGAAGAAGTGCAAACTGGCTCACCTTCGATGATACGAAGAGCATTGCCGAGCCATTCTTGCAGGCTGCAACGCAAGCGCCGCAACCGATACATGTAGCGCAATCCATTGCCTCGTCGGCATCTGCCTTGGGAATGAGTATTGCATTTGCATCGCGTGGAGCACCGGTACGCACGCTAATATAGCCGCCGGCAGCCTGAATCTTGTCGAATGCCGAACGGTCAACCATGCAGTCCTTGATTACTGGGAATGCTGCCGAGCGCCAAGGCTCAACGGTAATAACATCGCCATCGTTGAAGCGGCGCATATAAAGCTGGCAAGTAGTTGCTCCCGTTTCGGTCTTTCCGTGGGGTGTTCCGTTGATATAGAGCGAGCACATTCCGCAGATACCCTCGCGGCAATCGTGGTCGAACACGAACGGTTCGTTCCCTTCTTCCACCAACTGCTCATTTAGGATGTCAAGCATCTCAAGAAACGAAGTGTCGGTAGGAATGTCGCGCATCTCACGCTCATCGAAGTGTCCCGGATCTTTAGGGCCATCCTGCTTCCAATATCTTATTTTGAAACTTATTGTATTAGCCATTGTCTTTTAGTTTTTAATTGTTAAGTAAGAAGTCCGGACTTTGAATTAGCTCTTGTAGTTACGAGTCTTGACTTCGATAGCTTCGTATTTGAGCGGTTCCTTGGTAAGTTCGGGAGCCTTGGAATCGTCGCCCTGATATTGCCAGCAGCCTACATAGAAGAAATTCTGGTCGTCACGCTTAGCTTCGCCCTCCTCTGTCTGATATTCCGAGCGGAAGTGTCCGCCACAACTCTCGTTGCGATGCAAAGCATCGTATGCGATAAGCGAGCCCATAGTGATGAAGTCGTTAAGACGGATAGCCTTGTCAAGTTCCACATTGATGCCTTCCTTGCTTCCAGGAACGAAGAGGTCGGTTTCGAATTCTTTGCGGATTTCGGCAATTTTCTTCAATCCGGTCTTGAGTCCCTCTTCGGTACGTGCCATACCTACATATTCCCACATCACCTTGCCAAGTTCCTTGTGGATGGAGTCGACCGATTTCTTTCCCTTGATGTTCATGAGATGGTCGATCTTGTCCTGCACAGCCTTTTCGGCAGCATCGAATTCCGGGGCAGTTGTTTTGAAATGTCCCACAGTAATCTGGTCGCTGAGATAGTTCTGTATGGTATAGGGGAGCACAAAATATCCATCGGCCAAACCCTGCATAAGTGCAGAAGCTCCAAGGCGGTTGGCTCCGTGTTCCGAGAAGTTGCATTCCCCGATTGCAAACAGGCCTGGGATATTGGTCTGCAGTTCATAATCAACCCAAAGTCCGCCCATTGTATAGTGAATAGCGGGATATATCATCATTGGGTTGTAGTATTTCACTCCGTTGATTTCCTTTACAAACTCACCGGGATTTACATCAGTAATTTCCTCGTACATATCGAAGAGGTTGCCGTAACGCTGGCGCACCACATCGATGCCAAGGCGGCTGATTGCTTCCGAGAAGTCGAGATAAACGGCAAGGCCGGTATTGTTCACGCCATAGCCTGCATCGCAGCGCTCCTTGGCAGCACGCGAAGCCACGTCACGCGGAACGAGGTTACCGAATGCGGGATAGCGGCGCTCCAAATAGTAATCGCGGTCTTCTTCGGGAATGTCGGTAGGTTTGATTTCGCCGTTCTGCAGTTTCTTTGCGTCTTCGATTTTCTTCGGGACCCAAATACGGCCATCGTTACGCAAAGACTCCGACATAAGGGTTAGTTTAGATTGCTTGTCGCCGTGAACAGGGATACATGTGGGGTGAATCTGCACATAGCACGGATTAGCGAAATATGCGCCGTGACGATATGCGGCCATGGCTGCGGTGCAGTTGCATCCCATAGCATTTGTAGAAAGGAAGTATGTATTGCCGTAACCACCGGTAGCAAGGACAACGGCATGGGCGGCAAAGCGTTCCAGTTTGCCTGTCACGATGTTCTTTGCGATGATACCACGTGCGCGGCCGTCGATCATTACGATATCCTGCATTTCGTAGCGGGTGTATAGCTCCACAGTTTTCTCGTTCACCTGACGCATGAGTGCGGAATAAGCACCGAGAAGGAGCTGCTGGCCCGTTTGGCCCTTGGCATAGAAAGTACGGCTTACCTGCACCCCGCCGAACGAACGGTTGGCAAGGAGTCCGCCATATTCACGTGCAAAGGGAACGCCCTGTGCAACGCACTGATCAATGATATTGGCACTCACTTCGGCAAGGCGGTATACGTTTGCCTCGCGTGCGCGGTAGTCACCGCCCTTGACAGTGTCGTAGAAGAGGCGGTAGATGGAGTCGCCGTCATTCTGATAGTTCTTGGCAGCATTGATACCACCCTGCGCAGCAATGGAGTGTGCGCGACGCGGTGAATCCTGGATACAGAAGTTGAGGACATGGAAGCCCATTTCGCCGAGCGATGCGGCTGCAGAAGCTCCGGCAAGTCCGGTACCTACCACGATAACATCGAGTTTGCGCTTGTTGGCAGGGTTTACAAGGCGCTGGTGAGCCTTGAAATTAGTCCATTTCTGCGATATAGGACCCTCGGGAATTTTTGAATCTATTGTTGACATATCTTTGTTTCTTAATTATGACGCCACAGCCTTACGGTGTGAGGCTATGCGGCGGGATATTGTTTTCCTTTTGCTATTTGAATGTTTAGCAGCACGCGCCTCCGCAGAGAGCGAAACGCAGCACCACAGCTACGAAAGCCAGCACCACGACCGTCACGTAAACCGAGCCGATAAGTTTCCAACGGCAGAACCATGTCTTACCATTAAGGCCGAGAGTCTGAAACGCGCTCCAGAATCCGTGTGTGAGATGGAACCAGAGAGCCACAAGCCACACGATATAAACAGCCGCATAAACGGGATTGCCGAAGGTCGCCGCGATGAAACCTGCACCGTCGGTAGGTTCAATTCCGCACGCACCGGCATTTCCGGTAAGTTCGGCCAACATCATGTTTGCCCAAAAGTTGTAAAGGTGCAGCAACAGGCCCAAAACTACGATAAGTCCAAGAACGAACATGTTCTGCGAAGCCCATTCCACCTTTTCGGGGCGCGAAGTTACGGCATAGCGGTTTGTGCCGCGTGCCTTGCGGTTTTGCAGCGTCAGCATGAAAGCATAGACGAAGTGCAACGCCACCAGAAATGCAAGTACAAGCGTACCTGCCACGGCATACCAGTTGCTGCCGAGGAATTCACACACGCTGTTGTAGGCATCTTGCGAGAAAAGCACCACAACGTTCATTGCCGCGTGGAATGTCAGGAAAAGAATCAAGGCTATGCCGCTTATCGACATAACCACCTTCTTTCCAACAGATGAATCATATAACCACATAGATTGTTGGATTTAATTATTATTGTTAATGTTTCGCTGATTAAAAAAATCTAATTTGTCTGCAAAGTTATACAATTCCTTTTATTCGCACCAAAGGCAAGCGGCAAAAACTAATATTGAAAATGCAGCCTGTAAACTGGAAAATCACTTTTCAGTTATCGCCCGGCACACTTTGTCCTGAAAATTGCGCGCATTGCGGGCGTGCATCACTCCCTGGTTGAATATCGCGAAAGCCAGTTCGTGCTCTTCTGGCGACATGGCATATCCCGCCAACGTTATAACGCCTTCGAGGGTTCCCGTCTTTGCATGCACGTTATACTGCGCCGCGGTTCCGCGCATACGTCTTTCGAGAGTGCCATCACTACCTGCTACTGGAAGCGAGGGGTACAAATGGTCGTAAATGTTAGAGCGTGAACGGGCATATACCAGAACTTTCATCAGAAGTTCTGGTGACGCATAGTTGTAGAGCGAAACGCCGCTGCCGTCGGCTACTACATAACGCGACGGATCAAGCCCCACGCGGCTTATCATTGCCTTGACCTTCGAAGCCGAGAATTTCGCCTCGGCATAATCGCGCTTGTCCTGTGCGCCCAACTGGTAGAACAACGCTTCAGCATAGGTATTTTCGCTGTCCTTGAGCATGGGAATTAATATTTGGTCAATCGTATGGTAACGCGTAACAATACTCTGGATATCAGTAGCATCATTTATTTTCGTTGTCGTAAAACGGCGGCTGGAGACATTGACTGTTATACCCTGTTCGTCGAGTGCGCTGAAAAATTCCTGCATAAAACAGTCTTTGCCGTTGTAGAGCAATGCGCGCAAAGGAGGCATGTCGTCGTCCCAACACCATCCATTCCCCCATTTCAACGTGTCCTTTATGCTGATGTCGGCACATATTTCGCCTGCGATGCTGTCAATACCAAGGCCTTTCACAGCCAGGGCAAATGCCCGCATGTCATCGTGCCCGAACATCGGGTCCAT
>CAZDOH010000117.1:0-4741 GCA_964507005.1 uncultured Prevotella sp. | reverse complement strand
CGCCATCTTTGCCATCAGCCCCGTCTTTACCGTCGATGCCGTCAGCGCCATCCTTTCCGTCGGCACCGTCAGCGCCGTTCAGCACGTATATGCTTGAGTTGTCGGAGAAGGTTACGTTCCATCCTCCGCTGCCTTGCTCTATCGGCGTCACGTCCTTTATTATCTTTCCGTCTTGGTATGCCTGCCGCAAGGCTTCGGTTGCCGATTGCAGGTCGTATACCGATTTTTCGAGAGAGTCGAGCCGCTGGTTCACTTCGTCGAGGTCGGTGCACGAAGCCGTGATGCACAGCAGGCACAGCAGCAGGAGCGCAAGTTTTCCCATCTGCCTTGTAGTATTTGTGGGGTAATTGTAGAATGTCATATTTCCGAATAGTTTGCAAAGATAAAAAATCCTGCCGAAGAAACGCTATGCCGTGCGGCGCTGTCTCTGCGCCGATTGCTTTAGCTTTCTGAAATTTTTGCCGTTTTCACAAAAAAAAACGCATAAAGCCGTTTGCTGTTCAGAATTTATAGTCGTATATTTGTGTGCGAAACAAAAGCCGCGCACTATTGGTTGCTGCGGAGGGCGGAATACGTAAAAGCCCATGAATGCGCATGGCCAGCCGTGAAAACCCGCCCCGTGTACACTTGCTGCAATGGGCAGCACGTCACAATCCTATTGAAGTATTGATATGTGGTTTATAGTTAAGACAGAGAAATTCAAGGAGCAAAGTCTCAGGGAAGCCATCCTCGGGAAGTTTGGTGCCGCAAGCGGGGCGCCGGCTGTGGTTCAGGATGTATACCTCCCCATGTGCCGCACGTCGGTTGCCGACGGCGACCGTGCGCGCTTCAAGCCGCTGATCTACGGTGTGCTTTTCGTCAGGATGGAGAGCTTCAGGGCCCTGCATGCCATTGTTGCGCCTTCGGGCTGTTTCTTCCTCCGCGGCAGCGACGGGCAGCCCGAGTATGTCAATGCCTATATCCCCAATGTCGGCCGCTCCGACGGCGGGCTCGAGGCGGCAATGCGCGCTGCTGTTGTGCGCGACGACGAGATGGAGCGCTTTGTTTTCTATATCGACAAGGTGGCTTCGGGCATTGAGGACTTGAAGATAGAAGAAGCCGAATACGACCGCCTTATTGCCGAGAACGACGAAGTGTGTCTGCTCGACGGCCCGCTGAAGGGCTGCACGGGAGTGGTGAAGCAGGCCAAGTCGGGCGGTGGGGGAGCGAAGTCGCGCTTTCTGCTGCTGCGCCTTGGCAACTGCCTGTGCCTGCGCGTTCCCGATGCGCGCCGCTACCGCATGCAGATAGTGCACGCTGCCTCGGGCGGCGAGCGTGCCGAAGAAGTTGGGGCATGGCGTGCCGCCGACAGTCTCGTGGCTTTCTTCCAGCGCCAGTGTCCTGACGAAGATGCCTGCCACACAGTGCGCCACCTTATATTCGACTACAACCGCAAAGCCAACCGGTGCCTGCCCGAAGAGGCTGCGCGCGGTTCGCGCAATGCCCGCCGCTCGCCGAAGCTCCTGGAGCAGCGCGATGCCGCGATTGCGTGCCTCCCCGACAGGCTTCGCCCTGCTTTCCTGGCCCTGGCCGGATATTTCAACACCGGTTCTGCATCCGACGGCGCGCTGCAGGCTTTTCTCCCTTCCGCGCCGCTCCGCCCCTTCCTCACTCCGGCCGACGACCGCAATGCGCCCGCCGTTGACAGCCTGCACCACAACTCGCTGAGGGAATTGATGCTGAAGGTTGACTTGAGCCAATACTTCAAGCCAGGCGCCGAATTTGCGGGCGAACCCAGCTTCCCTGCCATGCACGACGACTTTGTCTACCAGGCCCACTACGCCCTTCTTCCTGACGGGCCGGGGCGGCTGAAAGTGACTGCGTCGTGGGGCGGATTCTGCGAGCTGTATTTGTCTCTCGGCGACGAAGAGCGCGAAAAGCTTCGCAGCGACTTGCAGCGGCTGCAGATGCCTCGCTTCCTGGAACTGATTGACGACCCGCGCATAAAGTTCGAGACCATACGCAACGGCCTTCATGCCGTGACGTTTGAGATAAAGTCCAGCTACCGCCGCGACGATGTGCGCACGGCTGCCGAAGCCGCCGAAGCGATTCTCGGCAAGGGCTCGCCCCACTATGTGCTTCTCGCTGCGGCTACCGAGATATGGAAGGGCACGCGCATGCTGCGCTGGCGCCAGCTGCTGCAGCGCTATGTGCTCCTGCACAAGGTGCCGGTGATAGACCGCCCGAATGTGGTGGAAACCGACGAGGCGCTCAACGCGAGCCTTTCGGCGCACAACGGGCGCTTCGACGTGGTAGCTGCCATGGCTGCCCTGGGCGCGAAGACTGCCGAAATCAAGGATTGCATGCAGAGCCAAAAACTGCTGCAGGGCGTGACGGCGTTCCTCAATGCGGCGAAAACCGTCAGCCTTCGTTTCTTTGCCGACGACCACTACAACTGCCTTGCCGGCGGCTATGCTCCCGACGAGGCTTTGGGCGCTATGTTCGACATCGTTGCCGAAGCGCTGACTGCGGGCCCCGCCAGCCGCAAACAGCGCACAACGGCTGCAGGCTTTCTGCTGCGGGCCGCGCAGGAACTGCGCGAACTCGATGCGTGGCGATTCTTCAAGTTCCCGTCGTTTCTTAAGCGGCTGTCGGCGCTCGAGGATATTAGGTAGAATAAAAACTACCGATAACGATAAAACTATTGGGGGAAACGGCGCTTGGCGCTGTTCCCCCCAATAGTTTGTTTTGTTGCGGCTGGGGCTACTCGGCGGTCTGGAATATCTCGGGGTATTTCTGTATGAAATAGACGGGCGTGCAGCTCCAGGCGTGGCAGTAGCTGTTGAGGGGCGAGAATCCGTAGGGCGAGAGGAAGTCGTTGTCGGGGTCGTAGGTTTCCCAGAAGGTGTCGGCTCCGCGCTTCACCATTCCTCCCCAGTAGTCGGTGAGGTATTGCCGCGCTTCGCGTGTCATGCCGCATTTTATCATGGCTTCTATCAGATAGTGTGTGGCGTAGGGCGTGCCGAGCTTCACGGTTTTGTCGCTGGCCAGCGCGGCACGTATAGCCTGCTGCGCTTCGCTGCCTTCGAGTGCCCCGGCCTTTGTCATCCACACCTGGCTGAGCACCGACAGCTGGCGGTCGGGCCCGCTCACTGCCATCTTGAGCTTCTTGTCGTAGTATGCCGCGCGTGCCGCTTTCTTCATGCGGCGTGCGAGTGCGGGCCACTGCTTCACTTCGGCTTCGCGCCCTATGAGCTTTGCCAGCTCGTAGGTTTGCTCGAGTGCGAATATCGTGGCGCACTGCATGGCTGTGTTCACGTCGATGCCGTCGCGCCAGTCGAAGAATATCCACGTGGGCTTGTGCTTGGCGTCGAAGAGTGCGTCTTTGCCCACGTATGTCAGCGCGTCGTCCATCTGTATCTTTGCCAGCTGCCACAGGTCTTCGGCCGTGGCGCGGTCGTGGGTGTCGTTGTAGTATTCGAGCAGCGTGGAGTTGAACAGCAGGCAGTACGTCAGGCAGTAGGTGCCGTATTGCGGGTGGGGTTTGGGAGTTTCGAAGCAGTCGGCTATGATGATGCCGTCGTCCTGGCATAGCCCTGCGAAGAGGTAGAGGCAGCGCTTGGTGATTTTGTTGTTCTTGAACGAATAGCGGTTGGCCAGGCTTTCGAGGTACATGTCGCCGGCCCAGAGGCGCTGGTCGCGTTTGGGGCCGTCTTCGTAGACTGTCTGCATGCATTCGCGCAGTGTGGCTATGCCCACTTCGTTGATTTTCTTCACGTCTTCGGGGCATCCGGGCTGCAGCTTGTCGTGGCTGGGGCCTGCCGATGTCTGCGCGGTGAAGTACATGTCGTCGATGGAGAAGTCGAAGCCTGCCGAAGAGCCGAGCAGCTCGATTTTGAGGTATCTGAACGACATGCGCCTGGGCAGCGTGACGTATTCGTCGAGCTGCATGAGGGTTATAGTTTCGTCCTGCATCCATCCTCTTCCGAGTCCGCCTTTCCAGGGGTCGAAGGGGGTGTTGAGCTCGGCGGGCATTTCGCCGAACGTGAGGCGCAGGCGCACCGGGGCGTCGAGACAGCGGTTGAGCGTGCGGGTGTGGAAGGTGAAGTATCCGGTGTAGTGGCCGCCGAAGTCGAGCGTTATCTCGCGTATGCTCTTGAAGTTGTTGTTGTAAAGCGAGTCGGGCTCGGCCACGCGTTCGTATCTCCAGTGCTGGAAGGCTTTGGCGTCTTCCACGGGTTTCACTATTGCTTGGGGCTTGACGGTAGTCTTGCGCAGTTCGGGCTTTTCGGCTTCGGCTATTTCCAGCCATCGCGTCTTGTCGCTCTGCTGTATTTTGTCGGCTGTGGCGGTGTGCGCCGCGAGGGCCAGCAGCGCCGTTATCAGATAAGCGGTTTTCTTCATGTTGCTTGATGTTGGGTTTTCGGGTTTCGGTATTGTGGCTACAAATATAGTGATTTTTCGGGATTTCCGGAAGCCCCGCGCACATGCGCGCGAATGTGTTTTTTACGTTTTACTTTTTGACCGTGAGTATCAAGCGGTTAGGCGCTGCCGGTAAAAAATCGCTTTTTACCGTTTGGCGAAGTGTCTATGGACTAGTGACTTAAGAAAATACGAATATGGACAAATATTGCGAATATCGCGCATGTTCGCCCTCTCCGAGGACGAAGTTACTTGCAGCATCCTGTCCTCGGGTTCCCTCCCTTCGGTCAGTCACCCGAGGTTATGCTTATTGGACCTCTTCGAGGCCCTCAAGGCCGCG
>CAZDOH010000116.1:1809-5003 GCA_964507005.1 uncultured Prevotella sp. | reverse complement strand
ATGTTAAGGTTAGGTTCGAAACTGAGAAGCTTGTTGTTGAATATGTCGCGGCCGAAAACCTTTTTGCGCATTTTCTCAAGCCTTTCTTCAATAAGAAGGTCAACACTGTCGGGATAAATGTCGCCAAGGGCCGATGACATTTCCATATATTCCGGATCGTTCTCGTCGTAGGAATGCTCGATGTCTATGCCGTTGGTGTTGTAAGATTCCCTAATGCCGTTTGTGTTCCTTCGCTCTTCGGCATTGTCCTTGCCTTTGGTCTTGTCGTTTTTCGACTTGCGCAGACGGCTTTTGGCATACTTCGAGTCACCCACGTCTTTTGCTCCCATAACGTCGTTGCTTTCCTGCAGACGTTTCTGTATGGAACGCAATTGGTCTATTTTTACGCCTTTCTGCATGAGGTAGGTTACTATCTTCGAGCGGGGCGTGCCTTTTTCCTGTTCCTTCACCACGTAGTCGATAATCTGGCGGTCGGTCATAGAGGTCTGCGCCATGACACCGAGCGTGGCGGTCATGGTAAAAAATGTCAGCAGCAAAAGAATCTTTTTCATTGATGTCTTGAATGTATTTACGCGCACAAGTGCGTGTTTGTCAATTATAACGATGGCGCGGCTGTTTTATTATACAGCCGCACCGTTTGCTTTCGTATTGTGTGGATTGCGAATCAAGCCTGTTCGTCGTCGGCATAGTCGGCGCTGTCAGCGCTGTCTTCGGCCGCAGGGTTGCCGCGCAGGAAGTCTACAACCTTGTTTTCGATTTCCTGGCGGAATTCCAGATCATCTTTCAGAAGCTTCACCACAGCGTCGCGTCCCTGGCCTATCTTGGTCTCGCCGTAGCTGAACCACGAGCCGCTCTTCTTTATTATGTCGTTGTCGATAGCCACGTCTATGATTTCGCCTGTGCGCGAAATTCCCTCGCCGAAAATCATGTCGAACTTGCATACGCGGAACGGCGGCGCCACCTTATTCTTGACAACCTTGACGCGTACCTTGTTGCCGTAGATTTTGTCACCGGTCTTCAGACTTTCGGCTTTGCGTATATCGAGACGCACCGAAGCGTAGAACTTGAGTGCGTTACCGCCGGTGGTAGTCTCGGGATTGCCGTACATCACGCCGATTTTCTCGCGCAATTGGTTTATGAAGATGCATGTTGTGCGGGTTTTGCTTATCACGGCGGTGAGTTTGCGTAGCGCCTGGCTCATGAGCCTCGCCTGTAGGCCCACTTTGTTTTCGCCCATCACGCCTTCTATTTCTGATTTCGGGGTAAGGGCGGCTACCGAGTCGATAACTACGATGTCAACGGCCGCCGAGCGTATCAGCTGGTCGGCAATGTCGAGCGCTTGCTCGCCGTTGTCGGGCTGCGAAACCAGCAGGTTGTCAACGTTCACACCAAGTTTTGCAGCGTAGAAACGGTCGAAGGCGTGCTCGGCATCAATGAATGCCGCAATGCCGCCGCCGCGTTGCGCTTCGGCAATGGCATGAAGCGCAAGTGTTGTCTTACCCGAACTTTCCGGACCGAAAATCTCTACTATTCTTCCGCGTGGGTAGCCCCCTACACCAAGTGCGGCATCAAGCAGAATGCTGCCCGTGGGAATTACCTCCACCTTCTCGATGTGTTCGTCGCCAAGGCGCATGATGGTGCCTTTGCCGAAATCTTTCTCAATCTTAGCCATTGCTGCCTGCAGGGCTTTGAGCTTCTCGCTGTTTGCTCCTGTCTGGGCTGTTTCGTCATTGGTTTTCTTTGCCATATGTATGTTGCGGAGTGCCCGCCTTTTTTAGTTTATTCGCGTATTTTTGAATTTACAAAGATAACAATAAAAAACATATACTGCCATTCCATGCGATTTTTTGCTGCTGCTGCCCCAACCGGCTTAGTCAGTCACGCTGACTCCGGAAGGAAATGCTATCTTTGCAACTTGTAAAATGCTTTGCAAAATACTTTTTGAAATATGAGAAAGGTGCTTGTTACCGTTGCCCTGCCCGAAGAAATGTTCGAAATGCCGGCGAATTCCTGTTGTCGTGTAGTAACTACCCGTGTCAGCAAGGCATGCGCCGCCTATGCCCTGACTCGGGCAATTTGCTCCGAACGCCCTGACATTGTAGTAAATATGGGCTCGGCAGGTACGCTGAATATGAATATCGGCGATATTGTGGTGCCGTTGCACTTCATCGACCGTGACCTTATGCCACTTGCCATAGAAGGCGTGGTGGCGGAGATTTCTGGCTGCAATACGCTGCGGCTGCCGTCGGTTGTGGGCGGAAAGGAAAATTTTGCACCATATACTGCGAGCACCGGCGATGATTTCGTTACGGCCGGCTCAAGCGTTGCCGGCGATGTAGTCGACATGGAGAGTTTTGCCCAGGCAATGGTGTGCCATAACGAAGGCATTCCTTTCGTGGCAGTGAAGTACGTTACCGACGTGATAGGGCAGAACAGCGTGAAAGTGTGGGCCGAAAAGCTCGCTGATGCCCGCACCGCCCTCGGCGCTTACTTCGCAAAGCACATCGCACCGCTCGCCGAAACCGACTGAAGTTGGCGACTTATTCAATAAAAACGATACTAAGTTTGTGGGCATTACCATGCTTGCATGGTTGTTGCTTACTTTGTTTTGTTTGATTTGAATTCCTCGGGGTAGCCAAAGGGTATCCCAAAACGACAACACTAGTGCTTTTTTGGGAAAATATGAGAAAATGTAAAATTGGGAAGTTGCTTATTTTTAAGGTTTTAGCTTCTTTTGGTTTCTTTAAAAACATGCCCTTGTACTCGAAGCGAGTACACTAAACTGTTGTTAAATGTCTAAAAATCAATGGCTTTAGAAAACCTGGGTATAAACCAGGTATAAACTGACGACAACACCCCCCATTCGCGGTTATCTGACTTTCCTCCAATTTAGTTTTTTGCACAATTTAGTTTTTTTGCTCGCGCATGGAAAATGGTTTGCGTGGGGTTCAGTCGCATGCGTGGCCTTCAAAAAAGCACCCCCCCGCCTGCCATGGTCATTGGCGAATGTCCCAAAATCAGCCAAAATAAAGCGATTTGAGCGCATGTTTCAGATTTGCTAACCCAACAATTGTGCGAACACAAAAGACCGTCTAGAATGCTCTAAACGGCCTTAAGTCAAAACGTTCCGCGCGGATAACGAATGTTACCCAACGTCACCTAAAGAACCTTACAGCTTCAACGATTTTCTTGTC
>CAZDOH010000116.1:0-1709 GCA_964507005.1 uncultured Prevotella sp. | reverse complement strand
ACAACGTGCCGCCTGTTATCCTTTCTTCTTTCAGTCTTGCCGCTATTCGATTTAGATACCGTTGCTCATACCTTAGAACATTCCTGTCTTGGTAAAGCTGTGGTATTGGGTTGTGGTGGTTCTTCTGCTCCTTGGGTTTATCATAGAAACACAAGCACTCATCACCAATACGATAATACAGTCCGCTCGGCTCAGGCAATCTGGTCGCGCGCGCAAGCTGCCCTAGATGGTTGAGGTATACTGAAACTGGGTGCTTCATTATCATGTTTTCTGCCACATCAATGCGTGTGATATCTGCCCTATCCATTGGCAAGTGTAGCATGTCACTCAGCATTTCAATCGCACGTTGCGTGTCGCGCCTGCCCAATGTCTTGAAGTTGTCACCTAGATAGAACTTACACAGACTACCATCTTTAACCCTAACTGCCGATTGGCTTACCCACACTTTCAGACCGCTGAGGTTTCCCGATATACAGGGAACACCATTGTAGTAGTGTTCCCCTATATCGGTCAAATAGCATGGTGTTTCAGAAAGGAAATCTGCGCCTGTGGCTTCTTCTTTGAGAAGTCTGAAACATACTGTGTCGAACATGTCGTTTCTTATTTGGGTTACTAAATCGGTAACTAAAAACACCTTAATATAGAGAACCCATTAAACAAGCTCATTTGTCAATTCGCGAACAGCTGCTTCACGCAGCATTTTCATCTCTTCGTCAAGCTCTCCGTTCGCCAACAAGTTGAACAAACTATTCCTGTCCTTGCTTTCACCTCGGGCAACAAATATTTCTAGAACGCTGCCCGACTGAACTCGTCCATCAACCATAGAGAAGTTTTTGAACACAAACAAAAGTGCATCGGACGTTCCTTTGAAATCGCCATACGCAACGTCTTGTGAAATGTCAGGCTTGTATACGCTTGAAATGAAATGCCCATTTATGGAAATCGCATTGTCAGCTCTCCGTTGGGCATTGCTGCGCACGCGGCCGACTGCGTCACCAAAGTAAAGCACAAGCGCACCTTCTTGCTTCGCATCACGTTTTTCACTTTCTTTTGTTGCAAGCGTTACTCTCTCCTTCTCAAACTCGGGATAGCTCCGCGTGGAAGCAACGCAGTCCAGCCGCCACTTTGATTTGAGCGCGATTTTTTCAAAGCGATAGTAATCTGTGAGTATCATAGTTGACCTCCTTTCATGCAGTAGGCCTGCGCCTTTTGGTTCAACTCGCTATCCGTGGCGCAACGATTTTGCTGCAGCCATCCTTCAAGCTCTTGGCGATTAAAGAAACACATCTTGCCGCTCGGCTTGTAATGGGGTATTTTGTTCATCATTGTGAGCTTGTACAGGTAGCTCTTTGAAATACCCATGTACCGTGCCGCTTCTGCGCTTGTCAGCACCTCTTTTGTGCAACCGATAACGTTCGCTGCTACAACGTCTGCTATTGCAGAAATCTCTTGTTCCTTCATTGTTAAGGATATTTGATTGTTATCGGGGGGAGTGGGGCGGCTGCAAGTCCGTTACCCATCCTTGCCCGCGTCAAATCAAAGAACGCTTGCAGATACATTCAATGATTGAACAATGCAAAAGTGGGAAAGGAAATAAGAAGTGAAAAGTGAAAGAAGTTATATGTAGTTTTGGAAATGGTTATGGAAAACTAAATATAACTTCTTTCTTTTATAAGGCTTTACTTGTTATCGTTCCAACAGCTTTTTTG
>CAZDOH010000115.1:0-5038 GCA_964507005.1 uncultured Prevotella sp. | reverse complement strand
ACAACTACTTCAACGCCCGCAGCATGGACGTATACATCACCAAGCTGCGCAAGCACTTGAGGGCCGACCCCGAAGTGGAAATTATAAACATACACGGCAAGGGCTACAAACTCATCATTCCCGAACAGAAATAAAAGCCGCACATATACGGTACTTTAAACGAAGCGCATCCAGGGCCTCATCCTGGGTGCGCTTCGCTGCTTTTCGGCAGTAGATGCTTTTTTTGTAAATTTGCAGCCGTAAGTTCCGGAAGGAAATTCTATCAAGAAGTTTTAGCAAGAATCTCAAAAACGTAAACATGGACACAGCTCAAGCCCGCACGTTCAAAAATTGGATTATAGCCGTAAGGCCATGGTCGTTCACCACGTCGTCGGTGGCAGTTTTGGTCACTGTCGCCTATTTGTTCTACCTCGACTGCCACGGTGCTGCCGGCGCACGCGTTGACTGGCTCAATGCCGCACTGTGCCTGCCGCTGCTCATGATACTCCATGCCGGAGGCAACCTCGTGAGCGATTACCATGACTATGAGCGGGGGGTAGACGGCCCCGAGTGCGTGAACGGAGTGACATGGATACGTTCGGGCCTCTTCAAGCCCGCGGAAATATTGCGCTATGGATGGGCGCTGCTCGGCGTCGGGGCACTGCTCGGCATAGTGCTACTTTTCAGGTCCGACTTCTCGGCACTGTGGCTTGGGATTCTGGGCCTCGCGCTGCCGGTATACTATTACGTGTTCAAGGCCCATGTGCTCGGCGACTTCGACATACTGCTATGCTTCGCGCTTCTGCCGGCAGTGGGCGTCTGCTTTGTAGCCACCGGAAGCTACCACACCGAAATGCTGCTCTACTGCTTGCCATTCGGGCTGCATATTGTGGCGATACTCCATGCCAATAATACCAGGGACATCGAAAACGACAGTCGCGCCGGGCTGGCAACAATAAGCGGAAAGGCAGGAATGCGTGTGTCGCAGTGGATTTATTTCGCAGAAATAATCGTGCCCTATCTGCTAGTGGCAGTTTTTTGCCTGTTCTGCGGTCTGAGTTGGTGCTTGCTGGTCACATTCCTCTCGTTGCCAGTGGGGATAAAGAATATAAAGACAATGATGGGCGCACGGGGCGGAAACGTAGCCGCCATTTCGCGCCTCGACCAGAGCACGGCGCAGTTCCAGTTCCTTTTCGGGCTGCTTTACGCATTGGGCTTCGTAGCGGGAGGATTGTTATGAGAAATATTGGGCTTGGCGGAATGAAGGGCGTGATTGCCGGCGTGGCAGTTGCTGCAGTGCTTTGGTTTGTGATGTTCTCGCCATGGACGTCGCAGCTCTTCAACTTTTGGTATGCAATGACATTCTCGGCAGTGGTGCTGACGGCGGTCTCGCTCACGCTATGCCGCGAGACATTGCGTGAACTGCGCCCCAGCGTGCGACAGGTAGCGCTCGGACTGGCGATAGCCTTTGTGCTGTGGTGGGTGTTTTGGATAGGCGACAAGGTTTCGCAGATGCTTTTCAGTTTCGCCCGTCCGCAGGTTGACATGATATACTCCTTCGGCAACGGCACCGATACCACGCTCATAGCTCTGCTTTTGTTGCTAATTATAGGCCCGGCCGAGGAAATATTCTGGCGCGGATTCGTGCAGCGGAGGCTCATGCAGCGTCTTGGCTCTAACTGCGGCTTTTTGCTTGCCACGGCATGCTACACGCTGGTACATATATGGTCGTTCAACTTCATGCTCGTGATGGCAGCCCTCGTGGTGGGCTTCTGCTGGGGGCTCGTCTACCGCTTTTCTCCCCGGAACCTTATGGCGCTGGTGATTTCGCATGCCGTGTGGGACGCGTGCGCGTTTGTGGTTTTCACGTTCTAGAATATGTGCCGTCCCGGCGCAGCAATGATGGAGTGGGGAACGGCATCTCAGTCGTAGGCAACCCTTGATTCTGTGGCCGCTTTGGTGCCGAGGCTTGCGGCAGTGTTGTCGAAAACTTTCATAAGCACGTCTTGCGTGGTGCGGATATCGCTCAGGCTCAGGCCTCTTAATGCCCCGCGAAGCGTAAGCAGCGCCACGCGTATTGATGCCTCCTGCATGCGTTTCCCTTTTTCGGTGATGCGCACGATATTCTTGCGGCGGTCGAACCGGTTGACGGTGCGTGTTACGAAGCCAGCCTCTACCATGGAGTTTACAAGCCTTGCCATGCCTGGGCGGTCCTTGAACATCACTTCGCAAAGCTCTTGCTGCGACACGCCGTCGCGCACGGTGAGGCGCTGCAGCACATTCCACTGTTCGGGCTTCAGGTCAAGGCCCGCCTTCTGAAAGTCGCGGGCAAGCTTGCGGCTTATCGCCGCCGACACCTTGCCGTTGAGAATGGCGAAAATCAAACGCACGTCAATGTCTACCAAAGGATCCATAAACCATAAAGTTTGGTGCAAATATAAGTTTTTGCAATGAATTCCGGCGGAACTGCCTAAAAGATAAACTTCAACGCTTGCCGGTTAGGAAAGAAAACCGTAAATTTGCAGCCGATTTACAAAAACAACATTATTAACTTAATAACAAGAGTAATGACTAACCAGTACGAAACCGTTTTCATTTTGACTCCCGTTTTGTCTGCCGACCAGATGAAGGAAACGGTTGAAAAGTTCAAGAAATTGCTCACCGACAACGGTTCCGAAATCTTGAACGAGGAGAATTGGGGGCTTAAGAAATTGGCTTATCCCATTGAGAAAAAATCCACAGGCTTCTATGTAATGATTGAGTTCAAGGCCGATCCTACAATGATGAAGAAGCTTGAAACCGAGTATCGCCGCGACGAGCGCGTAATACGCTACATCACGGTTAAACTTGACAAGTACGCTGCTGAATACGCTAGCAAGCGCCGTAGTAAGAACGCTAAAAAAGAGGAGGAATAAACAATGGCACAAGCAAATTCGGAAATCAGATATCTCAACCCGCCTTCAATCGAACTGAAGAAGAAGAAATATTGCCGTTTCAAGAAGAGCGGCATCAAATACATTGACTACAAAGATCCCGAGTTCCTTAAGAAATTCCTTAACGAGCAGGGCAAGATACTCCCCCGCCGCATTACGGGAACATCGCTCAAGTACCAGCGCCGTGTGGCTCAGGCCGTGAAGCGTGCACGTCATTTGGCTTTGCTTCCCTTCGTAACCGACTTGATGAAATAATTAAAGAGGAGAAAAGACAATGGAAATAATACTTTTAGAAGATATCCAGGGACTCGGATACAAAGACGATATCGTAAAGGTGAAGAACGGCTATGGCCGCAACTACCTCATCCCCACACGCCGTGCAGTCATCGCATCTGAAAGCGCCCGCAAGGTGCTCGCAGAAAAGCTCAAGCAGCGTGCCCACAAGCTGGAGAAGATCAAGCAGGAAGCTCAGGCACTTGCCGAAAAGCTTGCTAAGGTTCCCGCAATAGTCATCGCAACCAAGGTAAGCCCCACAGGCGCAATCTACGGTTCGGTGAACTCTCTGCAGATTGCCGACAAGCTCAATGAAGCCGGCTTCGAAATCGACCGCAAGCGCATCGACGTTAAGGGCGTGAAGGAAATAGGCGATTACACCGCAATTGTTAACCTTCACAAGGAAGTCAGCGTTGAGATTCCTTTCAAGGTTGTTGACGAAGACGCAAAGGTAGTTGAAACTGCCAAGGCTGAAGAGCCTGCTGCAGAAGCAACTCCCGAGACTGAAGCATAAGCAAGGTCCGCTTACAATAAAAAGAAGCAGCCGCCCATAAGGCGGCTGTCTTTTTTTGCGCTTTTTAGAAATGTGTTGGCTGCGGGGGTGTATCAGCGCCGACGGTTTAAGGCACAAAAAAACCTGCGAGGACTTAGTCCTTACAGGTCTCAATTCTCTCGGTTCGTAGAGATTACTCAGCTTCAACTGCTGCGCTGTCGGTAGCTGCGCTGTCTACTGCTGCGCTATCGGTTGCTGCGCTGTCTACTGCTGCGCTGTCAACTGCTGTTGTGTCAACGTCTTCTACAGGAGCTTCTGCTTTGTTGCCGCAGCTTGCGAAAGACATTGCTGCAACTGCTACGAACATGAATACTAACTTTTTCATCTGTTTTTTTTTTAGTAAAACAATCAATTGCTTTTAAAACCGATGCAAAGGTAAGGACTTTTATCAATATGGTGTACACTTTTTTGCCGATTTTTTTCAAATATTTTTTGGGGTGCTTCGTAATAGCTTGTTCGATAAGGCGTTATGAGTGTTGTGCTTCTTTTACATTTAGGAATAAAACTATTTTTGTACCTTTGTAGTTGCTACACTTTCTGACAGGATGAAGTTTTGACAGTACAAAATGGCAGACTATACACATATAAAAGGCATGAAGGCAACGCTGCGCACTTTGGGCTGTAAGCTTAACTTTGCCGAGACCTCAGCAATTGAAGACCAGCTTCGCGCCGCCGGCGTGGAAATTGCCGACAACGGCGATGCCGAAATTTGCATTGTAAACACATGCTCGGTAACCGAGATGGCCGACCACAAGTGCCGCCAGACAATACACAAACTCGTGAAGGAAAATCCCCGCGCCTTTGTGGCCGTTATGGGCTGCTACGTGCAGCTGCAGCCGCAGAAGGTGTCGGAAATCGAAGGCGTGGATCTTGTGGTGGGCATGGAGAACAAGGGCCGCATTCTGGAATACATAGCCGAGGGCATTGCCCGCAAGCGCGAACTGCATTGCGGCGCACTGCACCGCAGCATAAGCGGCGCATTGCGCGACATCAAGACTTTTGTGCCTTCGTGCTCGTGCGGCGACCGCACACGCTATTTTCTGAAAGTGCAGGACGGATGCGACTATTTCTGCACTTACTGCACCATACCCTACGCCCGCGGGCTGAGCCGCAGCCCTTCGGTAGAGTCGCTCGTGGCCCAGGCGCGCGACGTGGCTTCGCGCGGCGGCAAGGAAATTGTGATTACCGGAGTGAACATCGGCGATTTCGGCCGCAAGCAGGGCGAGGATTTCTTTACGCTTGTAAAGGCGCTCGACAAGGTAGAAGGTATAGAGCGCTACCACATTTCGTCGATAGAACC
>CAZDOH010000114.1:0-5067 GCA_964507005.1 uncultured Prevotella sp. | reverse complement strand
TCACTGGCCAAGGGATTTTAAGTCCCTCGTGTCTACCGATTCCACCATTCGAGCGCGATAGCAGTGCAAAAGTAACAAATTTCCATGTTGCCGCAAGCGCCGGAAGCCATAAAAATGCCTGGGGCGCCTGCGGCAAATTGTTATTGCCGGTGTTTTGCGGTGCTGATATGGTGGTGGTGCTACTTTTTCTTGCCGGTTTCGAGCACTACCATGATGGGGTAGTGGTCGCTCGGCGTGTGAGCGCGAGCTGTTTTTTTGCCGTCGGCATCAGTAGTTTCGGTGCGGTATACGTCGGTGAGTTCGCCGTATTTTTCAACCGTGAAGTCTTTGGTTACGAATATGTGGTCAATGCGCTCGTCCATGCCAAGGCCTGCGGGTTCGTAGGCATTGAAAGTGCTCATGTTGAGGTAGCGGAATTGGGCCACGCGGTAGGAGTCATTGAGTATGCCCGAATTGTCGATTAGCTTGAAGCCGTCGTTGTTCTGGTTGATGTTGAAGTCGCCCGAGAGGATTGCCGGCAACTTGTGCTTGTCTTCCTTGATGCGCTTGAGAATCATTTTTGCACTTTCGGCACGTGCAGTTACTCCGATGTGGTCCATGTGTAGGTTGTAGTAGACGAACTTGAATTTTGTCCCTTTTATCTGGAATACGCCCCAGGTGCATATCCTGACGCATGCGGCGTCCCATCCCAGTCCGGGGCGGTCGGGTGTTGGGCTGAGCCAGAAGTTGCCGCTTTCGAGGAGCTTGAATTTGTTTGTGTCGTAGAATATGGCTGAATGTTCGCCTTTTTTCTTGCCATCGTCGCGTCCTGCCCCGATGTATTCATAGCCGGGAAGTTTTGCTTTCAAGTCATCGAGTTGTTCGGCGAAGCCTTCTTGGGTGCCGAATATTTCGAAGCCGTGGAACCGGATAAGGTTGGCAACGTAGGGACAGCGCTGGGTCCAGCCATCGCCGCGTTGGTCGTCGACAGTGGTTTTGAGGCGAATGTTGTATGTGGCAAGCACAAATTTATGTGCCTGTACGTACCCGAGCGTGAATATTGCAAGGAGAAGAAGTATGGCTTTTCTGTACATAATGAGAATTGTGTAGTTGAGATTAATGTGTGTGCAAATATAGAAAAAACTGCTAAGCTTTACAATTCAAAAAAGGTGCTTTATAATTTAAATTGTAAGCCACCTTTTTAAAATTATAAAGCATCTTTTTTTGCGTGCTTGCGCATCGCGGAAAATCAAAGCACAGCTTGTGGCAAATTTCCTGTAGTTCCAGTCGGTATCTTGATGCTCCATCTGCCCGTATGACTAGGCCTTGAAATCGAACTCACGGATTTTTTTCTCCCACTTTTCGAGGAAGGGCTTGTCAGAGTGTTTCTGCAACTTTTCTGTGAGTTTCGTTGGCAGGAATATTTTGATGTATTGCATGGTGATGTGCTTGGCTTTGGCCAGTCGCGACATTTCGAAATTGACGTATGGGATAGGGGTACGCCAGTTTGTGCCATAGTTGAATTCCAAATATTTCGTGTAGTTTCGCGGTGCCGTGAATTCGGTGCCTTGAAATTCTATTGTGGTGTGGTCGAGGAATTCGGCTTTGGGATACAGGTCTCTGCAGCAATACACTAGGGTGTTGTCTTCGGGATAGTCATCGAAGAAGTAAAAGTCTATATATTCGCCTTTCCGTATGATTGACAGGAATCCGCGTCTTTCGTATCGGGCTATTTCGAAGCCTTGTTGTCTGAGCACGAAGAGCAGCGAGAGGAACTTTGGCATGTCGCTTTTGAACATGATGAGGTCAATGTCCTCATCGTGCGTGATGAAGTCGTGCTCTCTCACGGCCCCGAGCAGGGTGCCGAACGCTAGGAAAAACAGTACGTTGTGGCTGTCGAGGATTTCCTTGAGAAGCAACAGATTTTCCTTGGCTATAGTTTTGTTGATGGGCTTTATGCCCAGGAATATGGGCTTGTATTTGTAGCGGTATTTGCCGGCGGGGGTGTTTATGGTAAGTTTCATTTCCTTTTACTTTCTCAGCAACGCTTTGATTTTCATTTTCAAGGTGAAGGGAAGCAGACGCTTCAACTTCTCGTATGTGGTTTCGTTGAGGCGTGAACTGAATGCTTTTTCAAACGGGCGGAACGGCACCACGTATTCCGGGTGCTTGAGAGGAAACTCCAGATCACCGTCGGCGGTGTAGCGCGAAGGGGCGTTGCCGCGGCTGGTATGGGTGGCTCCTTCGCCGAACCCGATATTGGTAATCAGACTATGTTTGGGATAGATTCCCAGCATGTTGTTGGCTGCAAGCGAGAAGTACCACTGCCAGTCCCAGGCGCTGACATCGTTTAGGTCTATTGCTTTGAGCCGGTATTTCCAGTAGGCATGCTCGCGCGATTTGTACGACATGTTGTCGATGATGGAGTCTTCGGACTCTGTTCCGCGCCATTTCATGCCGAGGTCCATCAGTTTCCATGCCCGGCGCCAGGTGGCCCATCCATTTGTCGACTTGTAGCGACTGAAGCCGTAGGAGCAGGGAATGTCGATGTTGTGCAGGTAATTGGCGGCGTCAATCATGCCTATGCGGCTATCATCGTTGTAGCGCTCGAGCAGTTCGTCGGCGAACCTGAAGAAAGAGGGTTTCATTACGCAGTCGTCTTCAATGATGATGCCTTTCTCTTCGTTGTCGAACAGCCAGCAGATGGCATTGTATACGCCCATGCAGCAGCCCTGGTTGATGTCGGAAAAGCGGGTCTTCACCTCGCAGTCCCAGTCAACGGCGCTGACAACGGCCTGCCTTGTGTCTTCCACTTTTTCCTTTTCTCCAGCAATGTTGTCTCGCGCGCCGTCGCCCGCGATATAGAGTTTGCGCGGTCTGGCGGCCCTTATGGGCTCCAAGGCTTTCAAGGCTACATCCTTGCGCTTGAATATGACGAACAATATGGGAACGTTGTACATGCTTTTGGCTTTCAGGATTATACTGCCCCAGTTACGGAAGCATTGCAGTTTTGCTGCACGTTGATATATTGCAAAGTTAGAGATTTTTTTTGATTTCAGCCAGATTGGCCGGGCTCTTGCAGAGAAGCCTGCCGCATGGCGGTGCAAGTTGGAACGGCGCGAGGTTGGGCATGAAAGGCCGTAAAACGAAAGTAGGAAGAAAACTCTCGCTTTCCTCCTACTTGAATATGTGTTTTGTCGGGGATTTTAAGCCCGTTCGATATATCCTATTACGTCGCCGCGGTTTACGTTTGCGCCTTGCTTTACGCAAATTTCCACAAGGCGGCCGCCCATATTGGCCGGAACTTCAGAAATTTGTCCGTGACTGTTTTCAATGAAGCAGAACGTGTCGCCGTCGGCATATTTCTGGCCTACGAACGGCTCGAGGGCTTTCAGTGCTTCGCCTTCACCCTGTATTTCCCACAGCACCTTTCCGCTTTCGCGTGCTACCACGGGGTCGGCCTTCTGGTGTTTGAGCTCGGAAATCTGTTCGGCGGTGAGTCCTGCGCCGTTAGCTGCATCCTTGGCTTTCTGCAGGTCTTCGAGGAAACGCTTCTTGGCTGCGCCGCTCTTGTAGTCGCGGTACTGCGATTCGTGCATGGCGAACTCGAAGAGCTCTTCGCGATCTTCGCCTTCGTCCCAGCCGTTTTCCTTCATTTCCTTCTCGAAGCGTGCGAGGTCGTCGGGGTAGTTCTGTTGCGGGTCTTCGGTTGTGAATTCATAGCCCTTTTCCTTTGCCAATGCAACGAGTTCCGGATCAACTTCTCCGGGCAGTTTTCCACTCTTTCCGAGAATCATGCCCCAAATGCTGTCGTCCATCATTGAGTAACGCGGCTTGCCCATGCTTTCGCAAAGCAGATTCATGAGAGCGATGTTCTTTACGTACTGGCTGAACGGAGTAACGAGTGGGGGATAGCCCACGCGCGGCCATACGTAAGCCACTTCGTTGAAGAGACGCACCAGCAGTTCGTCTTCGCTGTAGGGTTTTTCGCCCTTGCTTTCGCGATTGTGGTTGATGGCGCTCTGCACTCCCTTGAGATCGGCCATCATAGAGCCCATCATACCGCCGGGCAGCCCGCAACCAAGTAGCAGCGAACTTTCCAGACGGTTTTGCTTGTTCATGAAATATCCCAAGAAATCGTCGATGAATTCCTGTGTCAATGTGCGCACTTCCATGTATGCGTCCATGTCGATGTCGGCAACTTCGAAGCCGTAGTGCTTTAGCATGCTCTGCACCGAGATGATGTCGGGGTGGCCTTTGCCCCACGACAACGGCTCTACGGCCGTGTCGATAATGTCGGCGCCGTTTTTGCATACTTCCAAAACGGAAGCCATTGCAAGTCCGGGACCTGTGTGGCTGTGGTACTGTATGATGATTTCCGGGTGTTTTGCCTTTATCATGGCGCAGAGTTTGCCGAGCATTGCGGGCTGTCCTACACCGGCCATGTCCTTGAGGCATATTTCGGGAGCGCCGGCTTCGATGAGTTTGTCGGCTACGGCGCTGTAGTATTCTGCTGTGTGGATGGGCGATGTGGTGATGCAGAGAGTTGCCTGCGGGGTCATTCCGGCATCGAGGGCGTAGTGTATGCTGGGTATGATGTTGCGCACGTCGTTGAGTCCGCAGAATATACGGGGAATATCAACGCCCTGTGCGTGTTTCACCTTGTACATGAGCTTTCTAACGTCAGCCGGTACTGGGAACATGCGCAGCGCATTGAGGCCGCGGTCGAGCATGTGGGTTTTGATGCCAACTTCGTTGAAAGGCTTTGTGAATGCCCTTACTGCCTTGTTTGGGTTTTCGCCGTAGAGAAGGTTCACCTGCTCGAAGGCGCCGCCGTTGGTTTCAACGCGCGAGAAGCAACCCATCTTTATGATTGCCGGGGCCACGCGCTCGAGCTGGTCTTTGCGCGGCTGGTATTTGCCCGACGACTGGAACATGTCGCGGTAAACGAGACTGAACTGGATTTTTTTCTTATTCATAGAATTGTAGTTTTGTTTCCTTTTTCAACCCTTTGCGAGGGGCGCATATTACGCACCGCAAAGTTAGGAATTTTTTGGCACTTACGGCCGTATGCCGAGTGTATACATC
>CAZDOH010000113.1:0-5404 GCA_964507005.1 uncultured Prevotella sp. | reverse complement strand
CAGGCTTTTCCGTCAGCGCGCTGTGCGCATGGCGCAACTACGCAATGCGCATGCCGCGCCGCCAGTCGGGCTTTGCAATTTCCTTTCTTCGATACCCATTTGATCATTAATTCCGCCAACGGGTAAACTCTTTGCAAAACCGAAGAAAATCAGAGGATATGCCATAGCTAAATTGTTTTTTGTGTTTTTTTTGAAGAGAAGGTTTGGAAGCTGCATATTACATTCCGGATGTTCTGCAATTGAAAAACTGTGCAACTCCCGTTTTTGCAGAAAAATTCCGATCTAGGGCGGTTGCTCATATTCCCAAATTTGTTATATTTGTAATACCACAGCATGCGTATGGCATACATTATATATAAAGAGCAAAAACAATAATCGATATAGTGACATTTGTAAGTAATCAGTGTATTTCCCTTCCTAAAAATAGAACCCATGCGAACAATCAAGCGGTTTTCAGAAAAATACAGAGATAATGCCTTTGGCAAATCATACGGTATGGCTATACGCGTTATTGTACTTGTGCTTGCAGCAGTGGGCATGCATTATATAGCCAATGCGCAAAAGCTACATGTAAACAAGTACCGTCGCGTGTGGACCGAAAACTTTCGCGGTAACACTTTCGATAAGAAAAGCTGGAGCAAGATACCCCGGGGAAGTTCCGATTGGGATCGCCATATGTCAGACTATGACAGCCTGTATGAAGTTAGCGGAGGATGTCTCAAACTGCGCTGTATGGCCAACAACGGAGTTGTGCCCGCCGATACAGCCCGCTATATTACGGGGGGACTGTACACTTTGGGCAAGCGTTACATAGGCTACGGCAAAGTTGAAATCAAGGCCAAGCTTGGCGAGGCGAAAGGCGTGTGGCCAGCCTTCTGGATGTTGCCAGAAAAAGGGACATGGCCCGATGCCGGTGAAATTGACATTATGGAGCATCTCAACTTCGATTCCATTGCTTACCAGACGGTGCATTCCCGCTATACGTATACCCTTGGATTCGGCGGCAATCCGCCGCAGGGGGCGACGGGACCGATAAAGCGTGGTGAATTCAACGTGTATGCAGTGGAAATCCTGCCCGACAGTATTGTGTTTTCAATCAACGGCACCCGTACCTTTGCCTATCCGCGCATAGACACTCCCCACGGAGGACAGTATCCTTTCGGTACGCCATTCTATCTGCTCCTGGATATGCAGGTTGAAGGCTCGTGGGTGGGAAGCGCCGACGGCCGCAATTTGCCTGCCGAGATGGAAATTGATTGGGTGCGCATGTACGAACTAAAGAAACCCTAACCAAAACGGAAATAAAAATAGCCTTGAACCTTAATGGCGCAAATCGTTATTCTGCAGCAGAATGACCGCTAGGATTCGTCTGCATGCAAAAAAAATGAGCTAACTTTGCACCCTCGCAATATTCATAGAAAGATTTAACAATTAGGAAATAAAACAATTTGTCAGAATGAAAAATCGATTGATTTCTTTGTCTGTGGCATTGGTTGCCGCTTTCGCGTGTATTTCGGCCCAGTCGACAGACAGTCTTGCTTCTGCGAAAGTAACCGACAGCCTTGCTTCTACACAGTTGTCCGACAGTCTTACGTTGTCGCTTAACCAGCAACGGTTGACGCAAAGGCTCCTTAGGGAGTCGGGCCTCTTGCTCGGTGATGCATCGGGCGTGGAAAGTGACCCGCCTATTGTTGACGGCAGCTATATGCGTGTCGGCCCTGAACATTCTTTTGCCACTGCAGGTGTCAATTGCTCGGAATACACTACATCTCCGCAGACCAACAAGACACTGTACTCGCTTTCGAGTTATTGTTTGTCTCCCGACTTCAGCTATGCATATACTGTGAGTAAAGCCGGAAAAGTGAACCAGGCGAGTGATGTGGTATTCAATGTGTATTTCTCCAAGTCTCAATACCAGATAATACGAATGACACTGGATACCCATGAAACGGCGAAATCCGAGAAATTTACGTTGAATAGCAGCGAAGTCCCTGATTTTACAAACACTGATTTCATGAGCGGATTTCGCAATGAATCGACGAGCGATATGGATATTTTCAACGGCTATGTTTCGACAAATACCCGCCGC
Source organism: uncultured Prevotella sp. (assembly GCA_964507005.1). Lineage (GTDB taxonomy): Bacteria > Bacteroidota > Bacteroidia > Bacteroidales > Bacteroidaceae > UBA6398. Next base: position 3,315 of record CAZDOH010000113.1, on the reverse strand, counting down.
AACGAGGTATTCCAGGGATTTGTAGATATAAATACCCTAGACTACAATGGTGACGGCACCGACGATATTTTTCTGTTTCTGAGCAATACCTTGCATGTTTTCGACGGCAGTACTCTGAAAGAAATTTCTTCCAACAAACTGCTGTCGTACACCAATTGCAGTCCAGCCTCTGTGGTCGTAGACATCAACGGTGACGGATTTGACGACTATTTAAGCCTTGTTATGTCTGTCGGAGGTTGTTCTAGCGGGTATTCGAAGACTCTGAAGGGGTTCTATGCAGTTTCTTCGTATTCCAACGACACGTTGTCGTATACTTTCAAACAAGTGTCGATGAATGCCTCTGATATTTCGCTGGATAAATACACATGGCGCGCTACATTGGCAATGCGCTTGTATTATCCCGAAGGGAAGAGCAATGCAGCACAGTTGCTGTTCGCAGTATCGGAAATTGCAGGGTCATCAGGCACCGTGCCGGCACGATTCTATCAGACCCTCACCTCAGCCAGACTCACAACCGGAGACATCGGAGTAAGTGCCGATTCCAAAGACTGGTACCAGGTTGTGGGGTGCGCGCGCGATACTGTTCTTTTTCAGTATATCACATCGTCCGGGTATGCCTTTGGGAATCTCCACAATCGTCGTCGGCCTTTCCTGTTTGGCCGCCCCGCTTTGGCTACGGCATTCATCGACGGCTACAACGAGCAGCAGCTGGTGTTCTGGGTGAGCAAGGTGTATAAGTTCAATGGCAGCACTAACAAATTCTCAGTGGTATACGACATTCCGAACAAGCACACCCAATCCAACGATAAGGGTTTCGACCGTGTAGTTGGCGGACAGGTTGAGGCTATAAAGACTGCCGACCGTGTAACCGAAGGGCGTGAAATGTTTGTGTTCTTCCTTGCCGATTCCCAGAATAAGGATGACATAGGAACTATCTACGATGATTACGATTGGAAGGATACTGCTTACAAACTGGCTGGGTTGTGGCGTAACGAGAATACCGATGATGCCACGTGGTATATCGTTGCTCCCCATACCTACACCGAGGGCAGCGACGGTGCAATGTGCCTGTGTCTTACCCCAGCATACCGCGGCAAGGGTGCTCGGCTTAAACTGTTGCGCAAAGATCTTGGTTGCAGCAATCCCGTGATTTCCTACGTGCTTGCAGCACCGCCGTATATCAATGGCCTGACCACCAACCCTGGGCAAATATCCTTCACAAAGGACCAGTCAACATCATCAAGCAGTAGCGAAGCCACTACATGGCAAATTGGCGGCGGCGGCGACTTTACTGCAAAATTTGGCAGTTTCTTCTCAGTCAATATACGCGGTTCGGTGGTGCATAAATGGACCGACCTTATCCGCCAAACCATAAAGTCGTCTGAAAGCCGCAGTTCCGGAACGCAGTCGGGACAAGATTTCGTGGTGTTCTATTACATGCCTACCGACGTGTTTACTTATGAGGTAGTGGAATGCAGTGAAATCCCCGACATCGTAGGCACCCAATTCAAACTCACAAAGGTGCGCAATACGGGCATTATGCAGAAAGGTATGCTCGTTTCCGACTACAACGAGATGGTGAAAGGCACCTCGTGCCCGCAGATTGGCAAGGATGTGTTGCCGCACACCGTGGGTGATGTGAGTTCGTATAAACATGGAGCATATAAAGAAAGCGAAATGCGTAGCGCCTTTAATGTCGAAGGCTCCGATTTCTTCCGCTACAGCACGGCGTTTGACGTGCCCGAAGAAACCGCCGTCGAGAATGTGTCGCTTGCATATGGTGAAGGCGAATCGACCGAACACTCTGAGGCAACCAGTGTAGACGTCACAGTTACATTCGGATTTGGCAAACAGGAATGGAAGTTTGGTGGCGATTTGTTCATAACAGGCGGATGGTGCGGAAGTTGGTCGATGAGCAAGTCATGGGACAATACCTACAAGATCGATGCCAGGTTGCCGAATATTGTCAACCCTCACGACAATAGTTATACATATTGCCTCGTGTGGTACCGCCACCATGAGAAGAACTCCGACGGTAGCGACAATCAGGACTACATGGTAGCCAACTGGTATGTGCTTGAGGACAACACTGCAACAAAAATGTCTTTGGCCGACATCCTGAGCAAAGGAAAGGAGAACGACCTTTATATGGTGAGCGACGATCTTACGGCTGCTTATAAGAACGGCGATGCCAGCATTCTGTTTGCAAAAGATGCAGGCAATTATTCGCCCAAGCAGGAGCGCGGCACAATGCGCGACCCGTATTCCAATGAAGACTTCGACCAGAGCAACTGGATTCGCATAGAAGGTCCTGAAGGCATGGCCAGCGACATAACACCGTCGAACGCATTGCTGCCAGGCGGTACGATAAGGGGACTGTACAGCAGCGATGAATACGGCAACCCTTCCCTGAAAATCGTTACCGACAAGATTCAGGCAAGCAAAGGCAAAATCTACACGGGCAACAACAATGTAGTGGCAAACTTCGCCCTCGTACAGGCCGACAGTGCAAAAGACGTGTTCCTTGTAACGCCCAAGCCCTTTGAGTATGTGCAGGTGAAGGATGCTGTGCTGAGCGACGACAAGACCACGTTCTACATGCCGTCGTCTTCAACCGAAGCCAACGACTACGGGCTTGTCGGCTCGGCCAAGATAGACTGGAGTATGGCTGGCAGTTTGCTTGATAAGATAACCAATACAGGCGAAGACAATCTATACAACTTCTCGGCCATAGTGTATCGCAATGCAAAGAAGTCCAACGTGAGGACTACTGCGCCGACACCCGACGGCGGATGGACAATTATGCCGCTTGAAGGCGGAATCTTCAAGGATTTCCCGACACGCATAAGGAAAACTGACGTTGCCGGCAAGGTTGTGGCGCGCGTGAGATACTATGATCTGATGGGCCGCGAATGCACTCAGCCGGCTAACGGACTGTACATAAAGGTTACCACCTATGCCGATGGCAGTTCAAAGTCCGAGAAAATAGCGCGGTAACTACGGCTAGAAGGCGGCATTTGCCGTCGGGTTGGCAAATTGCCGTTCTTAGTCAAAACTTGATATAACCCGATCAGGAACTTGCGTCCCATTAACCATTGGAGGCAGCAAGAGACCTGATCGGGTTTTTCAATGTCTGCGTGTTTTGTATACGTGTTTTCCGCTTGCCGGAAATTGAAAAATATGTATTTTTGCGAATATACCAATTCGCTGTAATCAAACGGCTTTCCAATCACTATGAAACTGAAAGAGGGCGTTTACGAAAATGTTATAAGCCGACAGACGGCTGCCGATATCCGCGAAACTGAAGCAGCGGGG
>CAZDOH010000112.1:0-5514 GCA_964507005.1 uncultured Prevotella sp. | reverse complement strand
GCGTGGTCGCTGCCACGCGATGCGGCTCACTGAGCGAATCGCGCCACTGCATGATCGCGCGACTGTCATTCCCGAAAGACTGCCGACGCAGTCAGATGGTTACCGAATTCACGAAACTCCTGGACAACTGCGAGATTGCCCCCGGAGAGGGCGAATGTGAGCAGCAATGAGTAAGATTGGTATGCAAATGCGTAATTTGTATACAAATGAGAAGGGGAAATAATTCTATCTTTGCAACGAACAAGATAATTTTTAATGAAACGAAAGACTATTGTACGCCTTGCACTGGCTTTTCTGCTTGTAGCGGCAGCCGTGGTGCTGTATCTGGCAAGCTACAGCGTGGTGCAGCCCCGCGGAGCCTGCTTGCCGAAGTTGCAGGCACCGAATTCCGTGGCTTGTTTTTCTGGCAGCCAACGCGGCAAGGCCGGTGACGGCGTGTCCGGGCCCGAGAAGCTGTGGCGTGCATGGTTGGCGAAACATAGACTGGTAAAAAAACAAAAACTGTATGTTGCGTAAGATAAGAATGACTTTGGCAATCGCATGCTTTGCGGTTGTAACGCTGCTGTTCCTCGATTTCACGGGGACAGTTCACGCGTGGTTGGGATGGATGGCGAAGATTCAGCTGTTTCCCGCGGTGATGGCTCTGAATGTTGCCGTGCTGGTGGCATTGGCAGTGCTGACGCTGCTCTTCGGCCGAGTTTACTGCTCGGTGATCTGTCCTTTGGGCGTGTTCCAGGACGTGGTTTCGTGGCTCAGCGCCCGCCGCAAGGGAAAGAAACGCCGCTTTTCGTATTCCCGGCCGCTGACTTGGCTGCGCATTGCCGTGCTGGTGATTTTCGTGGCTTTGGCATTCTTCGGCCTGGCGGGAATTCTCGACCCGTACAGCGCCTACGGACGAATGGCGCAGGGATTCCTGGCTCCGGTATATACCTGGGGCAACAACCTTCTTGCCTATATGGCCGAGCGTGCCGGAAGCTACGCGTTCTACGAAAGGGAAGTGTGGCTGCGCGCATTGCCCACGCTGGTTCTTGCCGGCGTGACGTTTGCGGTGCTGGTGGTTCTGGCATGGCGCGGCGGGCGCACTTACTGCAACACCGTTTGCCCGGTGGGCACGGTGCTGGGCTTCCTGTCGAGGTTCTCGCTGTTCAAACCGGTTATCGACACCGGCAAATGCAGCAACTGCTCGCTATGCTCGCGTGCGTGCAAGGCATCGTGCATAGACTTCAAAAACCATAAGATTGACTATTCGCGCTGCGTGGCGTGCATGGACTGCGTGGATGCCTGCAAGAGCGACGCCCTGCACTATAAGCTTCGCCGCAAGGCAAAGGCGCAGACGGTTTCCGCGCCCGTGGAAACGGCCGACACTTCGCGCCGTGCATTCCTCACCGGAGCGGGAATCGTGCTGGGCACGGCAGTGGCAAAAGCCCAGGAGAAAACCGTGGACGGAGGGCTGGCGGTGATTCTCGACAAGAAAATCCCCAAGCGCAAAACCCCGATAGTGCCGCCGGGAGCCGTGAGTCTGCGGCATTTCGAGGACCATTGCACCGGATGCCAGCTGTGCGTGGCCGTATGCCCCAACGACGTGCTGCGCCCCCGCATGCTTATGAAGCCCGAATCGTCGTACGAACGCGGATACTGCCGCCCCGAGTGCACGAAATGCTCGGAGGTGTGCCCAGCTGGCGCCATACTCAAGATTTCGCCCGACAGGAAATCGTCGATACAGATAGGGCACGCCGTGTGGGTAAGGAATAACTGCATACCCGTAGCCAACGGACAGGAATGCGGCAACTGCGCGCGCCATTGCCCCGTGGGCGCGATAACCATGGTGCCGTCGGTTGCAGGCGACGACAGTTCGCCGAAAATACCGGTGGTGAACGACGAGCGCTGCATAGGGTGCGGCGCATGCGAAAACCTCTGCCCGTCGCGGCCTTTCAGCGCCATTTATGTGGAAGGGCACGAAAACCATAAGACAATCTGAAAAATCCAGCATTATGAACGGAAAGAACAATATAGGACGCAGGGATTTCCTCAAGACACTCGGTGCCGGCGCTGCCGTGTCGGCAACTGCCGCGCTCACGGGCTGCCAGCCGAAAAACAATCCGGTCAGCGGCGAGGAAACTGTGGCACAGGGCGAAATACCCAAAGACAAGATGACCTACCGCACCAACCCCAAGACGGGCGACAAGGTGTCTGTCCTGGGCTACGGCTGCATGCGCTGGCCTACGGTTGCGGGCGACAGTGCGCGCGAGGGAAACGACAAGATAGACCAGGAGATGGTGAACCGCCTCGTAGATTACGCCATTGACCACGGAGTGAACTATTTCGACACGTCGCCAGCCTATTGCAAGGGAAAGTCGGAAGAAGCCACCGGCATAGCATTGCACCGCCATCCGAGGGATAAATATTTTGTTGCCACAAAGCTCTCTAACTTCTCGCCCGACACGTGGAGCCGCGAGAAATCGTTGGAGATGTATCACAACTCGTTCAAGTATCTCCAGGTTGACTATATCGACTACATGTTGCTGCACGGTGTGGGAATGGGGCGCGACGGAATGGAGGACTACAAGGCGCGCTACGTCGACAACGGCATTCTCGACTTCCTGCTTGCCGAGCGAAAGGCCGGGAGAATTCGGAATCTCGGGTTCTCGTACCACGGCGACATAAAGGTGTTCGACTACTTGCTGTCGAAACACGATGAATACCAGTGGGACTTTGTGCAGATTCAGCTCAACTACCTCGACTGGCAGCATGCCAAGGAACTCAACCCCTTCAACACCGATGCCGAGTATCTGTATGGCGAGCTTGAAAAGCGCAAGATTCCGGCCGTAATAATGGAGCCGCTGCTTGGCGGACGGCTTTCAAAGGTTCCCGACCACATCGTGGCGCGACTGAAGCAGCGCGAGCCCGACAAGAGCGTGGCTTCGTGGGCGTTCCGCTATGCCGGCACAATGCCCGGAGTGCTCACGGTGCTCAGCGGCATGACCTATATGGAACACTTGCAGGACAACCTGCGCTCCTACTGCCCGCTGAAGCCGCTCACCGACGACGAGATAAAATACCTTTACGACACTGCAGGCATCATGGTGCAGTATCCCACAATCCCGTGCAACGACTGCAAGTACTGCATGCCATGCCCCTACGGCATCGACATCCCTTCGATTTTCGTGCACTACAACAAATGTGTAAACGAGGGGAATGTGCCCGAAGACAAGCAGGCAAAGAACTACCGTGAGGCCCGCCGCGCGTTTCTCGTGGGCTACGACCGCAGTGTGCCCAAACTCAGGCAGGCTGACCATTGCATCGGGTGCCGCCAGTGCGTGGCGCATTGCCCGCAAAACATCGACATACCCCGGCAGATGCAGAACATCGACCATTTTGTGGAACAGCTGAAACAGGGCACGCTATGACAGCCAGCCCCGAAGCCCCCGGCATGCCCCGGCTTGCGGCGATGTTTGCCGAATCGGCGGCCACGCTGCTGGTAAGCAACGGCGGCGAGCATTGGTACGACGGCCGTGGCGTGAGCGACCTGCTGCGGCTGGTGCACGAGGAACCGCAGGTGCTGCAGGGCGCGAAAGTCGTTGACAAGGTGGTGGGGAAAGCCGCCGCCGCGCTTATAGTCATCGGCGGTGTGGGCGAGGGGTATGCCTTCACGGCAAGCCGCCCCGCCGTAGAACTCCTGCAGAGCCATGGAGTGAAGGTGGAAACAGGGCTGACGGTAGGGCATATCGAGAACCGCAGCCATACAGGATGGTGCCCGCTCGAAACGGCATGCCGCGACCTGGACACGCCACAGCAAATGCTGGAAGCTATAACCGAGACTCTACGACAAATGAAACTTAAGCAAAAACAATAAACCGACAATAATATGGAGGCAAAAGCCGTAACGCTCCATTCGCTGGAGTACAACAATCTGAAAACCTATATCGCCGGCGTGCTGTTCGCTGCCGGAAACGTGGCACTGCCGCAATTTTTCCATTTGTTCCATCAGGGCGGCATGATATGGCTGCCCATATATTTCTTCACGCTCGTAGGCGCATACAAATACGGGTGGCGTGTGGGCGTAATCACTGCCGTGCTCTCGCCGTTGGCAAATTCGGCCCTTTTCGGCATGCCCGTTGCAGCCATGCTGCCCGCCATCCTGTTGAAGTCATTGCTTTTGGCTTTGGCTGCAGGCTTTGCGGCATCGCATTTCAGGAAAGCGACAGTGGCATTGCTCGCGCTTGTGGTAATGGGCTATCAAGTGGTGGGCGCACTGGGTGAGTGGGCAATCACAGGCTCGTTGGCGGCCGCTTTGCAGGATTTCCGGCTCGGCATTCCCGGAATGCTTCTGCAGGTGTTCGGCGGGTGGCTGTTTATAAACAGGGTGATTCGCCGCTGAAATTCTTTACGCACAATATAGCAGCATTGCGGTAGTCCCCGGCGAATACCGCAATGCTGCCGTTTGGGGGGCCGTGAAAACCTCCGGTTTTGCCATGCAGTGTTTACTGTGGCCATCATACTTGTTAATAAAACGTAAATCTTGCGTTAAACGTTGTTGAAAGTTTTGATTTGATTATCTTTTTCATATATTTGTTGCGATTCCTAAAACGATTTTGTTTGATAACGTAAAAATTAAACCAGTATGGAGATGAAGAAGGTATTTATCTTTGCTTTGGCTGCAACTTTCAGTCTTTCGTCATGCACGGAAGTGTTGGAGCCCAGGGTTGATTTTGGTGAGGTTACCTACACCAACGACTACAGTAAGCTTATCGAAGCTGTCAACGACTTGAAGCAGACTCTGTCTGACCGCGTCACCTCGCTCAACAGTATGCTCGACGACAAGCTCGCAGCCATGACAGTTTCCATAGACAGGAACACCGGTGCCATAGAGAGCCAGACCACAACTCTCGACGGCGCCGTAACCGAACTGCAGGTGAAGCTTTTCGACGGCTTTGCCGCGCTCACCGAGCAGCAGAAAGCCAGCGGGGAGAAGATTGTCACTGCCATCAACTCTGGCGGCGAAGTTATCTCGGCCAAGCTCGATGCCAACAACAAGCTAATCGAGACGGGCGTTGTCGGCAAGCTCGACGAAATTAACAGCACGCTTGCCAGCCAGGAGTCTACCTTCGCTGCCAAGATGGACAAGCTTGGCGATCTCGTCAGCTCGGGGCTCGTGAAGATTGAAACCGCAAACGGCAAGCTCGGCACTATCGGCGACAAGCTCACCGACCTCAATACTTCGCTGGGCGATGTGAAAGGTCAGCTCGCAGCTGTCGACGGCAGCGTTATAGACGTAAACAAGACTCTGGGCGAGCTAAACACTTCGGTAGGCACGCTTGGCACGACGATTGGCAACCGCTTCACAGTCTTGAGCAATACCGTCGACAGTGTAGGCAGGAACATCGTTTCAGCCATCGACGGTAACGGCAACTTGCTGCAGACAGGCTTCGACACGGTGGGAGGCCATTTGCAGGCTGTCAGCCAGACCTTCACAGAATTTAAAGCCGATTTCCTGGACAGTGATATGGGTATCCC
>CAZDOH010000111.1:0-5744 GCA_964507005.1 uncultured Prevotella sp. | reverse complement strand
GTGATAGCGTCCTGTCCTAGGGTTCCTTCCTTTCAGTCAGTCACCCTAGGTTATGCAAAGTTGGCCTCCTTCGGAGACCTCACAGCCGCTAAAAAGACTAGTCGGCATAGATTTGCCTGCTTGTTTACTTACGACTTGTCGATTTGCATCTCTTCGGGGGCGGCATTGTCGTAGGTGTTTGTCTTGTGTTGTGTGCGGCTCTGCATCCCCGAAGGGGGTGAAATATAGTGCAAGCGAGTGCAGACTGAAACTTGTTTCAAGTATGCCGAGCGCAGCCTATATTATGACACAAACATAACCTCGGGTGACTGACCGAAGGGAAGGAACCCGAGGATAGGGGGACTGCAGTAACTTCGTCCCCAGCGGGGGCGAACACAGGCGGCTAAGCGGATTCGCAGCATCTCGCGCGGGGGCGATTTCCGTTTTTGGCATTGCCAGTTGGCAAAAATGGGGGGGGGTAAATTACCAATTTCAAGCCTTGGCTTACATTTTTCGCATAAAAAATGCCGATTCGGACTTGCGGTAATATATATTTTATTAAATTTGTTGCGCTGATACTAGCCCCTCGGGGCTGTTGCAAGTTGCGGTTTCCCGTTCACAAGGCGGTTGCCGCGGCTTTTCGGCATCAAGATAAGGAAACTCATTTTTTTAATTAACCTATTAATAACTTTATTGCAATGAAACAGATTGTACAATGGATGGCAAGAATGTTTGCCATGCTGCTCGTGCTCACAGTGGGCGCGGGTGTTCAGCCTGTGAATGCGGATTTAGCCGACGGTTATTACTACTTCAACTCTACCGCTTATGAGGGGCAGGGCTTGATGTCTACCACCGGACAAAACCGCGTTACAGCAGCGCAACACAGTTACGGCCTGAAAGTCACTAACAGTGACCTGCCGTTTGTGTTCCACGTCACCAAAAACGATGACGGTACCTACTACATCCAGAACTACAACAACAAGATGTATTGGGGCCGCTTCGCTGATGCAGCCGACGATTCTCCCGGCGGCGGTTTCGGTTATCTCGAAGATCCCGAACCGTTCAACGTTACGGAGTCGGGTATTGGCTATGTATTCGAATATGGCCGTTCCGATTTCTATCCCGGCCACGGCGGATGCGTTCACGCTCAGGACGACGGCTATGCCGGCTTCTGGGGCGACGGCAGCAACATCTACGCACACAAGGTGTGGCAGCTTGTGGCTGTTGACGAAGAGTCTCTCTTGAACCCTGTTGACAGAACCGAAATCACTGGCTCTGTTGCCGACGGTTACTACTACTTCAACTTCAGCGGAATGGAAGACGCAAGCACCTGCATGGTTCCCGTTAACAGCGAACAGCTCTGGCGTCTCGGCGCTTATCCCCGCAGCGAAGACGACTTCGACGCTTCGTACGTATGGTACGTTTCGAAGAATGCCGACGATACCTACAGCATCCAGAACTGCGGTGCTCAGGACCTCACCTACATTGAAGTCAATACAAAGGGCGACAAAGCCAGCCCCTACATTGTAATGACAAGCCAGCAGAACGCTGCCAAGTTCAAGTTCAAGTTCATGAGCGACGGCACCGTTTACCTCTATTCCACCGACAACGACTACAACTTCTCGGTTGGCAGCGACGGCAACATCTGCACAGTAAACAGCGAGAATACCAATTCGGCATTCCAGCTTGTGTCTGTTCCCGCCGACAAGATCACCAACTCTCTCAAACTCCAGATGGCCATCTCAAATGCAGCCGGCTGGCAGTTCACCGTGGGCGAAAACCCCGGACAGGTTTCGCAGGCTGACTACGACACCTTCAATGCAGTTTACCAGGAAGCAGTTGACAAAGCCGGCACCGAAGACGACAACAGCGAACTCATCGCCAAGCTCAACGCAGCTACCGAGACTCTCGCAGGCCAGCGCGTAGCCATCACCGACGGTTACTACACCTTCGAAAACTACGCTGAAGGCGGCGCTTACCTCGCTCCCTATCTCGACGGCTCAACATGGTATCTCAGCGCTGAGACCGTTGACCCCACTATGGACATGAGCGCTGTATGGCACGTGAAGGTTGACGCCAACGGCGGCTATGTGCTCAAGAACTGCGGCATGCAGGATTCCACTTACGTGGTAGTTGGCGCAGGCGGCTACTACTGGTGGAAGTACGTTACCATGTCGGGTACACAGAAAGTCAACACCATCTTCAAGAACGAACTCTCCAACCAGTTCAGTCTCTACTCGAGCGACAGCGGCAACTTCTACAACTACGACTGGAGCCACCGCATTTCGGCCAACAACGACTGGCACCCCACAAGCCGCAAGTGGTTCATGGTTAAGGTTGAGGCTCCCTTCCAGACCGAGCTCGCCGAAGCCATCACCGATGCTGCCGGCGTAGTTAAGGACAGCAAGATCGGCCCCAACCCCGGTGACTACAATGGCGACGCTACCGAGCTCAACGCTGCCATCGAAGCAGCACGCCTTGTTTACGATTCGGGCGAGGCTACAGAGACTGCTATATTAGAGGAAATCGCAAAGCTCCAGGCAGCTGTTGAAGCTTTCAACGCTCAGGACCACTCCATGCGCGAAATCGAGGAAGGCTACTACTACATCAAGACTTCCTACGATCCGTTCTACGGCGACGGCGACAAGATCTCGCTCTACGTTTCCGACGACAACTACCTCTCATGGAAGGCTCTCGAAACCAAGAACGCAAGCTTCCTGTTCAAGATCACTCCTCTGGGCGACGGCACATTCTCGATGCAGAACGTACAGCAGGCTACTTACGTTGACGCAAACACCTCCAGCGGTGTAAACGCAGTAGCTACCCAGACCACTCCGCAGACATTCACTTCTGTGGGCGACGGATGGTGGAACATCTCCAACACCAAAGACAACGTGGCTTACGAATTAAAGAGCTACAAGACCGAGCCTAACGGCGTTATCTCTATCAACACCGGCTCGGGCATAAAGACTTTCACTCTTGTTAAGCAAACCGACCAGGCTCTCATCGACAGCCTCATCGCTGCCAGCGTGTCTACACGTCTCGCTACTCAGCTGACTGCTGTTCTCCAGAGCGCAGAGCCCGCTTACAAGGCAACCTTCACTTGGGCTGTAGACCACAACGACGGCCTCATCACTGAAACCGACGAGGATGAACCGTTCGAGAAAGGCCAGCTCTGGGGTTCTGAAGAGCCCAGCGCTCATGGCAGCTACTCCTACTACCATTATCTTATCGACGGCGACCTCGGCTCTTGCTATCAGAGCACATGGAACTCCGGTACCGAGCAGTTCCTGCAGGCTAACCTCCGCACCAACCCCGTTTCGGACTTCGAATTCTACTTCGGTCTCCGCGACAACGACTGGGGATGGAAGGAATGCTGGAGCGACATCGACGTTTACGCTACCAACGACGCTGGCATCGCTGCTGAAGACGTTGTTGACACCACCAAGTGGTATCATGTAGGCAACTACACCGACCTGATGTCGTACATGCAGCCCGACGGCGCTAACATGAACAGCCTCGGCCGCTACTTCTACTACCGCATCACCGGCCTCGACCAGAGGTACCAGTACATCCGCTTCGTGATCAACAAGACGGCTGTGCCTCAGGCTGCCGACATGTTCACCATCGGTGAATTCCAGATGTATTCTGTAGAACTCGACGAGGACAACTCGCCCTACAACTACATTCCCGGCCTCAAGGCTGCTACCGACTCGCTGCAGGCTATGATCGACGCTGCCAAGGCTGCCATCTCGGCCAACACCGTTACCCAGGCTTTGATTGACGACCTCACCGCACAGACAGCACGCGTCGTTTCTCTCACTCCTTCTACCTCTGCCCTCGACAAGAAGATCAGCGAGGTTCGCGATTACATCAGCAAGTTCGGTTACGATGGAGCTTGGGGTGATGTTTCCGAAGAACAGTACGCAGAAATCGAAGACGCTGCCAACGTGGCTGAGGAATACGACCACGACCAGCCCATCCAGTCTGACCTCGACGAGCGTCTTGCTACCCTCGAAACTGCTTTCGCAGCTTACAAGGCAGCTCAGCTCATGCCCGAAGCCAACACTTGGTACTTCATCAGCAATACCGACAACTCCCGCACCGGCTATAAAGGCTATGACGAAGGCGGTACCGGCGACATCTGGCAACGCTTCAGCTACGGCAATGTTATCATGGCTCCGCGCACCAACACCACCCAGGCTACTTACTGGGGTTGGAGCAACTACGAAGGCGCTCTGAAGTGGGACGGCTACGACCGTGCTGCTAACCAGCTTGCCGACAGCGTATGGCACGACCCGTATTCAATGTGGCGTCTCGTACCGATGGATAACGAGGGCGAATATGCTCTGCAGAACCGCGCTACCGGCCACTACATGACTTCTATCCCCCGAGGCAACGCAGGCGGTATGACCATAACTCCCACTGGCTACAAGCTTAGCCTCCTCAAGAGCGGACAGTTCAACATCACACCCGCAGACGGCAGCTGTCCTCTCCACGCCGACGGCCGCAAGATCGTCGTAACATGGGACGGCACTGCTGACTCTCCTTCTTCCTGGACTTTCGAACCTGTTGACGGTAACGACATCTCCGAACTCGAAATCAACGTTGCTAACCTCAGCGCATTCGTGCTCACTCTGCCGTATCCGTACAACGACGAGAACGTTGCCAGCCTCAACAAGGAGAACGAAGTTGCTACCTACAAGGTTATCGGCATCGAGAAGAGCGAAAACGGAAGCTACCTGAAGCTCACCCGCAGCAACACGTTCACGGCTAACGAACCTATGGTTGTAATCACAGGCAAGGGCTACCGCGAAGAGGCTGACTCTCTCGAAGAAGCTACTACCAAGATGTACCTCCCGCTCATCGACGAATTCTACTATGAAGCAGCAGAAGACGGCAATGGCGTACACGGAACCAGCGACTACACCATCGCTCCCGAAGGCTCGTACATCATCTCCACCATCGGCGAACAGAAACTCGTTGATGCCGACAGCGTAGCTCTCAACGGCCAGAGCGGTTACTTCGACCTCGCAGAGGTTAAGGATCTCGAAGGCGAAGTTGACGCACTCATCCGCATCGATGGCGAAATCCATCCGGTTGGCATCGAAAAGGTATCCAACGCCGACGGAACTTACAACGTATACACCACCGACGGTGTGCTCATCAAGAAGAATGTCAAGGCTAACGACGCTAAGGCAGGTCTGAAGAAGGGCGTTTACATCATCGGCAAGGAGAAAGTACTTGTGAAGTAAGCAAACCGCATCACTCTATAGAAAGTCCCCACGGCCCCGCCGCGGGGACTTTTTTTGCTGTCGGGCCCGCTGCCGCTGCCGCCGCCCCCGCATATGTCTTAGTCATAGCCGCGCATGTTCGCCCTCTCCGAGGACGAGAGTAACTTTCGTGTCCTGTCCTAGGGTTCCCGATGGTCACCCTAGGTTATGTTAATTGGACCTCTTCGAGGCCCTCATAGCCGCAGGCAGGCGTGTCGACTTGCATACCTTAGGGAGAAGCTTTATGGCAGTTGTCAGCTTGCAGCCTATGCGCGGCTCTGCATCCCCGAAGGGGGTGAATAAGCATAACCGCCTGTTCCCGAAGGGAGCTGGCGGAACAGTGTGACCGCTATATCTCGTCCCCAGCGGGGGCGAACATGCGCGGCTACGCCAATAACTAAATCTGCAATACCGCTCATGTGACATACTCGCATGTGTTCGTCCTCGGAGAGGGCGAACATGCGCGATAAATGCCATATCCGTATGCCGCGG
>CAZDOH010000110.1:0-6018 GCA_964507005.1 uncultured Prevotella sp. | reverse complement strand
ACTTTCGTCCCCAAGGGGGGCGAACACAGGCGAAGATGCCAAATGCCCAAAACACTACCTTTAGGCAAACGCTATATATATATTATGCGTTGGAGAGGGCGCGAAAACAGCCGCGAAATTGCGCGAAGCGGGCAGTTGCTGCGACGCAAATTTTGCAGTAAAAATTTTACACAAAACGCGTAAGTGCTTGACTTTCACCGTCAATTTGTAAAACGTAAAAAACGCATCAACGCAAAAACACGGTTTTTTCCTTATATAATAAATAATATATTATTATATATTCAGCACTGGCTCTATATTTATCCCTAAAATGGCACGAAATGCGTTTTTTACGTTTTACAAATTGACGGTGAGTATCAGGCAGTTAAGCTTTACCTGTAAAAAACGGTTTTTACCTAAAATCAGAACAGCCTCAACCACAGGCATTTAACCGAAAGCGAAAAATGCGGTTTTTGGCACAAAAAAGTGGGCATTTTGAAGGGGAAAAACTATGTTTGCGCCTCCGGGGGTGGCTTTAAAGGGGTTCGGGCGTCACGTTACGGGGGGTGCCCGGCGGCGCCCGCCGGATGCCGCCGCCGGTGCCGGGCGGAAAGAAACGCAGGAACGGTTTTGCCCGCAGGCGCGCACTAGCCGCCCTTCGTTGCGGGCGGCCCTGCCGGCAGCGCTTGCGGCGAAGCGGCGGAAATGTTCCCATTACAATCCGAAAAATATGCCCTGGCGTTTCAACGGCAATAGGAACATTTCCGACGGGATGCGCATCCGGTGGTTTTGCAACAGTTTCAAGCCCCGGCGGCGGCACCGCGGTTTCAGCCGCCCCGGCCCACGAAAGCATTTTCCGCACCCCGACATTGCAATAAAACCGGGGCGCAAAATGCCGTTTTCAGCCTTTCCGTAACAATTGCGTAACAAAATTGCCACTTTCGTATTGCCGCAAAGAAAAAAATCAGTAAATTTACCGCCGTAAATTATAATTTATGTTTAACCCAAATAAAAAAACGCAATGAAAAGATGTTATCTTTGGTTCAGGCTATGCATGATAGCCTGCATCCTGGGATTTTCCGCCAATGCGTCTGCCCAGAGCACTGAGCCTGATGAGAGCAATCCCCTCATCACGGTAGTTTCCGGCACCGGAACCACCCAGCTCACGAGCAACTGCACGTGGAAACCCGAGAAAGGCAACGACAATTATCTTGACGATAACAACGCTGCCTTCTACGATGCCGACAACCACCTCGGCACGCTCATCGACGGAAGCGTCCAGACCTACTGGCACTCCGACCCCAACAACATGAACATCAACACGCAGGACTGCTATATCCAGGTTGATTTCATGCGCGACGACCTCACGCAGTATTATCTGTCGATACATCGCCGCGAAGACCTCTACCAAGGTTCCGTACGCTACGGCACAATGCCCAAGACCATCATCATCAAGGCTACCAACACGCCCGATGACGAATCGTCGTGGAAGACCGTAACAACTCTCGACGACGTATGGGTATCAGGCAACTCGAAAGTAAGCTGGCCTTACACCCAGCTGCTTACCATGCCCGAGGCTTACCGCTATCTGCGCCTCTACTTCAAGCAGGGCCGCACAACCGAAAACGACAACTACGCCTATGTGACGTTCTCGGAGCTGCAGTTCTATCCCGCCAAGGCTATTGAGGACTTCCGCCCGATACTCAGCGACCTCTGCGACAGTATCTACACCCTCAACCGCGACTACCGCGTGGGCACCGAACCTGGCTACGTTTCCGAAGCCGACTCCATCAAGTTCTACTCCACACTGGCAGCTGCCGAAGACGCCTATGGCGACGAATCGCTTTCGCAGGACGACATCCGCGACGTGATTGCCAACCTGCGCAACGCCATTGCCGAAATCCAGTCGAAGACTGTTCCCCTCCCCGACGGATGCTACTTCATCAAGAGCGCATTCCCCAGCTTCACCTCCGACAAGGCATGGTATGCCGACGGCGGCTATGTGAAATGGAAGGGCCTCGACGAAGAGGAAGCCTATTCGTACTTCGACATCCGTCGCCAGAGCGACGGCAACTACACCGTGCGCTGCGTGGCCAACAACCAGTACATCTACTGGGTTAAGGGCGATGCATATCTCTCGCAAGTAAATCTGCCGATGGCCGACACCGACACAGTTCACCAGGTGATCTGTTCTGTGGGCAACGGCAAATTCTTGATGTACAACACCAAGAACTCCTGCCCCTACCACCCGCTTTCGCACGGCGAAGGTTCAGGCTCGGGCGGCTATATCAATCCCGCCAGCGTATGGGACGAACATTCGTGGATAGTATTCCAGGAAGCCGACTCCAGCAATGTTGCCGACATGGTGGGCAAGAAGGAAAAGCAGAAAGCCGTACAGGCAATCCTCGACTCTCTGAAAGACACCCGCATCACGGTGTTCAAGCAGAAGAACCCCACCAACGCCCTCATCACCAGCGTAAGCCAGCTTTCCAGCAACTGCGTATGGACCTCGGCAAACGATGTTGACGCCCTCATCGACGGCAAGTCAACTACCCACTTCCACTCCACAACTGCCATGAACGTCTACGCCGACGACGAGTATCTGCAGATTGACCTCGCCCGCACCGACATCTCGAAGTTCATCATCGAATACACCGGCCGCGGCGACGGCGAGGCAGGGGGCCATGCATGGCACGATACCCCCAACAACATCACGATCATGGCTACCAACGACCCCAACGGCACGTGGAAGGAAATAGCTTCCTACACTAAGGGCTTCCCCGGCAACGGGCACAACGCTTACTACATTTCGCCGGTAGTCGACATGAAGGCCAACTACCAGTACGTGCGCATGTACGTGAAGGGTACCACCTCAGGCAACGCTTACTGGAACCTCTGCCAGTTCCAGATGTACGGCGTGCCCACAGTGGCTGACGAATCGACGATGTATGCAAAGAACGCTTCCTACAAGGCAGCTATCGACAACCTCGAAACGGCTCTCGCTACAGCCGACGAGCACATATCCAACCTCGCCCTCGACGGCACCGAAGTGGCTACCGTAAACCAGTATGCCGAAGAGCTCAACAACATGATTGCCGAGCTTGCCAAGATCCAGGGCTATGCCGACGAGGCTGAAGAAGTCTACAACAACCTGTTCTATCTGAGCGAAGACGCTGCCCTCATCAAGGAAGTCAACACCAAGGAAGACGGCACCAACCAGATGTGGAGCAACTGCACATGGACTACCATCGACAGCAGCAACGACAACTACTCGTTCAACGCCGAATTCATCGAGGACGGATACAACCTTCTCGGCGCTCTCATCGACAACGATGCAAGCACCTACTGGCACTCCGACCCCAACTCGTTCAACCTGAACAGCAGCGACGGCTACCTGCAGATTGACCTCAAGAGCGACAACATTTCGAACTTCAAGATCAAGCTCGACCAACGCAACGACCTCTACCAGGGCTCGTACCGCCACGGATGCACGCCCACCGGCCTTGTAATCTACGGCACCAACGACGCTACCATAGGTACCGACGTGAACTCCGACATGGCTTCGTGGACCGAAATCAGCACCGTAAGCGGCATTCCCGCACAGGGCAGCACCGACTTCCCGTTCTACAGCAACCTGATCACTACCAGCCAGCCTTACCGCTATCTGCGCGCCAAGCTGTTGCCTCGCGTAAATGCCTACGTGACATTCGCAGAATTCCAGGTTTACGGCGGCACACAGGAAAGCGAACTCTACGACAACACCACATCGCAGTACTACAGCATCAACGGCATGAAGGACGTTGCCGACAATATGAAGACTGTTCTTGCCAGCGTGCAGCAGAAGCTTGAAGACGGCAGCGCAACCGTTGCCGACGGCGAAGCGCTCAAGAGCGCACTCGAAGCTGTGAAGGCTCTCTATCAGGACCGCAACGGACTTGAAAAACTCGTGCAGAAAGCCGAGACTCTCATCGAGAACACCACTATCGGCGACTACTTCGGCCAGCTCGAAGACGAAACCCTGCTCGAAAGCCTCGAAGCTGCTGCTGAAGCAGCCAAGACTACCACAAGCAGCACCGATGAGTTCAAGACTCTCTGGACCAACCTCGAGAACGGCATCGAAGCTGTTTACGACGGCATCAAGTCGGTAGAGGAAGGCAAGTGGTACTACATCCTCAGCGCTACCAACGACGACGACTCAGCACCTGCCAACTACTACGGCGCACGCGACGAAGTGAAGGGCGCAGCCCTCTACGTGCTCGGCACAGGCAAGGGCGACAACGAAGGCAGCTACAACTCAGGCCATCAGCTCCGCTGGGGTATGGACGACATCAAGGGCAAGGACCGCGCAGAGGATATCGACGCTATCTGGCGCTTCATCCCCGTTCCCGACAGCCTCGGCCTCGGCAAGCGAGTATACTACATCCAGAACATGCGCACCGGCCTGTACGTAAGCGAGGTTAACACCGTAAGCAGCGACTACTACATCAATCAGCGCTTCGCGCCGCAACCCTACAAGGTTGAATTCATCGGCAGCGAGCAGTTCAACATCAAGGCTATGTCCGGCGCACGCGAAGGACAGCTCGTATCGTTCGGCGACAACGCACGCCAGGTACGCCTCGACGCCATTGCATCCGAATTCAACAACCGCGCATCGTTCACATTCGAGGAATTCGACATCGAGGAGAATCCTCTCATCCACATGTCGGTTGAAAACAACAGCGCAAACATCGTTACTCTTCCGTTCGAAATCACCGACTTCGGCGGCATCTCCGAAAACAGTGCAAACAACGTGCACGCTTACGGCATCCACAGCCAGCCCAGCGAGACAACTCTCGGACTTGTTGAGAAGAACGACATCGCAGCAGGCGAACCGTTCATCCTCGTGGTAGGCGACACCACACAGTATGTGGCCGACACCACCAAGGTTGAAGTTTACTTCCCCGCTCCCACCGACCTCGTTACCGTGGCCGACACCGTGAACGGACTCGTAGGCGCAATGAACGGCGCAACCCTCAGCGAAGCAGGCTTCGGCTACTTCAAGAACACCGGCCTCTTCGTTACCGACTCGGCTGAGACAGTATCCATCAGCGCACACAGCGGCTACATCAACTCCAACTTCATCACCACTCTGGATGGCGAAGCAGATGTAGTGATCAGCACTATCGGCGACGGCATCATCAACAACATCCGCAAGGCTCTCGTAGAGGCTAAGGAAACAGTTAATGTATACACCGTAGACGGCGTGCTCGTGAAGCGCAACGTGAAGGCTGCCAAGGCAACCGCAGGTCTGCCCAAGGGCATGTACATCGTAGGAAAGAACAAGGTGCTCGTGAAATAAGCACTGAATTCTAAATAACTCAGGGCGTGCCCTGCTGCTCCGCGCAGCAGGGCACGCTTGCTGTATGTATGTGCGTTTAGTCTGCAATATCTATCATACTCGCGCATGTTCGCCCCCCTTGGGGACGAAGTCTCTTACAGTCGACTATCCTCGGGTTCCTTCCCTTCGGTCAGTCACCCGAGGTTATGCTTATTGGACCTCTTCGAGGCCCTCATAGCCGCGCACTACGAGAGAGTCTGCATGATTACGAGCAGCTCTGCATCCCCGAAGGGGGTGAACTAACATAACCGCCTGTTCCCGAAGGGAGCTGGCGGATAATGCGACCGCTAAATCTCGTCCTCGAAGAGGGCGAACATGCGCGGCTATGCTGAAAAATCTCATCATCGCTATATGCGCGGCAGTCTGCAATCTCGTCTATGTGACATCCTCGCGTATGTGACATACTCGCATGTGTTCGCCCTCTCCGAGGACGAAAGTTTGTGTCAGCAGGCAATCCTAGGGTTCCTTCCCTTCGGTCAGTCACCCTAGGTTATGTTAATTCACCCCCTTCGGGGATGCAAAGCCGCAGGAAAACTCATCGGAGATGCGGCTAGCTGTGCTACCCCTCGGGGATACAAAGCCGCGCATAATACTATGCTGACACACGACAAGCGATACAGTCCTACTAGTCAACAAGCGGCTATGAGGTCCTCGGAGAGGGC
>CAZDOH010000109.1:0-6087 GCA_964507005.1 uncultured Prevotella sp. | reverse complement strand
CCGGCACGAAAAAAAGCGGTGTTTTTCAAAAACCAATGCGCAACTTACACAGTTTATCGTATATTTGCAAAAACAAACATTCAATAAATAATCTACAAATAAAAGCATGATGAAATTCACGACAGCAATTGCAGCGGCGCTGTGCGCCATTGCAGTCAATGCCTCTGGAGAGAAAGTCCAGAAAGAACGCTGGCTTGACCCGTCGGTAAACCGCGTAAACGTAGAGACGGCGCGGGCAAGCTACTTCGCCTACGAAAACCTGCAGCTGGCAAAAGGAT
Organism: uncultured Prevotella sp.; assembly: GCA_964507005.1. GTDB lineage: Bacteria > Bacteroidota > Bacteroidia > Bacteroidales > Bacteroidaceae > UBA6398. Next base: position 5,809 of record CAZDOH010000109.1, on the reverse strand, counting down.
TCGAGAAAAACAACTCGAGCCTCTACCTCAGCGCCGAAGGAAAGTGGAAATTCAATTTCGTGAAAGACCACAACAAGCGTCCGCTCAACTTCCAGCAGCCCGGCTACGACGACTCGAAGTGGGACGACTTCGAAGTGCCCGGCATATTCGAGGTTAACGGATACGGCGACGCCATCTACCGCAACGTGGGCTATGCCTGGGACACACAGTTCAAGACAAATCCCCCCTACGTTGAGGAGAAAAACAACTACACCGGCTCATACCGCCGCGAATTCGAAATCCCCGCAACGTGGAAAGGCAGCGACATCTACTTTCACGTGGGCAGCGCAACCTCAAACCTCGAAGTGTGGGTGAACGGCAAATTCGTGGGCTACAGCGAAGACAGCAAGACCGCTGCCGAATTCGACGTAACCAAATACCTCGTGCCCGGAAAGAAAAACCTCGTGGCCATGCAGGTGATGCGCTGGTGCGACGGCTCGTATGTGGAAGGGCAGGACTTCTGGCGCCTTACCGGCATTGCCCGCGAAGTGTATTTCTACGCACGCCCCAAGAAACACATCGACGACATCTTCCTCACCCCCGACCTCACCGACAACTACCGCAACGGCAAGCTATCGGTAGTGGTAACAGCCCCCAAGGCAAAGGGATGCAACGTGAAAGTCAGCCTCTGCGACGCACGCGGCAATGAAGTGAAAAGCGCCGAAGGCAAGGTAGCCGGCGACGGCAAGATGACAACCGTCATCACAGTCGACAACCCGCTGAAATGGTCGGCCGAAGTGCCCAACCTCTACGACGTATACGTAACCCTCAGCGACGGCAGCAAGCAGCTCGAGGTTATACCGCAGAAAACCGGCTTCCGCAAAGTGGAAATCAAGAACTCGCAGCTGCTGGTAAACGGCAAGGCAGTGCTCTTCAAGGGAGCCAACCGCCACGAGATAGACCCCGACGGCGCATACGTGGTGCCCGTGTCGCGCATGATACAGGACATAAAGATCATGAAGCAGCACAACCTCAACGCCGTGCGCACATGCCACTATCCCGACGACCCCCGCTGGTATGAGCTCTGCGACAAATACGGCCTCTACGTGATAGCCGAAGCCAACATCGAAAGCCACGGAATGGGCTGGGGCACACAGAACACCCTCGCCAGCGACGCATCGTATGCGCAGACACACGTCGAGCGCAACGACTACAACATACGCATCTACAAAAACTTCCCCAGCGTGATAGAGTGGAGCCTCGGCAACGAGTCGGGATTCGGCGACAACTTCAAGAAAGCCTTCGACCACGTGCGTGCCTACGACCCCTCGCGCCCCATACACTACGAGCAGGCAATTTGGGTTGACTCGAAATACAGCGAAATCTACTGCCCCATGTACATGTCGTACAAGGACTGCGAGAAATACCTCCAGAAAAACGACCCGCGCCCGCTCATACAGTGCGAGTATGCACACGCAATGGGCAACTGCGGCGGCAGCTTCAAGAAATACTGGGACCTCATTCGCAAATACCCCAACTACCAGGGCGGCTACATCTGGGACTTCGTTGACCAGGGACTCCGCAGCTTCAACGAGGAAGGCAAGCAGATATTCGCCTACGGCGGCGACTTCGGACGCTATCCCGCTTCCGACCACAACTTCAACTGCAACGGCTTCATCCGCCCCGACCGCGAGCCGAATCCCGAAGCCAACGAATACCGCTACTTCATGCAGGACGTGTGGACCACACCCGTCGACCTGAAGAAAGGCGTGGTGGAAATCTACAACGAACGCTTCTTCCGCGACATCTCGAACGTGCGCCTCGTGTGGGAAGTGGTGGCCGAAGGCGAAACACTGTGCAAAGGCAGCGAGGAAGCGCTCAACGTAGGCCCGCAGGAAAGGAAGCAGATTTCGCTCAGCGGCTATTCCATACCCGAGTCGGCAAAAGGCAAGGAAGTGATGCTCAACGTATACTACAAGCTCAAGACCGTGGAACCGCTCCTCGACCAGGGCTATACCATAGCATGGCAGCAGCTCGAAGTAAGCGGCTACAAGTTCCCCACACTCGCCGAAATCATGCCGCAGGCAACAACTGCAACACAGAAAGGCAAAGGCAAGGCAGCCGAGGAAAAAGTAGTGAAGGAAGAGCAGATAGCATGCCTCTCGCTCCAGGCAGCACAGACAACCGTTACCTTCAACAAGAAAACCGGCTGGATAGATTATCTCGACATCAACGACAAGGCAGCATTCCGGAAAGGCTATTCGCTCAAGCCCGAATTCTGGCGCGCACCCACCGACAACGACTACGGCGCAAGCCTGCAGCAGAAGTTCGCCGCATGGAAAAACCCGCAGATGGACCTCAAGAAATTCGAGTGCACCGCCCTGGGCGACGCAAAGCAGGTGGTTGCAGAATACGACATGCCCAGCCTCTCGGCAAAACTCGTGATGACATACACGCTGCGTCCCGACGGGCAGCTCGTGGTAAACGAGAAGCTCACAACCGACCCCAACGCAAAGGATATGCCCATGATGTTCCGCTTCGGCATGCAGCTGGTAATGCCTAAGGAATACTCCAAGGTGCAGTACTACGGCCGCGGACCCGGCGAAAACTACAGCGACCGCCACTGGGCCGACAACATCGGCGTTTACACGCAGAACGTAGCCGACATGTATTGGGGCTATGTGCGCCCGCAGGAAAGCGGCAACCACACCGACATACGTTGGTGGCGCGTGCTCTCGGGAGCCGGCACCGGACTGGAATTCTATTCCAATATCCCGATGGAATGCTCCTCGCTCAACTTCCTCACCGAAGACCTTGACGACGGTCCCGACAAATACGCCCACCAGAGCCACAGCGGCGACCTCCATCCGCGCAACTTCACCGTGGTGAAGATACAGGAGCGCCAGTTCGGTCTCGGCGGTATCGACAGCTGGGGCCAGTGGCCCGAGCCCGAGGTGCAGATGCCTTACGCCGACCACGACTTCACGTTCGTAATCAATCCGCTTGTCGCAAAATAGCCGGCAAACCTATAGTGACATACACGGGGCGCTTCGCATTGCGGGGCGCCCCGTGCCGTTGTAAGCGCCGAATTGCCATAGGGCCATAGCAATGCCTATCCCCATGAATGGGTAAAAATGCCGCGTTGCTCAGAATTAAGTATTGCAGGCATGTAGCGGTGAACCGCAAAGTGCGTAAATTTGCACTATATGGAAAATAAGACTGAAAATAGCCCGGCAAGCATGTTTGCCGTAGTGGCAGGCGGGGTGTGCGGCACCTTTGCCGAAAGTGCCGCCGTGGCATTCGCAAGCCTCGCGGCCCTCAAGGCGCAGCGGGCTGCCCAAGGCAAAACCATGGTGTGGGCGCGCGTGTTTTTGAGCGACATCATAAACCAGTTGCCGCAGGCAAGCCGGCAGATTGAAAGCCTGGCCCAAGGCTGTGCCGTTTCGGTAGTGGAGCAGGCACCCCTCGACGCCTCGCGCATAAGCATCATGGCATGCTTCCTCGACCACGCCGCAGTGGAGCGCATAGCCCCCGATGCGTGGCACATCGACTGCGAAGGGCGCAGCTATATTTACCATGCCCTGCGCTTCAGTGCCGCTCAGGCAGCGGGCGTCGACGCTTACCGGCAGACGGTAATGGCTTTCGAGGCACACAAAAAGCTGCTGGCCGAAAAGGCAATGACCATAAGCGGCAACACGCTGCGCACATGGCTCTTCTGCCGCGATATCGACCACACCTACGCAGCAATCGTAAAGGGACGCAACGATTTCTTCGCCGCAAACGGACTGACTTCCGACACCCACTTCATAGCCTCCACAGGAATAGGCGGCTACACGCCGTGCACCGATGCCGTGGTGGGAGTTGACTTCCTGTCGCGCGAGGGAAGCGACAGCGACGTGCAGTATCTGCAGGCACTCGACTACCTCAACCCCACCGCCCAATACGGCGTGGCTTTCGAGCGCGGCACGGCATTCACCGCAGGCAGCAGCCGCGTGAGCCTTATCTCGGGAACTGCCAGCATCGACAACAAAGGCCGTTGCATCAATCTCAACGACGCGGCAGCACAGACGGCACGACTCATCGAAAACACCGCAGCATTGCTTGCCGATGCCGGAGCTACAACCCGCGATTTGAAGATGATGATATTCTATCTGCGCGACGCTGCCGACAGGGAAAGCGTGGAGCGCACCATGCGCGAAAAGCTCGGCGACGTGCCCGCGGTGTTCACCAAAGCAAAGGTGTGCAGGCCCGGATGGCTCGTGGAAGCCGAAAGCATAGCCGTGAGAAAAACAGCCGAATAGCGTTTTCTTACATACGCAAACAGTCAGGGGGCTCTCCGCATCGCGGAGGGCCCCCGAGCGTTAAGTCTGTGCGTTAAGAAGAAACGGGGATAATGCCCGGCGCTTGCCTTTTATACCTACATCGCAAGAGCAATGCCCGCTATATCTGCGGAAATTGCTATATTTGCTGACAAGAAAAATATAGATTCCGTATGAAAAAACTTCTAACCGTTTGTCTCGCGACATTCGCATCGGTTGCCGCAATGGCGCAAAAACCGGTTACAGCCATTGACGATGTCATCACACCATTGCCCGCCGGCAATATCAAGCTTATAGGGTATTTCGACAACGACATACAAAACAGCATGCAGCACTGGCAAAAGGGCGTTGTGCCCTACGCCAAGTTCGTTGACTGTTTCAGGCACGGGCGCCTGCGTTCTGCCCTTGGCGAGATGTGGGGAAAGGCTGTGCGCTCGGGAGCCATGTACTACCGCTATACCCAGGACCCGGAACTGAAAAAGATTCTCCGTGCCACTGTGGCTGACCTGCTTACTACCGTCCGCTCAAACGGCAGCATAAGCTGCGACGCCGTGGAAAACCAGCCCGACACCGTGACCGACGGCGGCGACCTCTGGGAACGCAAATACGTGCTGCTGGCACTGCACGGATACTATACCGATGTCGAGGCCGACCCCGCTGTGCTCGAAGCCATGAAACGGCAGGCATTGAGCATAATCAATATCTACGGCGAAGCCCCCAAAACCGATATCCTGCGCAACGGGTGGAGCAAGAACAAGATTGAATCGTCTACTTTGCTCGAGCCCATGATGCGGCTTTACAAACTCACAGCCGACAAGCGCTTCCTCGATTTCGCATCGTATATCGTGAAGCGCGGCGGATGCACCACGGCAAACATTTTCCAGCAGGCCACCGACAAAGTGCTGCCGCGCAAAATGGCTTTGCCTTATCCGAAAGCCTACGAAATGATGTCGGTGTTCGAGGGACTTACCGAGTATTACCGCGTTACGGGAGAAGAAAAGTGGAAAACCAGTTTCATGAACCTTTTCCACAGCATCATCGACCGCGAAATAACCATCATCGGCAATGCCGGCTGCGACCAGCCCTATTTCCCCGAATGGATTGGCGAGGCATGGGGCGATACGCGCTTTGAACAGACAAACCCCAACGTGCAGCGAATGATGGAAACGTGCGTGGGCGTTACATGGGAAAAGCTGTGCAGCCAGATACTGCGCATCACCGGCGACCCGCTGACTGTAGACTATATAGAGAAATACTTGTACAACGGACTTGTGGGGGCCATGAAACCCTCGGGCGACGGATTCAGCTACGTAAACCTGCTCAACGGCCAGAAAGTCACCAACTACGGCTGGGGATGGAACTTCGACGGGCTGGATGTGACCTGCTGCAACCTCAACGGCCCTATGGGATTGGCTTACATTCCGTATATCGCCGTGATGCAGTCGGCGCAGGGCCCTGTGGTGAACATCTACAATGCCGCCAAGGCTACTGCTGCTACGGCTAAAGGAAAA
>CAZDOH010000108.1:0-6090 GCA_964507005.1 uncultured Prevotella sp. | reverse complement strand
TTCGCTTTCTTTTAATAGGAAAAGGGAGGCGCAACAATGTTTTATGTTTTCTCAAGTGCGGTTTACAGTTTGAAAGTTTTGGGAAAGTTTTTAAGCCGGAATATTCTTCTCTTTCCATCCGAGAGTTCAATAATGGGCAAAAAATCACTACTTTCGCCCCAAACAGTTATCAATCCGTTATGAACAGAACTATAAAACTGCGCAAAGGGCTGGAAATTCCCCTGGAGGGCGCCGCTGCCGACATCGTTACCGACGCCCGGACGCTTGTTTCGGAAGTGGGCGTATGCCCGCCCGATTTCATCGGCTTCACACCCCGCCTCGTTGTGGCCGAGGGCGACAGCGTGGAAGTTGGCACCCCCCTGTTTGCCGACAAGCGATGCGAAGCGTTGAAAATCACGGCTCCCGTAAGCGGAAAAGTCACTGCCGTGGTGCGCGGCGAGCGCCGCCGCCTGCTGTGCGTGAAGATAGAAAGCGACGGGCAGTTCCGCTCCGCCGATTTCGGCGGTCCCCTTGCCGCCGACTGCAGCGCCGACAACGTCGTGGCGCTTATGAACGCTTCGGGACTTGCTGCCTTCGTGCGCCAACGCCCATACGACACCGTGCCCGACACTTCCGTAGCTCCCCGCGACATCTTCGTTTCGATGTTCAGCAAAATGCCGCTGGCCGCCGACGTCAATATCGTGCTGCGCGGACGCGAGGATTTCTTCCGCGCCGGCATTAAGGTTCTCTCAAAGATAGCCCCCGTCTACATCGGCATCGCAAAAGGGCAAGAAGAAATGTTCGCCGCCACCGACGGCGCCGAAACCGTGGTGTTTGACGGGCCCAACCCTTCGGGCAACGTGGGCGTGCAAATCAACAACATCAAGCCTGTAAACAAAGGCGAAACGGTGTGGACGCTTGCGCCGGAACTTGTAGCCATTCTGGGCAAGCTCGCAACCACGGGCTGTCTCGACTTCACCCACCGCATTGCCCTGGCCGGCAGCGAAACAGTAAGCCCGCAATACTACGACACCGTATACGGCGCACAGATTTTCCCCCTGCTGCAAAACCAACTGAAACACGAAGAGCACATACGCATCATTAACGGCAACCCGCTTGTAGGGGAAAAAACCACGAAAGACGGTTTCCTGGCGCCACGTGCCGGGGAACTTACCGTAATACCCGAAGGCGACAACACCGACGAATTGCTGGGCTGGATAAGTCCCAGGCCCGGGCAGTTCTCCACAAGCCGTTCCTACCTCTCGTGGCTGATGCCCCGGCGCCGCTACAACATCGACGCCCGCATAAAGGGAGGCGAAAGGCACATGATTATGAGCGGGGAATACGACAGAGTGCTGCCCATGGACATCTACGGGGAATATCTCGTGAAAGCCATCATTGCCCGCGACATCGACAAGATGGAGCAGTTGGGCATTTACGAAGTGGCTCCCGAAGATTTTGCCGTGGCTGAATTCGTGGATTCTTCAAAACTCGAACTGCAGAAAATCGTGCGCGAAGGCCTTGATTTCCTGCGCAAGGAATTGTCTTGACATAAATACGGAAACAATATGAGCAAAATAAAGAATTACATCGACAAGATAAGGCCCCAATTCGAGGAAGGCGGCCGCATGAAGCCGCTGCGCTCGGTGTTCGAAGGCTTCGAATCGTTCCTTTTCGTTCCGCGGGCCACATCGCGGTCGGGGGCTTCCATTCACGACGCCATCGACTCGAAGCGCATAATGTCGTTCGTGGTCATAGCGCTGCTGCCGGCATTGCTTTTCGGCATGTACAACATCGGGCTGCAAAACTACCGGGCCGCCGGCGTAGACGCACCGGCAATCGAGATGTTCGCCTACGGCCTGCTCGTGATGCTGCCCAAAATAGCGGTATCGTATGTGGTGGGGCTGGCAATAGAATTCATCGTGGCACAATGGAAGCACGAAGAAATACAGGAAGGCTATCTGGTGACGGGACTCATAGTGCCTATGATACTCCCCGTGGGCTGCCCGCTGTGGGTTATGGCCATAGCCATAGCCTTCGCCGTAATTTTCGCAAAGGAGATATTCGGCGGCACCGGAATGAACATCTTCAATGTTGCCCTCGTGGCGCGCGCATTCATGTTCATCGCCTATCCCTCGAAGATGTCGGGCGAAACGGTATGGATTGCCCACGACACGGTGCTCGGGCTGGGCAACCGCCTGCCCGAAGCCGTCACTGCCGCAACGCCGCTCGCCCAGGCAGGACTGGGGAAAGTTCCCGATGTGTCGCTCAGCGATGCCATCATCGGGTTCATTCCGGGAAGCGTGGGCGAAACAAGTGTCATAGCCATAATGATAGGCGCGGCGCTTCTGCTGTTCACGCGCATTGCAAGCTGGAAAACCATGCTCAGCTGCTTCGTGGGCGGAGCCGTTGCAGCGGCACTCTACCACCAGGCGGGCCTGTCGCCCCTTGCGTGGTACGAGCATCTGGTGTACGGAGGATTCTGCTTCGGTGCGGTGTTCATGGCCACCGACCCCGTAACCAGCGCACGCACCGAAGGAGGCAAATACATCTACGGCCTGCTGATAGGCATTATAGCAATTACAATAAGGGTGCTAAACCCCGGCTATCCCGAGGGTATGATGTTCGCAATTCTGATGATGAACATGTTTGCTCCGGCCATCGACTACTGCTTCGTGCAAAGCAACGTACGCCGCCGCATGCGCAGAGCCAACAATTCAAAATAACTTTCCCCTATGAAAATCAATACAAACAGCAATGTCTACACGCTGGTCTACGCATCGGCAGTAGTGATAATAGTGGCATTCGTGCTGGCGTTCGTTTCGAAAGCGCTTGAACCGGCTTCCTTGCAGAACGAGCGTATCGACAAGAAAAAACAGATACTTGCCTCGCTCAACATACGCGGCCTGAGCAACAGCGAAGTGGAAAGCGCATACGACAAGAGCGTGACCTACGACCTCATCATCCGCACCGACGGCAGCACCAACCGCGACGGAAGCGGCAAAGACAAAGATGCATTCCGCATGGAATCGAAAGACATCGACGACAACCATCTGCCGCTCTACCAGTGCTACGTTGACGGGCAGACGAAATACGTGATTCCCCTTTACGGCAAGGGGCTTTGGGGAGCCATTTGGGGCTACATCGCGCTCAACGACGACAAGAACACTGTGTTCGGCGCATACTTCAGCCATCAGAGCGAAACGGCAGGACTTGGCGCGAGAATCAAGGAAGAAAGTTTCCAACAGGAATTCGTGGGCAAGAAACTGTTTGCCGACGACGGCGCGCAGGTGCAACTGGGCGTGGTGAAGAAAAAGAACGCCGCACGGGCTTCATTCGAATGCGACGCAATATCGGGGGCCACACTGACGTGCAACGGCGTAACCGACATGATTCACGAATGCATTGCAAAGTACAGCGCATTTCTTCTAGACAAATAAATCCCCTTACAACCCAATAAAAGGCAAAGAATATGGCAAAACTTTTTTCGGTTGAAAACCGCGAGGTGTTTACCACACCGCTTGGGAAAGACAACCCAATAACAATACAGATACTCGGAATATGCTCGGCGCTTGCCGTAACCTCGCAGCTCGAGCCGGCTATCGTCATGGGGCTCTGCGTAACGGTCATCACCGCGCTCAGCAATTTCATCGTGTCGCTCATACGCAAATCCATCCCCAACCGCATACGCATCATCGTGCAGCTCGTTGTTGTGGCGGCGCTGGTAACGGTAGTCAGCATGGTGCTGAAAGCCGTGGCCTACGACGTAAGCGTGCAGCTGTCGGTTTATGTGGGCCTTATCATCACCAACTGTATACTAATGGGGCGTCTCGAAGCCTTCGCCATGAGCCATGCGCCATGGCCAAGCCTCATCGACGGAGCTGCCAACGGGTTGGGCTATGCCTACATACTTATGATCGTTGGCGCGGTGCGTGAACTGCTCGGCTCGGGAAGCCTGCTCGGCTTCAAAATCATACCGCAATGCGTCTACGATGCCGGATACCTCGACAACAGCATGATGACAACCCCCGCCATGGCGCTTATCATCCTCGGCTGCGTGATATGGGTGAGCAATGCCGTGCAGAAACGCAAGAAATAACTGCAAGGCTAACTTTAAGGTAACGCAATAAAGAAATTCAAAACATGGAACATGATATAGCTTTGTTTATCCGCTCGATTTTCGTGGATAACATGATATTCGCTTCGTTCTTGGGCATGTGTTCATACTTGGCAGTGTCGAAGAACATCAAGACATCGCTCGGCCTCGGCATTGCGGTAACTTTCGTGCTGGTAGTGACGGTACCCATCAACTATCTGCTTCAGACAAAAGTTCTGGCTGCCGACTGCATACTTCCGGGAGTAGACCTCACCTACCTTTCGTTCATTCTTTTCATTGCCGTGATAGCGGCAATCACGCAACTGGTGGAAATGGTGGTGGAGCGCTTCTCGCCTTCGCTCTACAATGCGCTTGGAATATTCCTCCCGCTGATAGCCGTGATCTGCGCCATAATGGGTGCGTCGCTCTTCATGCAACAGCGCATAGGCATGGACCCTGCCACCGATGCGCGCGCCATTGCCGGCGTGGGCGACAGCATAGTATATGCCTTCAGTTCCGGCATAGGATGGCTGCTGGCTATAGTGGGCCTTGCTGCCATACGCGAGAAGATGGCCTACTCCGACGTACCCGAAAACCTGCAGGGACTCGGCATAACTTTCATCACCGTAGGCCTTATGGCTATGGCCTTCATGTGCTTCTCGGGACTGAATATCTAACAATCGGAAAATAAACACTATCAAAATATGTCTCAGACAATTTTAATGTTCATAACGTCGAGCATCGGTGTGTTTTGGGGAGTGATAATCCTCATGGTTATACTCCTTCTCATAGCCAAGCGCTGGCTCACACCAAGCGGCAACGTAAAAATCACAGTAAACGGACAAAAAGAGATATCAACGCCGCAGGGAGGCACGCTGCTCAGCACTTTGGCTTCGCAGGGAGTGTACCTGTCGTCGGCCTGCGGCGGCAAAGGCTCGTGCGGGCAATGCAAATGCCGCGTTACCAGCGGCGGCGGCGAGGCAATTGACGTGGAAAAAGCACACTTCACGCGCCGCGAGCTCCTTGACCACTACCGTCTGGGATGCCAGGTAAAGGTAAAGGGAGACATGGAAGTGGAAGTACCCCAGTCGGTGCTTGGAGTGAAGAAATACGAATGCACCGTGATTTCAAACAAGAACGTGGCATCGTTCATCAAGGAATTCATTGTGGCGCTGCCCGAAGGCGAGCACATGGACTTTATTCCCGGAAGCTACGCGCAGATTGAAATCCCCGCCTACTCCATGGACTACGACAAGGATATCGACAAGGAGAGCATCGGGCGCTATCTGCCGTCGTGGGAGAAGTTCGGCCTTTTCTCGCTGAAGTGCACCAATACCGTGCCCACCACACGCGCCTACTCCATGGCAAACTACCCCGCCGAGGGCGACCGCTTCATGCTGACCGTGCGCATAGCCACACCGCCGTTCAAGCCACGGCCTCAAGTGGGATTCCAGGATGTAATGCCCGGAATAGCATCGTCGTATATCTTTACGCTCAAGCCGGGCGACAAGGTGATTATGTCGGGACCTTACGGAGATTTCCACCCGCGCTTCAATTCAAAGCGCGAAATGATATGGGTAGGCGGCGGCGCCGGAATGGCTCCGCTCCGTGCGCAAATCATGCACATGACACGCACACTGCACACCACCGACCGCAAACTCTCGTATTTCTACGGAGCACGCTCGCTATCGGAAGTATTCTATCTTGACGACTTCCACGCCCTTGAAAAGGAATTCCCCAATTTCAAGTTCTACCTTGCACTCGACCGCCCCGACCCCGAAGCCGACAAGGCGGGAGTGGAATACACTCCAGGATTTGTGCATCAGGTAATGTATGAGAAATATCTCAAGAACCACCCCGCACCCGAAGACATAGAATATTACCTCTGCGGCCCGGGCCCGATGACGGGGGCTGTAAACCAGTTGCTCGACTCGCTGGGAGTGGAACATTCCGACATAATGTACGACGATTTCGGCGGAGGGGCGCCCAAGAAGAAATAGACATTCACTGCAGTT
>CAZDOH010000107.1:0-6124 GCA_964507005.1 uncultured Prevotella sp. | reverse complement strand
GGTACATCTGTGCGCTTGCAGCCTGCCATGCATCGTTGAGGGCCTTGATGGCACTGTCGATAGCTGCAACATCGCCATTCTTATGGGCATCCTTGAGCCCCTGCAATGCACTCTCGATAGCCGGCTTCTTGTCAGCCGGCAATTTGTCGCCCAATTCCTTCAGCTGGTTTTCGGTCTGGAAAATCATGCTGTCGGCTTCGTTGAGCTTGTCGATGCGCTCCTTCTGCTTCTTGTCGGCTTCGGCATTCTGCTCTGCCTCGTTCTTCATACGGTCGATTTCTTCCTTGCTCAGGCCGCTCGAAGCCTCGATGCGTATTTCCTGTTCCTTGCCAGTGGCCTTGTCTTTGGCCGAAACCTTGAGTATGCCGTTGGCATCGATGTCGAACGACACTTCAATCTGCGGAATGCCGCGGCGTGCCGGGGCGATGCCGGTGAGGTTGAACTGCCCGATGCTCTTGTTCTGCGCTGCCATGGGGCGCTCGCCCTGCAGCACGTGGATTGTAACTTCGGTCTGGTTGTCGGCTGCCGTGGAGAAGGTCTGCGTCTTCTTGCAGGGGATTGTGGTGTTGGAGTCAATGAGTTTCGTCATCACGCCGCCAAGTGTCTCGATACCGAGCGACAGAGGAGTGACGTCGAGCAGCACGATATCGCCCACGCCGCTTTCCTTGTTGAGGATGGCACCCTGTATGCATGCGCCCACAGCCACAACTTCGTCGGGGTTAACGCCCTTGGAAGGAACTTTTCCGAAGAAGTCTTCAACGGCTTTCTGCACTGCAGGGATACGGCTCGAGCCGCCCACGAGTATCACTTCGTCGATATCGCCCGTCGAAACATTGGCATCGCTGATTGCTTTGCGGCAAGGCTCAAGGCATGCCTTTATAAGGTCGTCGGCAAGGCTTTCGAACTTTGCCCGTGTAAGAGTCTTTACAAGATGCTTGGGCATGCCGTCGGCTACGGTGATGTAGGGAAGGTTGATTTCGGTTGAAGCCGAAGACGAAAGTTCTATCTTTGCCTTTTCGGCAGCTTCCTTCAGGCGCTGCATAGCCATAGGGTCTTTGGTAAGGTCGGCGCCTTCGCTGCTCTTGAATTCGTCAACAAGCCAATCGATGATCTTCTGGTCGAAATCGTCGCCGCCAAGGTGGGTATTGCCGTTGGTGGAAAGCACCTCAAACACGCCGCCGCCAAATTCAAGTATGGAAATATCGAATGTGCCGCCGCCAAGGTCGAACACTGCAATCTTCATATCCTTCTTGGCCTTGTCGAGACCATAGGCAAGCGCTGCTGCTGTGGGCTCGTTCACGATGCGCTTCACGTTGAGGCCTGCAATTTCGCCGGCTTCCTTTGTGGCCTGACGCTGCGAGTCGGAGAAGTATGCCGGTACGGTAATCACGGCATCGGTCACCTTCTGCCCGAGGTAGTCCTCGGCGGTTTTCTTCATCTTCTGCAGTATCATAGCCGATATTTCCTGCGGAGTATAGAGTCGTCCGTCTATATCCACTCGGGGAGTGTTGTTTTCGCCGCACGCAACCTTGTAGGGCACACGGCTTATTTCCTGCGACACCTGGTCGTAGGTTTCGCCCATAAATCTCTTTATCGAGTAAATGGTGTTGTGAGGGTTGGTTACAGCCTGGCGCTTTGCCGGATCGCCGATTTTTCTCTCACCGTCTTTGGTGAACGCAACAACACTAGGGGTTGTGCGTTTGCCTTCGCTGTTAGCTATTACAACCGGTTCGTTGCCTTCGAATACAGCAACGCAGGAGTTGGTTGTTCCTAAGTCGATTCCAATAATCTTTCCCATGATTCTATTTTTTATTTGTTTATATTATCTGTTTCGGTAGCGCTTTCGCGCGGTTACGCAAAACATAAAGCAATGAACGTGCCAAAGCTTTTGCAGCAGAGTGTTATTAAAGCCACAATCGTCTTCTGTATGCCAATTTGTCAGTTTTAAGGGCAAAGATGCCGCAAACAACAATACAGCATCGGGCAGCTTTTAGGCAATTTTACCGCACCACGGGCGTTTTAATGTCCACGAAACGTTACTGAATAGTTTGTTTTGCCTAAATTTGCGACACGAATCAACACGAAACTCTTAAAACAATGATAGAACCTATGCTTATCGGCGGTCTTGGCACGCCCGAAATTATCATTATCGCCATTGTCATTCTCCTTCTGTTCGGCGGCAAGAAAATTCCCGAACTCATGAAAGGCGTAGGCAAGGGCATACGCAGTTTCAAAAAGGGTCTGAACGAAGAAGACGGCGAGAAGGACGAGTCATCTTCTGACGGCGAAAAAGCCTGACCCTACCCCATCAGCACTTATATACCGAGGCACAGCCCTACCACCAGAAGCAGGGCGAAAATTGCCATATTGCGCGAAGTCATTCCCAACACCCGGTTGAGTTCGCGTCCGTGGTCTATGCGCGCCATCGTGCGCCAAACTGAAACATGAGGCCACAGATAAGCCAAAGGCAACAATGCCGCAGCATATCTGCCGGCCAGCGCAAGCGACAGCACAAGCACACAGGCTGCTATTCCCAGCCACAGATATAGCGCCTTGCCGAAACGCGCTCCCAGTTTCACCACCAAAGTGCGTTTGCCGCTGATGCGGTCGGCATCGCGGTCGCGGAAATTGTTCAGCACAAGCAGCGTGTCTATAAGCAATCCGCAGGCCACGGCGCAAATCCATATTTGCCAGCCAAGGCACGATGTCTGTATATAATATGTAGCCGTAACAGGCACCAACCCGAAAAACACCAGCACAAGCAAGTCGCCCAAACCGAGATACGAAAGCAATGTAGTGTAGAGAAATGCAAACACCACGCAAGCGGCGCCCAGTACCACAAGCCACAAGCCGGTAGAACACACCAGCATGCAGCCGCAAAGGCACGCCAGCACTATTGTAACGGCAATTCCTATGCGCATGGCCTTGGGGGTTATCCATCCCTGCGCCGCAGCACGTTTCGGGCCCAGGCGGTCTTCGCGGTCAGAGCCTTTCAGAAAGTCGTAAAGGTCATTGATAAGGTTTGAAGCAATCTGCATCAATGCGGCGAAAACACAGCAAACGGCAGCCGGGAACAATTTGAAGGCACCGTCAGCCCATGCCATGGCGCAAGCTACGGCCACGGGTATCAATGCCGCCGTAAGCGTTTTAGGACGCGCCGCCAGCACCCAAGCCTTAAGCGAATTGGTGCGCACGTCAACATCGTTCATATTCCGGAAACATTTGTCATTTGAAGTCAACCACAGTAATTCCGCTTCCGCCAAACTGCACATGCTCGTCGCGGAACGTCACTCCTCCCGGCACGGTGCGCAGGTATTGACGTATGATTTCGCGTAACGCACCGGTTCCGGTACCGTGGAGTATTCTGATATGCGAAACGCCTAGCAACTGAGCGTCGTCGACAAACGCCATGACTTCGCGCAACGCCTCGTCACCACGCATTCCACGCACGTCGATATCGGGCTTGAAGTTGTTTTTGCGTTCGTCGACCGCCTGCCGCGTCGACCGGCTCATATAGACGGCATCCTGCAGCACCTTCTTCTCGGGAGCCTCGGCCTTGACAAGACGTGAAGCGTCTACCGTAACCTGCATGGCGCCGAACAATACAACGGCACGCTTCCCGTTGAGCTGCGACAGCCGGCCCACCAAAGTCTGGCCTTTAATCCTGACGTAGTCGTCCACGCGCGGAGTCCCGGCGAAAACAGGTTTCGCAGCAGGCTGCGGCAGAGCCTTATCCTTGTGTTCGGCTGCACGCTGCCGCCGCTCGTCGCGACGCATCTTGCGACGCTGTATCTGGTCCATCTTGCGCTGAATGGCATCTTCGCTTTTCCTTGCATCGGTTTCGTCCACCTCTTTCTTGAAATTCTCAAGTTCCTGGCGCACCTCACGCGTTTTCTCGCGCTCTGCCTGCATTTCGCGTATTGACCGTATGGTGTTTTCGATTTTTGCATTCGAAGCGTCGAGCAACTGGCGGGCATCTTCCTTTGCCTTGGCCATGACTTCCTTGCGGCTTGCCTGCAGTTCCTGCACATCGCGCTCATAGCGGGCTATAATCTCCTCAAGGCGTTTTTCCTGCTGATGCACCTTGTTGCGCTTGTTCTCCCAATAGCGTTTGTCGCGCACGATGTCGAGAAGATATTTGTCACTGTCGACGTAGTCTTTGCCCACAATCTGCGTAGCATCATCGATTACGCTCTGCGGAATTCCTATTTTCCGCGCAATTTCCACGGCAAACGAACTTCCCGGCTGCCCTATCTGCAACTGGAACAACGCCTCCATCTTCTCTCGGTCGTAGAGCATGGCGCCGTTCACCACCCCCGAATGTCCGTCAGCATAACGCTTCAGATTCTGGTAATGGGTAGTTATAACACCGTAAGTGCCGCTAGCAATGAAACGCTTGAGTATGGCTTCGGCCAAAGCGCCGCCTATCTGCGGCTCGGTGCCACCGCCGAACTCGTCGATAAGCAGCAGGCTGCGCGGCGAGGCGTTCTTCATCATCATCTTCATATTGAGAAGGTGCGACGAATATGTGCTCAGTTCGTTGGATATGCTCTGCTCGTCACCGATATCGATAAAGATTCCGTCGAAAACTCCCGTACGCGAATTCTCGCGCACAGGTATCGGCATGCCGCACTGCAGCATATACTGCAGCAATCCGACAGTCTTGAGGCAAACCGACTTGCCGCCGGCATTGGGACCAGAAATTATAAGTATGCGCTGGTTTGAAGTTATTTCAATATCGAGCGGCACCACTTTCGCGCCACGTCTTTTGAGCGACTGCGAAAGCAGCGGATGCACCGCCTGCACCCAATCAATCACAGGATTGTCGCTTACCTGCGGCTCAACGGCGTTCATGCTTTCACCAAGCAAGGCCTTGGCACGTATAAAGTCTATTTCGCCAAGGAAATGATAGCTGGGTATTATCTGACTCACCTGCGGGCGTATCCAATCGGTGAATTCCTTGAGTATTTTGATTATTTCTCGCTGCTCGGCACTCTGCAGTTCGCGTATTCGGTTGTTCGACTCCACCACTTCCGACGGCTCAATAAATACCGTTTTTCCGGTAGCCGATTCGTCGTGTATGATGCCGCGGAACTTGCGTTTCAATGCCGGGGCAACAGGAATCACCAGGCGCCCGTCGCGTATGGTGGGAGCCACATCCTTCTCTATCAGTCCATCTTTCTGAGCCGAAGCGATAATGGTGCGCAACGAGTGCGAAATGCCCCGCTTTGCGCTCTCTATCTCTGCCCTAATGCGAGCCAGTTCGGGAGTAGCCGTGTCTTTTATACGGCCGTATTTGTTGAGAATTTCATCAGCTCGCTTCACGATTTCCGGAAAAACCACAACGCCGTCGACAAGGCGCAGCAAGGCGGGGAATCGCGGTTCGCCGCCATCGTCGGTACCGCGCTTGAGAAACGACACTATGCCTGATATCGTGGAAAGCGAGCGTTTAAGGTCGAACACTTCCAACTCTTCAAGATGCGTGCCTTCAAGACGTATGCGCATCAAGGCATGGCGTATGTCGATAAAGTTCTCAACGGGGAAATCTTCATCCTCGCTGATAACGCTGCGCATTTCCGTCACTTGGGCAAGGCGCTCGCGTATCTCGTCACCCTCGTAAAGCACCTCAATGCGGTTGATGCATTCCACGCCCAATTCGGAGAGACAGCGTCCCTTGAGCATAGTTCGGATTTCGTTGAAGCCTATCTTACTTTCGAAATTATCCGGGTATATCATTATATCTTAACTTATTATCTATCTATTAGCCGTTTAGCCAAATGCAAAATTACTCAAAACGCCTATGTTTTCAAAAAATCGCAGTCATAATTTGCCGGTTTGCCGCAGATTCACTAATTTTGCACCGTTCAATTCGCGCCATGCCTTTTATACGGCAAGTCCAAGCACTTTGAATGCAGGCAAACAATGCCGCCCCTAGGGAGAGATGGTAGAGTGGTCGATTACACCGGTCTTGAAAACCGGCATACGGCAACGTATCGGGGGTTCGAATCCCTCTCTCTCCGCAAGGCCCGCTGATTTCGGCGGGCTTTTTTGTTTGCAGCGGGTTCACGGCTAAATAATTCACGGCGAAATAAACTGATAATCAGTTTCAAGACTGCAAAAAACA
>CAZDOH010000106.1:0-6943 GCA_964507005.1 uncultured Prevotella sp. | reverse complement strand
AACTTAAAGGGCAACACCGCAGCGGCTTTGCTGCAGGTTGCCCCTTTACTATAATTGTGTCCGGACTGTGCGGCCCTGTTTCCTTGCCTTACTTGATGGTTTGCCAGTCGGTGTAGATAGGGTTGCCCTTCTTGCCGAACGACTCGCACGGGCGTATGCAGAAACGGAAGGGGAATTCCTTCAAGATTTCGTTTTCGCCGAACACGCATGTCACTTCATCCTCGTCTTTGTCCTCGCAGTTCATCATGTGCGACGAGAAAACGTGTTTCTGGCATACGGTGAGCGTCAGGTCTTCGCGCGTCTGCTCTTCGGTGACTTCGAAGTCGAAGGCGCGCACACCGGTGCGTTTCTTCAGCACGTTGGGGAAGTGCACGGTGGTGAGCATCTGCTGCTTGCCGTCGGCTCCCTTGCCTTCGGCGCGGGTGATGTATGCCTTGTCGCCATTTGCGAATTGGGGCACCGGGGCCTTTTCGGCACGTTTTTCAAACGAGAAGGGCTTGCCCGAAACCGAAGTGGGGATAAGCCAGTTGTCGGCCAGTGGTTTCATGTAGTTGAAATCCCATCGCTCGAGGGCCACGGTGTCGTCGTAAACGGTCATGAGCATTCCCTGCTTGCCCTCGCCGCCGTTGATTGCCGGCATCTGCGACGGATATCCCGGTCCGCCGTCAATGCGCGAATTCTCGCGCCCGCCTATGGCGATGATATACGACAGCGATGCCGTGCCGATGCTCGTGAATGCGCCCTGCCATACACAGCGTTCGTCGTTGAGCACAAGGTGCGAGTGGCCACTGAAGCAGAAGCAGTTGGGGAAGTTGCTCAGGGCTTCGGTAACCTCGCCGTTGTCCTGCCCCCAGGCCCATTTTCCGCCGGTGGTGCCTTTGGGGTGCGGATGCTGGAAGTAGAAGAACGGTTTCGAACCGTGCAGTTCCGATTCGTGGCTCTTGAGGAAATCCTGTATGCCTGGAGTGTTCTTCCAGTTGGTCCAGTGGGCGCCCACGAACTTGTAGCCCTTCACGTCCTTTATGTATATAGGCTGGAACTTCTCTTTCCAGTATTTCTTCCACATCTGTTCCTTGTGCGGGTTGATGGCTTCGCGCTTCACCATAGTATCGCGGTCTTCGCCGCAAAGCACTTCGTCGCCCATGCCGTAGCTGTATCCCTCGATGTCGTGGTTGCCGTAAACGAAGAGGCGCTCCACGTGCTTGCCGTTCGGCAGGCGGTCTTTGGGGAATACGCGGAACCAGCATTCGGATATCAGTCGCATCTGTTTTTCAAGCCCGTGGTCGGCCATGTCGCCGGCAATGAGCACGGCGTCAACCTCGTGGTCGCGGTAGAACTGCAGCGTGCGTTCCAGCACCGGTACGTTCTGCTCGGTGCGTATATGTATGTCGCTCAGAATGCCTACGCGCAGACGCGGCGAACCAAGCGTTGATGCGGCCTTTGCAAAGGCTTTGAAATCGAGGCAAAGCGCGCCGGTGAGCAACGCGCTACGCTTGAGGAAATCTCTTCTGTCCATATTGGGTTTTGGATGTGGTTTGACGTTAAAATTTATTCTGTTCCACAAAAATACATTGAAATTGTGGTTCGAATGCCAACGCCGGGCAAATATTTTGCACAGGGCGGGTGAGAATCGCGGTTTTTTACGAATTCCGCAATATGCTTTTTCAGGCGAAGCCGTTCATTTACCATAACTAAGTCCGGGAGTTTCAGCAAAAAACAGTAATTTTGCCGCTAGAAACCAGCGCCGTGCCGCCAGCGCACCGTTCAATCCGCTGCGGCAGGAGCCTTTAAGTATGAATATAGCCGGCAATCAAGTTTTACTTTCATGTACAGACATTTCTTGAAACGTGCGATAGATTTTACGCTGGCATTGCTGGCGCTGCTGGTGATATGGCCGTTTCTCCTTGCAATAGCCGTGTGGCTGCACTTTGCCAACAAAGGCGCAGGGGCGTTCTTCTATCAGGAACGGCCGGGGCTCCACGGCAGGATTTTCAAGGTGATTAAGTTCAAGACAATGACGGACGAGAAGGACTGTGATGGCAATCTGTTGCCAGATGCAGACCGTCTTACTCCCGTTGGACGCTTCGTGCGGTCGACGTCAATAGACGAACTGCCGCAACTGTTCAATGTGCTGAAAGGTGACATGGCACTCATCGGCCCGCGGCCTTTATTGGTGAAATATTTGCCGCTATACAGCGAAGAGCAGCGCCGTCGTCATGAAGTAAGGCCGGGAATAACCGGATGGGCACAAGTGAACGGCCGGAACAATATCTCATGGAAAAAGAAATTCGAGCTTGATGTGTATTACGTTGACCATTTGAGTTTTGCCCTGGACTTGCGTGTGCTGTTTACCACCGTCAAGAAAGTGCTGGAGCGCAAGGACATCAATACCACTACGGGCAATTCGGCAACAATGGATGCTTTCAACGGACATAACTAATTATCTGAACAATGTATTTGTATGGTGCAAGCGGCCACGGCAAGGTGATTAAGGAAATCATCGAGGCGAACGGAGACAAGATTGAGGCTTTTGTCGATGACGACCAGCAATTGACAGAAACGGCCGGCATAAATGTGTTGCACGGCGAAACCGGATTGTCGCCAATGATTGTTAGCGTGGGAGACAATTGGCAGCGCAAGAAAGTTGTGGAAAAGCTGCACTGCACTTTCGGCATTGCAATTCACCCTACGGCTGTAGTTTCGCCTTCAGCCCAAATAGGCGAGGGCACAGTAGTAATGGCCGGGGCAATAATCAATGCCGATGCAGTGATAGGCAAGCATTGCATTATAAATACGGGGGCTTCGGTTGACCACGACTGCGTTGTGGGCGACTTCAGCCACATTGCTCCACACGCAACCTTGTGCGGCGTTGTTGAAGTGGGCGAAGGAACTTTGGTTGGGGTAGGGGCATGTGTTATCCCTGGCACAAGCATAGGCAGTTGGTGCACTGTAGGCGCCGGCGCCGCCGTAACAAAAGACATCGCAAATAATTCGGTTGCCGTAGGTATTCCGGCAAAGACAATCAAATATAATAACGACAGCGCCCGGAAGGAGTCGAGTAAAAAATAACAATAAATCAATTATGTTTGCAATGATGAAAAAGACTATAGTATTTGCTGCCGCAGCAGCAATGCTGTTGCTCGTTTCGTGCAGCGACAGCGAGGGAGGGTCTTCTTCCGCTCCCGTCATTTCGGGCCACATTACCGAAGTGAACGGTTACGGTCAGCCAATTCCCGATTTCACTCCGGCGCAGATGAAGGATGCCGGCTTCGATTATGCCGACCTTATCAACGTCACGATAGGCAAGGTTCGCTTGCGCAATGTTCCCTATGTTAGTTCGTTCAACGAGGTTGCCATTCTCGGTCCTTCGTATGTTGACTACAACGCCCGCGGCGATGATTTCGGCTTTGCCATGCTCAACGGAGATTTCCACTACTACATAGGCGGCGAAGTGGGCGACAAGGTGACGATGAAACTTGCGCAGAAAGGTGGTTACAGTGCTACCTACGAACTGATGAAGTCGGTCTATCCCGAAGAGCGTCGTGACGGCGAAACTGCAGCGGAGTATGCCAACTTCCGTATGGTTACCACAACGGGCATTGCTCCCGGTGTGCTCTACCGCTCAAGTAATCCGCTCAACTGCGTAAACAATCCAAGCCGCTATCGGGTAGTCGACAGTTTGGCCCGCGAAGTGGGCATCAATACGGAAATAGACCTTGCCGACACGCCCGAGAAGGTTGACAAATATATGGCAACCGAAGGCTATGCCTCAACCTATTGTCCGCAACTCTACAAGGAAGGGCGCACCATAGCCTGCGGCATGATGGCCAACAGTTTCTGCGACGACTTCAAGACGCGGCTAGGCAAGGCCGTGCGGTTCATGCTCGAGCACGAGCCGCCCTATCTTCTGCACTGCAACGAGGGAAAGGACCGTTGCGGATTCGTGTCGATGCTGTTTGAGGCACTGGCCGGCGCAAGCGTTGACGAACTGCGCGCCGACTATATGACGACGATGATAAACTTCTACAAGATAGATGCCGGAAGCGAATCGTACGAGAAAAGGCGCTCGCTGTCGATCGACCGCATGATTTGGCTCATGTGCAACGAGGAAGCGCTCGAGAACTACAAGGAAATAGACTGGGACAACACCGACGTGTCGAATATCGACTGGGAAGGGCTCGGAATGTACCGCACAAATAACTATCTGCAAGGCCCAACGCTCAAGGCTTCTGCAAAGAAATACCTCATGGAGTGCGGACTGAGCGACGAAGAGTGCGAAGCCCTGCGCACACGGCTTACAAGTCCGCTGGAACAGTAACGAACCGCTTCAACGCCGTACCCCGAGAAATTAACAAGGCCAAAAGTAAACTGCAAAATGAAAAGAATATTATTGTTGTTTGCTGCCGCAACTGCATCGCTCTCTGCCATGGCGCAGACTCTGAAAGTGGTGACCGGCAACGTGATTTACGCCATCCCGGCATCGCAGGCTGGCGATATGGTATACACCGACGGCGAGAACCTTACCATCCTCGGCAAAACGTTCCCGTTAAGCGAAATCACCTATATGTATGTCGACAGCAGCAAGGTTGTCGACAACAGTGTAGAAGTGGCATACAGCGACACCACGGCGCAGGTTACCGTGGCCGGCAATATAGCGCGCTACGTCACGCCCGCCGTAACCGGGGCGCATGTTGGCATTGTGCAGGGAACCGATGTGGGCGACGACACCTGCGGCGAAATCAGCTATTCGCTCAGCGGCAGTTCCAGCGACGGCGGCTTTGCGCTCGAAGGCTCCTACAAGGCAACCGTCGAGCTCCGCGGCCTTACGCTTACCAACCTTTCGGGCGCGGCTCTCGATATTCACGACGGCAAGCGCATTGTGCTCAGTGTGAAGAAAGACACTTACAACACGCTCACCGACTGCGCCGACGGCACTCAGAAGGGATGCATCAATTGCAAAGGGCATTTGGAGCTGAAAGGCAAGGGCTCGCTCACTGTCAACGGCAATACGGCCCACGGCATCTACGCCAAGGAATACGTTGAAATGAAAAACTGCAGCGTCACTGTGGCCAAAGCCGTGAAAGACGGCATAAACTGCAACCAGTATTTCCTGCAGGAAAGCGGCACGCTCGGCATTTCGGGCATAGGCGACGATGGCATACAAGTGTCATACAAGGACAGCACTGACCGCGAAGCCGACGACACCGGCAATATAACGCTTGCCGGCGGCACTGCAGAAATTTCCGTTACGGCTGCTGCCGCAAAAGGCTTCAAGGCCGCGGGCGACATTCTCGTAACCGACGGTAACTATACAGTTTCTACCTCGGGCGGCGGTGCTTGGGACAGCGAGGAGAACGACACAAAAGCCTCTTCGTGCCTTGCTGCCAGCGGCAATGTGCAGATTGACGGTGGTACGCTTGTACTTACCAGTACGGGTAGCGGCGGCAAAGGCATTAAGACCGACGGCAAACTGACCGTAAACGGCGGCGAAACAACGGTGAAGACCTCCGGGGCAGTGTATTCCTATTCAAGCGGCGGCTCGGGCAACTATCCGGGCTGGGGCGGTTATTCCTCGTCGGGAAGCAAATCGTCGCCCAAAGGCATGAAGGCCATGGGCAAGATAACGATAAACGGCGGCACCGTGAACGTTACCGTCACCGGCAGCGAGGGCATCGAAAGCAAGGATTCGCTTGAGGTTAACGGCGGCGATATCGTGGTCAATGCCTCGGACGACGCTATAAACTCGGCGAAGCACATGATTATAAACGGCGGCAATATCACCGTGGTAAGCACCGGCAACGATGGACTTGATGCCAACGGTAATATGTATATCAACGGCGGCTACATAATGGCTTTCGGCACTACGTCGCCCGAATGCGGTATTGATGCCAACGAAGAGCAGAACTACTCGGTGGTGTTCACGGGCGGCACGCTGCTGGCAGTTGGCGGCGACAACTCCGTGCCGAGCACTTCAGCCTCGACACAACCCTACGTTACGGGCAGCACTTCGCTGAGCGGCGGCACCGTGGTTACGCTCAAAAACGGCACCGACACGCTCGCTACGTTTACCGTGCCAAGCAACTATGCCTCTTCGTCATCGTCGCAGGGCGGTGGCGGCAACCGGCCGGGCGGCGGCAATTGGGGCGGCGGAGGACGCAGCAGTTCGCTGCTCGTTACATGTCCGGGACTGACTTCGGGAAGCAGCTATACGCTTACCTGCGGGTCATCGTCGTCGAGCGTTTCGGCACGCCTCACCGGCAGTGGCGGGGGCGGCGGACGATGGTAGCTGGCAATTCAGTAGTATAATTGCACGGTAATATTTACAAGGCCAAAAGAATCTTATCTTTTTGCTTGCGGGTTACCCCGAAAAGAAAACGAAAGCATGCCTGACTCGAATATCCCCTCTTTGCATTGTGCGCTGCCTGCAGGTTGCCTGTTGCACGTCAAGACTTTCAGCCAACTTTCTACCGGAGAACTGTACGAACTTTTGCGCATCCGCTCCGAGGTGTTTGTGGTGGAGCAGAACTGCGTGTATCAGGACTTGGACTGCAACGACCAGACGGCCATACATATATGGCTTGCGCGCGGTGAAAAGGTTCTGGCCATGTGTCGCGTCTGCCCCGGAGGCACGAAGATGGAGGGTACGAGCATAGGGCGCGTCATAACCACCGAGCGCGGCAAGGGCTACGGCATGCTGATAATGAAGGCGGCCATCGGCATTGTGCGCGAGCGCTTCCCCCATGTCGGCCACATCGACATCGAAGCGCAGTTTACGAAACTCGGGTTTTACGAGCGCCTTGGCTTCGTGGCCACTTCCGAACCGTTTATTATGGAAGGCTTGATGCACATCGGTATGCGGCTCGATTTACAATGACATTATAATGACTGTGTTTTTTGCAGTCTTGAAACTGATTATCAGTTTATTTCGCCGTGAATTATTTAG
>CAZDOH010000105.1:0-6967 GCA_964507005.1 uncultured Prevotella sp. | reverse complement strand
AGTGGGTTGATTACGCGACCAAGCATGTTGTCGTTGACACGAATACTGGCAATACGTTTCGTGCGTTTTACCTGCATTCCTTCTTTGATGCCTGATGTAGAACCTAGAAGCACGCATCCCACATTGTCTTCTTCCAAGTTCATCACAATGGCCATAGTGCCATTTTCAAACTCAAGCAATTCGTTGGCTTCAGCATTGCGCAAACCATATATGCGAGCTACACCATCGCTTACCTGAAGCACGGTGCCAACTTCATCAAACATGGCCTTGTTGCTGATGCCTTTCAACTGCTCAAGCAGAACCGAAGACACTTCACTTGGTTTTATTTTATCTGACATAAAATTTTCCTTTTTTTATTTAAGCTTTGACAAAACAGCATTGAGTTGAGTCTTAACGCTTGCATCCAGTCGATAGGTGTCGTATTCGAGCACAAATCCTCCTATAAGGTCCGGATTCGTTTCGGTAACAAATTCAACTGTGCCATTTGTCTTACTTCCTACTAACTCGCGTAACTTTGCTTCTGTTTGCGGAGTCAAAGTCGTTGCGGTCGAGAGTTTTGCTCGAATTAAGTTGTTCTGCTTTCTATAAAGCGTAATAAATGAGTTCGCAATGAATTGCATAATGCTCTCTCGGCTCTCTTTTAGCACAAGCTTGAAAAATTTCTTTGTAATCGTGCAAGTTGTGCCTGAGGTGGCCGTTACTAGAATGTCTTCTTTTTGTTGTTTAGAGAGCATTGGATTGTCTATGGCAGACTTCAACTCTTTTACTTTAATATAGCTTTCTGCAAGTGTTTGCATATCAGCATACACTTGATCTGCCATATCCAACTCTGTGCTTGCTTTGAGCAGTGCGCGAGCGTATCTTACCGATATTAATCCTAAATCCATAGCTTCGACTTATTTATTGTTAGACGTAACTTCATCCAGCATAAGTTCTATATAATCCATTTGCGCCTTGTCTGAGCTGAGATTGTTGCGCAAAACCTTTTCGGAAACTTCCACACTTAGTATTGCTACTTGTTTACGGATGTCGCCGATTGCAGCTTGCTTCATGTTTTCAATCTCGACTTTTGCTTCAGAAACTATACGGGCGCTTTCTTCACGAGCTTTCTCCTGAGCTTTTTCTATAATGGAATCGCGTGTTGACGCTGCCTCTTTTAGTATTTGGGCTTGTTTATCACGTGCTTCTTGTAGAAGGGATTCACTTTCTTGCTTGATGTTTTCAAGGCGTGCAGCGGCTTCATGTGCTTTCTTTACACTATCATTAATGTAATTTCTTCGCTCTTCCACCATATTGATAATGGCTGGAAAACCAAATTTTGCAAGCACGACGAACACCACAAGGAATGCGATGAGCATCCAAAAAAGGAGTCCGAGATCAGGAGTAAGTATTGATGGTAAATCGTTCATTCGCTAAAAATACAAACGCCTTAAATAAATTCTTAACTCTCAAACAATTTTTATTTGATAAGGAATGCGCAAGCAACAATAGCAAACAAGGCGCAACCTTCAACAAATGCAGCAGTAAGAATCATGTTTGTCTGTATTTTGCCAGTTGCTTCTGGTTGGCGTGCAATAGCATCCATGGCGCTACCACCAATCTTACCAATACCTAAACCAGCACCAATTGTTGCAATACCTGCTCCGAGACCGCAGCCCAGCTGTGCCAGACCTTCAGCAGCCAAAAGTGATGAAATAATCATAATTCTAAAAATTTAAAATTGTTATTTTTTTGTTTATTTGTTTTTTTGAATGATCGCAATAAGATCCATTATAAGATCCTAGCAATATTTTGATGTAATTTATGCTTCAGCTTCTTCTTCTTTGTGAGCTAATCCGATGAATACTGCACTTAAAAGTGTGAATACGTATGCTTGTATGAATGCTACGAGTACTTCGAGGCAATTCATGAAAAGAAGCATAATAACACTTACTAAGTTTAATCCAATACCAAAACCTACACCCATTGACCATCCTAAGAATATCACACATGTGAAACTCAGAATGATAGCATGTCCGGCCATCATGTTGGCAAAAAGACGTACCATGAGTGCAAATGGTTTCGTGAATACGCCAAAGAACTCTATTACTGGCATCAAGGGTACGGGATAAGCTTTTAGGAATAGAGGAACTTTAGGCCAAAATATGTCTTTCCAATACTCTTTGTTACCAAACAAGTTGATAGCTATCATGGTGCATAGAGCCAAGAAGAATGTGATGTTGATGTTTCCCGTCACATTTGCTCCTCCTGGGAATATTGGTAATAATCCTAAAAGGTTGGTCGTAAAGATGAAAAAGAACACTGTAAGCAAATAAGGCGCGTATGGCTTGAAATGCTTTTCGCCAATAGATGCTTTTATAACATCATCGTAAATGGTCATCACAAACATTTCAATTAATCCAACAAACCCTCCAGGTGCTTCGCTTTTCTCGTCACGCTTTTTATACCAACGCGAGCAAGGCACGAATATGGCTATCAAAACCAAAACGACAATCCATATCTGCGCTACCGACTTGGTTATGCTCAAATCCAAAGGACGCGTTGAGGTGCCGTCACTTTTCTTTTCATAGATCTTGCCGTGATGATTTTCATCGAAGTAGAAATTCGATGGCAAATTTTTGGCAGTCCCTACAAACCATTCACCCGATTCGGAACTTTTTACGATTATCGGCAATGGAATACTCAAGCTTTTCGATTTGTAAGTAGCGATATGCCATTCGTACGAATCGGCCAAGTGCTCAAGCACAATTTCAGGTATGTTAAGACTTTCTTCCTTGTCTGCATTATCATTGGCAAAAGCCGTAACTGATATCAACGACATTATAAGCAGAAGAAATATTGACCTTAATTGTTTCATTGATAATTAATTTATTGTTTCACACTATTGTTGGAATTTGAAACATGCGAAAAAAATATTGCATGATGAATGAGAAGCACAAAATAGAACGTGATAAATACTATACAGTACTCAAACATTGAGTCGCGGCCTACGATGATGCAACATATAAGCAAGGTGAAAAGCGCGAGCAACATTCTAAATCCAGACACAGCCGTGTAGAATGTAGTGATGCTGTCTTTGCTTGAAATCATCACTTTCCTCCAAACCAATGCTTCCGCAACTTCAACTACAAAAGAGAAAACGACACTCAATATGAGAGGAGCAACAATACTATTTAAAGTTAAAGTACAAATCAGCCCAATTGCAATAGCACTCAAGGCAACTATTATAAATATTGTCTGTGCTATGTACTTTATGCTCAGAGTGTTGATTTCTTTTGTTGTCATTGTCCTTATACTGTTTCAGCAAAGAATCAGAGTTCTACGCAAATGTTTACTTTGTTCTTTTGTACTTCAACAAAACCGCGTGAAATATCGACCGAATGCACTCCTTCTGAATCGCGATATGTGATGCATCCAGATTCGAGTGACGAAATAATAGGTGCATGGTTTTGCAAGATTTCAAATTCACCACCCGTTCCGGGCACAGTGACTTGTTCTACACATCCTTTGTATTCTATTTTTTCGGGCGAAACGATTCTTAAATCCAAACTCATAGTTGCTAACTTGATTATTAATTGTTTGCGTTGGCTGCTTCGAGCAATTTCTTGGCTTTGGCCTTGGCATCGTCGATAGTACCCACATTGAGGAACGCCTGTTCGGGAAGATCGTCAACTTCACCATCAAGTATCGCATTGAAGCCCTTGATGCTTTCTTCGATAGGAACCATAACTCCGGGAAGGCCAGTAAATTGTTCGGCAACTGCAAATGGTTGCGAAAGGAAACGCTGTACACGGCGAGCACGGTTCACGGTGAGTTTATCTTCGTCAGAAAGTTCATCCATACCAAGAATAGCAATGATATCTTGCAATTCCTTGTATCTTTGCAGAATCTCTTTTACTCGTTGAGCACATTCATAATGTTCTTTACCAACTATAAGCGGGTCAAGAATGCGTGAAGTACTACCCAGCGGATCAACAGCAGGATAAATACCAAGTTCGGCAATCTTACGGCTCAACTCGGTTGTGGCATCGAGGTGAGTAAAGGTCGTTGCAGGAGCCGGGTCGGTAAGGTCGTCTGCAGGAACGTAAACGGCCTGTACTGATGTAATGGAGCCATTTTTTGTAGAAGTGATACGCTCTTGCATTTGGCCCATTTCGCTAGCAAGTGTAGGCTGATAGCCTACAGCTGAAGGCATACGTCCGAGAAGTGCCGATACCTCAGAACCAGCTTGGGTGAAACGGAAAATGTTGTCGATGAAGAACATGATGTCGGCTGCTTCTCCATTCTTGCCTCCGTGGTCGCGGAATTCCTCGGCTACGGTAAGACCTGAAAGAGCAACTGAAGCACGTGCTCCTGGCGGTTCGTTCATCTGGCCATATACCAATGTGGCCTGACTCTTTTTGAGTTCTTCTGGGTCAACAAGCGAAAGATCCCATTTGCCTTCCTCCATGGCTTTTTTGAACTTCTCGCCGTAACGTATTACTCCGGATTCAAGCATATCTCGGATGAGGTCGTTACCTTCACGGGTACGCTCACCTACACCAGCAAATACGGAATAGCCGTTATGACCTTTTGCTATGTTGTTGATAAGTTCCATGATAAGCACAGTCTTACCAACGCCGGCTCCGCCAAAAAGTCCGATCTTTCCACCTTTCATATAGGGCTCAAGCAAGTCGATCACTTTGATACCGGTTACGAGCATCTCTTTATGGGTGGACAAATCCTCAAACTTTGGAGGCTCGCGGTGGATGGGATATGCCCCCTTCATATCGAGATCTTTCATGCCATCGATAGGCTGGCCGATAACGTTCATCATTCGACCTTTGATCTGCTCGCCGGCAGGCATAGTGATAGGGCTTCCTGTCTGCTCCACTGTGAGTCCGCGTTGCAGACCGTCTGTGTTGTCCATAGCCACACATCTCACTGTGTCTTCGCCAATGTGCTGCTGCACCTCTATTATCAATTGCTTGCCGTCGGAACGGGTGATTTTGAGTGCATCGTGAATTTTTGGCAAAACTTTCTCAGCATCTTGTCCAGCAGTATCGAAGAAAACATCGATCACTGGGCCGATAATCTGAGATATTTGTCCACTAATCTGTGCCATAATTTTATATTTATATTATTGTATATTTTCTATTGCAAAAGTATCAAATAAATTTTTATTCAGCAAAATTTATTGATGCATTATTCGCAAAAAGAACATCAATTGTAACATTTAGATGCTTAGTTCATCGAGTACCTTGATGAGTTTGCGGTCGAATGGCTTGTCGCTTCTAATTGCTTCGCTCAATGGTACGTAAACTATTTCGTTGTTGCGCACACCAATCATCACATTGCGTTGACCTTGAATGATGGCTTCTACTGCACCAACACCTGTGCGTGATGCCAAAATACGGTCGTGTGCTGTAGGACGACCTCCACGCTGAAGGTGACCGAGGATAGACACGCGAACATCGAATTGCGGGAATTCTTTGCGTACGCGGTCGGCATAATAAAGTGCGCCGCATTTAGGACTCTCGGATACGATAACGATACAACTCTTCTTCGATTTGCGGATACCGCGTTCCATGAATCGTGCCAACTGGTCTACATCGGTAGAATCTTCGGGGATAATAGCAGCTTCTGCTCCACTAGCTATTGCGCTGTTTTGAGCCAAGTAGCCGGCATCGCGTCCCATCACTTCGATAAAGAAAATGCGTTCGTGGCTTTGGGCAGTATCGCGTATGCGGTCGACACATTCCACAATAGTATTCATTGTGGTGTCGTAGCCGATTGTTGAATCGGTACCATAAAGGTCGTTGTCGATTGTTCCGGGCAGACCTATGCAGCAAATATCATATTTCTTTGCAAACTCCATAGCACCTGTGAGCGAACCGTTACCGCCAATTACGACCAAAGCGTCGATTTGGTTGTCTACAAGTGTTTGATAGGCTTTTTCTTTGCCTTCGTCGGTGAGAAATTCTGTAGAACGTGCTGTCTTCAAAATCGTTCCACCATTCATTATTATACCACTCACGTTTTCGGTGGTGAATGACTCAACTTCGTTGTTGATCAAGCCATCGTAGCCGCGATAAATACCTTTGATGTTGAAACCATTGCAAATACCGGCACGTGTCACGGCACGGATTGCTGCGTTCATTCCCGGAGCGTCGCCTCCAGAAGTTAATACTCCAATTGTTTTTATCTTTGCCATAAGTAATAAAAATTTTTATATTCCTAATGTTATCCACATAACTATAAGTCCAAGTACGCCGCCTGCAAGACATTTTAAACTCACGTTGCGCACTATCCAACCCATTGTGGCTCTTTCCATCTTTATTAATGCTAGTCCACTCATCGAACCTATAAACAATATATTGCCGCCAGCAGCTGCAGCATAGGCCGTTACTTTCCACAAAAGTCCATTTTGAACCAACATGGGAGTAAGCCCAATGCCTTGCGTTGATGCAATGGCTTTTTGACTCAACCCTACTGTGATAACAGTCATGGCCGACATGAAATTGTCGAGCACAGTGCTTATCGCTCCAGTAATCGCCCCTATCAACCACACATTATTTATATTCGCCTCTACAAACGAGCCGATGTCGTGGCCAACTCCTATTTCGGTGATAATACCAGAAGTGAGCATGATGCCCATTACAAAAAGCATCATCTGTATCACTCCATACTGCAGAACGCGAGGTACACGGCGGTGTATCATTTCGCCGTTATTGATGAGCTTGCGGTTTACAATTTCGTTTACAATCCAAAGAATCGACAGTACGCAGAGCGCACCGAGAAACGGACTTAACTTTGTGATATTGTGGAATGTGGGGATAAACCATAATCCGCCTATGCCCACAATGAGCATCAGCAATCGCTGCCAAACATTTAGATTTGTGTCGTCGCCGCGATAAGGCAATGTTACTGGCTCGATAGATACTCGTTCGGGCAAACTTCTGCCCAGCCACCAAATGGGTAATGCTCC
>CAZDOH010000104.1:0-7174 GCA_964507005.1 uncultured Prevotella sp. | reverse complement strand
GAGCGACGGAGCGCAATGGCACGGCAATGATTTCGATGTTGAAGCCCAATCGATGTTTAAGGTGCATATGCAGGAAGCCAAGGCTCTTACAGTCACCGGGCGGTATCCTGCCGGCAATGAGCGCATTATAACGGTAGAGCCGGGATGGAACTGGATTGGATACAACAACACATTCACCATAAGTGTTGCCGATGCGTTTGCTCCGCTCGACCCGCAAGATGGCGATATCGTGAAGGGACAAACCGGATTTGCAATGTACGACGGTTACGAATGGAACGGTTCGCTGCAGGCTCTTGCTCCCGGAAGCGGGTATATGCTTTACAGCACCACCGGCGAAACCCGCACCATGGCATATCCCACTTACTCTTCTTCGGAATCGGCTAACAGTGCCAAGTTCTTCCGTTCGCAGGAAGCACAGCTGCACACCTTCACTCCGGTTGACCACCACCTCTATTCCGGCAATATGTGTGTAGTGGCACGGGTAACGTACAACGGCATTCCATGTGCCAACACCGAGGTAGGAGTATTTGCCCAGGACGGTGAATGCCGCACTGCCGAAGTGACAGATGCCGACGGCTATGCCTATTTCACGATTCCCGGCGACGCCACTTGCCAGTTGAAATTCTATATTGACCACGAGAGCGGAGTGCTCACCACGCCTTTGCTGCTGACATATGCAACCGATGCGGTATACGGCACCTATGCTACTCCTTTCGAAGTGGAGTTTGACAGCAGTTCGCCCACAGCTATAGGTTTCGTTTCGGCTGATTCTTCGGAAAACCGCTGGTACGACATCAATGGGTATGAATACAACAGCCGGCCTACGCTTCCCGGAATATACATTCTGTGCACCACCAACAGCGCCACCGGCAAGACTGTTACCCGAAAAGTAGTGGTGAAGTAACGGCAAGCAAACAAATCTTTTCAGCAAAGCGGGGACTTTTTACCGGAAACGGGAAAGTCCCCGCTTCGCACGTAAGGGCATATACGTAAAAACGCGGTTTTCATTACGCAAATTTTGCTTTGATGACATCCGTTCCCCATTAATTCGTATATTTGCATTGTATAAAAAAGCGAAATGACATGAAGAAGAAACTGTTTTTACAAATAGTATCAATTTTGTTTGCAGGTGCAGTTTGTGCGCAGGAGAAGTTTGCCGACATCAAGTTCGATGCCACTTCTTTTGATTTCGGCACTTTCTATGACGATGCAGGCAAACAGACACATACGTTTGTCTATACCAATACCGGCAACATGCCATTGATTATAAACCAGGCAGTAACATCTTGCGGATGCACCGTTTCCACCTATACCAAAGAGCCCGTAGCTCCGGGCAAGACCGGTGAGGTGAAAGTGGTTTACAATGGTCTTGGCAAATTCCCGGGCAAGTTCAAGAAAACCGTTACCTTGCGCACCAATGCTAAGAATCCCATGGTGAGGCTCACTATTGAGGGCGATATGCAGGAACACAAATAAACCGTCAACAACAGAAGACAATTATATGCAAAGCAACAACCATTTGGTGATAATGGCCGGC
This sequence comes from uncultured Prevotella sp., assembly GCA_964507005.1. Classification (GTDB taxonomy): domain Bacteria; phylum Bacteroidota; class Bacteroidia; order Bacteroidales; family Bacteroidaceae; genus UBA6398. The sequence goes on along the minus strand of CAZDOH010000104.1, from coordinate 5,637 downwards.
GGTGTAGGCAGCCGGTTCTGGCCCATGAGCAGCGAAGAAACTCCCAAGCAGTTCCTCGATGTGCTTGGCACCGGGCGCTCGCTTATTCAAATGACATACGACCGCTTCCGCGACGTTTGCCCCACAGAGAACACATGGGTGGTTACGTCGAAGAATTATTTCGAACAGGTGCACAGCCAGTTGCCCGACATACCAGTCGAAAACATTCTGCTGGAGCCTTGCCGCCGCAATACTGCGCCTTGCATCGCTTACGTCAGTTGGAAAATAAAGCGAATCAACCCTCGGGCAAATATCGTGATAACCCCCAGCGACCATGTAGTGGGTGACGTGAAGCAGTTTGCGCAGGTCATATCCGAATGCATGGATTTCACTGCCGAAACCGATTCGATTGTAACCCTTGGTGTGCACCCCACGGCGCCCGAAACCGGCTACGGATACATAGAAGCCGACTTGAGTTATGCATCGTCGCGGGCAAAGAACATCTACCGTGTTGACTCGTTCAAGGAAAAACCTTCATTGGACCTTGCCAAGCAGTATATTGCAAAGAACAACTATTTCTGGAATGCAGGCATATTTGTGTGGAGCGTACAGACCATCGTCAATGCCTTTAGAGTGTACCAGCCCGAAATGGCCAGAAAATTCGAAACTCTTTCCGAAAAATTCGGAACATCCGGCGAAGCTAAGGCAGTAGAGGAAGTTTACGCTGATATAGAGTCAATAAGCGTTGACTATGCCATAATGGAAAAGGCAGAAGAGATATTTGTATATCCGGCATCGTTCAACTGGAGCGATGTAGGCACATGGGGCGCGCTAAGAAACCAGATAGACCGCGATGTGCATGGCAATGCCGTGGTGGGGAACGTAGACCTTTACGAAACCAACAACTGCATTATACACTGTGCGCAAAACAAAAAAGTGGTGGTGCAGGGTCTCGACGGCTATATCGTAGCCGAAAAAGACGGAAAACTCATGATATGCAAACTTTCTGAGGAACAGCGCATAAAATTGTTTCATAAACAATAACGAAGGAAGGCTAAAGGCCCCCGAAAAACAAAAACCAGACAACCAATGGAAGAGAAGACCGTAGAGGAACAGAGAAACCTTGATTTCATAGAGCAAACCGTGGCCAACGATTTGGCTGAAGGCAAAAACGGAGGCAGGGTGCAGACCCGTTTCCCGCCCGAACCGAACGGCTACCTTCATATAGGCCATGCCAAAGCTATATGCGAAGATTTCGGCATCGCCGAGAAATTCGGTGGTGTGTGCAATCTCCGGCTCGACGATACCAACCCCCAGAAGGAAAACACCGACTATGTCGAAGGCATAAAGCGCGATATACAATGGCTTGGCTTCAAATGGGGAAACATTTACTATGCATCCGATTATTTCCAGCAGCTGTGGGATTTCGCCGTTAAGCTCATCAAGCAAGGCAAAGCCTATGTTGACGAGCAGACCAGCGCCGAGATAGCTGCCCAGAAAGGTACGCCTACTCAGGCCGGCACCGACAGCCCATACCGCAACCGCCCTGTTGAAGAAAGCCTGGAACTGTTCGACAAGATGAACAACGGCGAAGTGCCCGAAGGCTCTATGGTGCTGCGCGCAAAAATAGATATGGCAAATCCGAACATGCATTTCCGCGACCCGGTGATTTACCGCATTATCAATACGCCGCACCACCGCACGGGCACCAAATGGAAAGTATATCCCATGTACGATTTCGCGCATGGGCAAAGCGATTACTTCGAGGGTGTAACTCATTCGGTGTGCACGTTGGAATTTGTTCCCCACAGACCACTATACGACTATTTCATAGATTTGCTAAAGGAAGGCAAGGATCTTGACGACAACCGCCCCAGACAGTATGAATTTAATCGTCTCAACCTCACATACACCGTGATGAGCAAGCGCAAGCTTCTGGCTCTCGTAGAGGAAAAGAAAGTCAGCGGATGGGACGACCCCCGTATGCCCACGTTGTGCGGGCTTCGTCGGCGCGGATATTCGCCCGAGGCTATACGCAGGTTCATAAGAATGATAGGCTACACCAAATATGATGCGCTCAACGACTATGCTATGCTGGAAGCAGCAGCGCGCGAGGACCTAAACCAAAGGGCAACCCGTGTGAGCGCAGTGCTCAACCCCTTGAAACTGGTAATAACCAATTATCCCGAAGGCAAAACCGAAGAAATGGAGTCGGAGAACAACCCCGAGCGCCCCGAAGAAGGCAAGCATACGATAGCTTTCTCGAAAGAACTCTGGATAGAATGCGATGACTTTATGGAAGACGCACCGAAGAAGTTCTTCCGCATGACTCCCGGCAAGGAAGTGCGGCTCAAAAACGCATACATCGTGAAGTGCACGGGATGCCTGAAAAACGAAGCCGGCGAGGTGGTGGAAGTTTATTGCGAATACGACCCCGAAACGCGCAGCGGCCTTCCGGGTGCCGACCGCAAGGTGAAAGGGACACTGCATTGGGTGAGCGCGCATTCGGCCGTTGAAACCGAAGTGCGTCTTTACGAACATCTTTTCGCCGTGGAAGACCCTTCGAGTGATGAACGCGACTTCCGAGAACTGCTTAATCCCGATTCTAGGAAAGTGCTCCAGCATTGTTATATTGAAAAGTTCGGTGCCGAGCGCCCTGTAGGCGAATACCTTCAGTTCCAACGCATAGGCTACTTTATGAAAGACCCAGATTCAACCGAGGCAAAACCGGTGTTCAACCGCACTGTGAGTTTGAAAGACAATTGGACCAAAAAGAATAAATGACAAACCAAAACAACAGGAAGCAAATAGATCCTCAAGTTCGTGCGTGCGTTGACCGTTACGAAACCATGCTGTTTCGCGGGCAGCACGACTATTTCGATGAAGACGATTTGCTTGATGTGGCCGATTACTATTACAACGACATGTCGCGCAAAGACGATGCGCTGGCATGCCTTGACTATATCCTGGCCCTGCATCCCAATTCCGTGCTCGCCGTTTTGATGAAAGCCGAAATACTTTTTTCGGGCGGCCGGCGGGGCGAGGCATGGAGCATGGTGCGCGCCATAGACGACCAAACCGACCAGGATGTGCTCTACTATTGCGGCCTGTTCAGCCTTGAAGAAGGAAAGCTGAACGATGCCGAAGCATACTACCGTAAGGCATATTTTGCTCAGGCAGGAGGCGGTACCGAGCTGTTTGTACAGATAGTTTGGGACTATCTCGACCGCGGAATAACCGACGGTCTTGATCGGTGGTTTGAGATACTTCCCCAGTCATACCGCTCCGAAACCGGAGTGCTCGAAGCCCGGGCCACATATTTGCAGATGTGCGGAAAATATACCGAGGCAATAGCAGTGGAAGAAAAGCTCATAGACTCCGACCCCTATAACGTGGCCTATTGGGTAGCCATTTCCAAACTCTATTTTCAAACCGACAACTATGCAAAGGCGCACGAAAGCATTGAATATGCTCTTGACATAAGTCCTGCCGATGGCGACGCCCTGCTGGTGGCGGCAAGCGTGGCAGTAGTGCAGGGAAACCACGCCGAAGCCAACAGACTTTTTGAAAAATACATTTCCATCGATGACAAAAACGGAATGGCGTATTTCGACAATGCCAAGACACTGGCTGAACTCAAGCGCTACGACGAGGCCCTCGTCCAGCTCAATTACGCACTGAAATACAGCGGTGACGATTCCGAGGCAAAGGCGGCGATATACAATGAAATAGCTGCGACATATTGGGATAAGGAAGATTTGCAGCAAGCCACGCTGTATAATGAGAAAGCCCGCAAAGCGGGGATTGGCGATGAATATTACTATTCCCGGAAGCTGGCAATAGAGCTGACGCAGGGCGAGAAAACTCATGTAGAGGAATATACCGACATATTGCTTCGCGCCACCATAGCGAAGCAAAGCGACCCTTCGGGGGTAATGCTCCTGCTAACCCATTTCAAGGAATACCGCATGGCGAAAGCTTTGGCGTCGGCCACCGAAGCGGGGAATGCGGAATATCGCTATAGCTGCTGCCCGTGCCTGGCGTTTATAGCTTTACACGAAAAAGATATCGATTCATTCTTCCGCAACTTGAAATACGCGGTAGAATATGCGCCCGACGACACTGCGCGCCTGTTGTCAGCGGTATTCCCGCCCGAAATGGATGTGAAAGACTATTACAACTATGCACTAGCCAATTACTGAAAACGCCTGTGTTGCCTGAGCCGCTTCGTGTCCTCTTCATATAACGCACTTCAGTGCAACTAAGGCACATGATTATTCTTCTATGCGTAGACAATTTATCTTCTGTACGCAAAGAATTTTTGTGCTATGCGTACACAATTTTCGCGCTGTGCGCATAGAAGAATTTTTTTGAGTTGAAGTTGTTGAAAAGTATGGAAATATTGTGTTTTTTATATTCCGGTTTGGTTGTCTCCTTCGCCCTCAGACTGTAGTTCCCATTGTTTCAAGGCTTCCTTCCAGTCGGTTTCGTCGCCGCTGGCTATGGCTTGCTGATGAATAAGCGCGTAGTCGGCCTGCTTGTCGCGCGCGCGTTTTTGCTTCATCGCCTCTATTGTGGCATCGTCGAGTATCTCAATGGCGCCGCGTCTTATTGCGCGCTGCAGATCTTCCTCACCGAAAGCCTGCCCTGGCACATTGAAATCCGAAATGTTGAATTCATAGTTTACGCGTAGCTCGTGGCGCAGGAGTTTCTGCTTGTATCGGTTTCCGGCATTCTTCAGCCTTAGCAGCCGGCCAATTTCCTTGATTTCCTTCTCGGAGAATTTGTTTCTTCCCATTCCGTAACTGTATATTGCCGGCAAAGATACGAAAAACGGTTTGTTTCGGCCCGCCGCGGCCAGGGCACATGCTTGCTGTGCCCGTAAAATAATGTATCTTTGCACAGGTAACTATTACACGTAAATTTATGTACAGTTGGTTTGAATGTAAAGTAAAATATGAAAAGGAAATAGGTGAGGGGAAAATTGCAAAACAGTCGGAAAACTATCTTGTGGATGCCCTGAACTTCACCGAAGCCGAAAAAAGAATCATAAAGGAAATGAAGCCTTTCATTACCGGAGAGTTTGAAGTGAGCGACATCAAGCGTTCGCGCTTTGCAGAAATGTTTGAAACCCAAAGCGAAAGCGCCGACAAATGGTATCAATGCAAGATTGCCATTACTACTGTGGACGAAAAGAAGGGCGTTGAAAAACAGGTAACGCAAACCATTCTGGTTAAAGCCTCCAGCCTGCGCGATGCGGTGAACCGCCTGGACGAAGGTATGAAATCTTCGATTTCTGACTATGGGATTACATCGGTGGTGGAAACCAAGATAATTGATGTTTTCCATTATGAAGAAGCAGCTCCCGAAGGGTTTGTGAAAATTGAAAACCAAAATGCCGCCAGTAAGCCAGAATCTCTATGAAATAAAATCGAATCTGCCCACAGGCGTCGAGCTTGTGGCGGTTTCGAAATACCATCCCATTGAGGCTTTGCAGCAGGCCTACGATGCCGGGCAGAGAATCTTCGGTGAAAACCGGCCCCAGGAAATGACTTCAAAGCATGAAGCCCTGCCCGCTGACGTGCAATGGCACATGATAGGGCATCTGCAAACCAATAAGGTCAAGATGATTGTCCCGTATGTGTCGATGATTGAGTC
>CAZDOH010000103.1:2454-7181 GCA_964507005.1 uncultured Prevotella sp. | reverse complement strand
TCTACCTCGGGCAGTGCCTCATCTATTCAGCTTCTTTCCTCGGTTTCCGGCTGTTTTTCGGCCGCTCCGACCGTTTGCCTAAGGACCGCAAGTGACTGCGGCCCTTTTGCGTAAGGGGGGGTGTTAAAAACGTTAATGTTAATTTCCGAATTTCTTTCATTTGATAGGGCTGATATAGAGCGCGGATAAATATGCAAGGCCCGACATATTATATATATACGCAAAGAGAGACTGCGTCAATGGCGCAGCCTCTCTTTTGTTGTTGTAAGTAAAGGTATGTTTTTACTTGCTGTTGTATTTGTTCATGATCTTGATGAGTTCTACAACTTTGTGGCTGTAGCCAATCTCATTGTCATACCATGAAACAACCTTTACGAAGTTGTCTGTCAAATAAACGCCTGCATTTGCATCGAAGATGGATGTAAGAGCGCATCCGAGGAAGTCGCTCGATACAACAGCGTCTTCTGTGTAGCCGAGGATACCCTTGAGTTCGCCTTCGGAAGCAGCCTTCATTGCAGCGCAGATAGCTTCCTTGCTTGCGGGCTTCTTGAGGTTAACGGTGAGGTCAACAACCGAAACGTCGAGAGTCGGAACACGCATTGAAATACCGGTGAGCTTGCCGTTGAGTTCGGGGATTACCTTGCCTACTGCCTTTGCAGCGCCTGTTGACGAAGGAATGATGTTGCCTGCAGCTGCACGGCCACCGCGCCAGTCTTTCATCGAAGGACCGTCAACGGTCTTCTGAGTAGCGGTAGTGGAGTGTACGGTTGTCATCAAACCGGTTTCGATGCCGAAGTTGTCGTTAACAACCTTTGCGATAGGAGCAAGGCAGTTGGTGGTGCAGGAAGCGTTGGAAACGATCTTCTGACCAGCATATTTGTCGGTGTTTACGCCGCATACGAACATATCAGCCTGGCGACCGTCTTCGCCTGCCTTTGAAGGTGCGGAAAGAACCACATACTTGGCACCTGCCTTGAGGTGCTTTTCAGCCTTGTCCATAGCGAGGAAGAGACCTGTGGATTCTACTACGTATTCTGCGCCAACTTCGTCCCACTTGAGGTTTTCGGGGTCACGCTCTGCAGTAACGCGGATGTGGTTGCCGTTTACGATGAGTTCGCTCTTTTCAGTGTCAGCTTCAATAGTGCCGTCGAACTGACCGTGCATTGTGTCGTACTTCAACATGTATGCCATGTAGTCAACAGGGCAAAGGTCGTTGATTGCTACTACCTGAACATCCTTAGCGTTCTCAGCTTCAACTGTGGAACGGAATACGAAACGGCCGATACGACCGAATCCATTGATACCTACTTTAATCATTTTTGCGTTTAGTTTTGATTAGGTTGATTTATTTCTTCTTTTGGCTGCAAAATTACGGAATTGTTTTTATTTTTGCGGAGTGTAACGCATTAAAAATTGAAAATGGGCAAATTTATAAATGAATTTAAGGAATTCGCAGTTAAGGGAAATGCCATTGATATGGCTGTCGGTGTAATCATTGGCGCGGCTTTCGGCAAGATTGTGTCGTCCATAGTAAGCGACATCATTATGCCGCCTATAGGCTGGGTTATCGGGGGAGTGGATTTCTCGGAATTGAAGTTCGCCATGCCTGTAAATCCCCTTAATCCGGAGGTTACCGCGACAATCAATTACGGAGCCTTTATCCAGACTGTCATCGAATTCGTGATTATAGCTTTCTGCGTATTCCTGTTGGTTAAGGCCATCAATGTCCTGGCCAAGAAGAAGAAGAACGAGGTTCCTCCTGCGCCTCCCGCTCCCACAAGGGAAGAAGTGCTGCTGGAAGAGATTCGCGACTTGCTGAAAAACAAGTGATGGCAAAATAACTGAACTTTCGAGGTAAGGAATGACAAGGTACAAATTTTTAGGAACCGCAATCTCTGCATTTGTGGCGATGTCGGTTTCCGTGTCGGGTAATGCCCAAAACGTATGCAGCGATTCGTGGGCAGTGACGGATGCTCTGGGCCGTACGGCCGTTCAGGATGCCGACAGTGCAAAGCTTCGCGACGGAAAGGAAATCGCGATGTTCTATTGGACATGGCACGAACGCAATTACCGCAACGATTCTTCGGTTCGCAACATAAGTGCCATTCTGCGGCAGAATCCGGAGGCAATGCTAAGCTACGACCATCCGGCATGGGGCAAGAAGCGCCATTGGTATTATTGGGAAGAGCCTTTGTTCGGCTATTACCAGACTTTCGACCCGTGGGTGCTGCGGAAGCATGCCGAGATGCTTGCCGACGCCAAAGTTGACGCCGTGTTCTTCGACTGCACAAACGGGACTTTTACGTGGGACAAATCCTATAAGGCGCTGCTGAAAGCATGGAGCCAGGCACGTGCCGATGGGGTAAAGTCGCCCAAGATTGCATTCATGCTGCCGTTTGCCCCGTTGCCCAATTCCCTCGTAAGTCTCAAGCACCTGTATCGCGAGCTTTACAAACCGGGACTCTATAAGGATTTGTGGTATTGCCTTGACGGCAAACCGATAATAATGGCGTATAGCGACAACCTCAATCCCGACGATCCGGAAGAGAAGGAAATACTCGACTTCTTTACTTTCCGCCCCGGGCAGCCCGATTACGTGAACGGGCCTTCGCAGAAGGAAGGGCGCACCCAGTGGGGATGGCTTGAGGTATATCCGCAGCACGGATATGGCGCCTCCGACAAAGGATTCGAACAGGTGACTGTGGGAATGGCGCAGAACACAAGTGCTGCCAATGGCGGCCATTGCTCGGCATTCAACGTTGACGGCAGCTATGGAAGGAGCTATTCTGCACGCCGCGGATTCGACAAGCGCCCCGATGCATATCTGTATGGCTGGAATTTCGAGGAACAGTGGAGCCGGGCTTTCGAGCTTGACCCCAAAGTGGTTTTCGTCACGGGGTGGAACGAATATATTGCCGACATGTTCGACACAAAGGGCGATTGGCACGGAAACAACTATTCGTTCGTAGACCAGTACGACTGGGACCATAGCCGGGATATCGAGCCCAATAAAGGATGGGGCAACAAGGGGGATGTATATTATTATATGCTTGTAGACAAGGCGCGGCGCTTCAAGGGAATAAAGCCGGCTGAGGCTGTGTCGTCGCCCCGTACGATAAAGATTGGCCGTGTTGAAGACTGGAAGGGAGTAACCCCCGTTTACACGGACTATCAGGGCGACGTTGTTCACAGATGTGCGCCGGGAGCATTCAATCTGCATTATACGAATGCCACAGGGCGTAACGATATAGTCGAAGCACAGGTGGCCCGTGACAAGCGGAATGTCTATTTCCATGTCCGTACCAAAGACGCTCTGACTCCCCGCACAGACAGCAACTGGATGGTGCTTTACATCGATATAGACCGCAGCAAGGCGACTGGCTGGGAAGGCTATGATTTCGCGGTTAACCGCGGCGTTTCGTGCGACGACAAGGCTACGCTGGAGAAATGCGTGGGAAACGGATGGCAATGGAAGTCTGCCGGCAGTGCGCAAATCGCTGTCTTCGAAAACGAGATAGTTCTGTGCATTCCGCGAAGTGCTCTTGGAATGAAGGGCGAAAAGCTCGATTTTGAATTCAAATGGAGTGACAATATGCAGCAGGAAGGGAATCCGATGGATTTCTATGTGAATGGCGACGTCGCTCCGTCTGCGCGCTTCAATTATATTTACTCTGAGTGATGGAAACAATGGAAGGAATGAACGGTAATGAAGATAATGGAATCGTGCTGCCAGCCGTGAAGTCAGTTGATTTGGAAAAGGCTGCGGACGAAAGTCCTGAGAAATTTTGTAATTTTGTAGAGCAAAAGATACTTGACGGTATTGGCGGGACGCTGGACGCCACTACGATGCCGCGGCTTAACGGTTCGCAGATTACGCTGATAGCCTATATGACAATGCGCGAAGAATTGCTTCAAGGCGGTTTCGTGCAGCTGATTTACAACGGCTACGGTCCGTTTATATTTGAAAATCCGTTTGCAAAAGCCATGCGGCTGTGGGGAATAAAGGAACTCTGCAATATGCTGTATGATGTGCGCCGCATGTACGAAAAAGACAAGGACGAGATTACACGTCCCTGCAGCGACGAGCAGTTCATGGCATTGTATGAACGTTTTGAGCAATATGACAAATATGATGACGGCTTTGTGGAAGCCGAACCCGAATATACCGGCAAAGTGGCACAATATGTTTTCAGCAATATCGCAGATTTTGCGGTAGTGTCATAGAGAAATACTACAAAGGATGGGTGTCTTGCAAAAGAAAATTGAAATAAAAAACAAACGTGCCGAGCACGATTATTTTGTTCTTGATACATACAACGCAGGCTTGGTGTTGTGCGGCACGGAAATCAAATCAATACGCGCAGGGAAGGCAGGCTTGACAGATTCGTTCTGCTATATACGCGATGGCGAAATGTGGGCGAAAAACATGTATATATCCGAATACTTCTATGGCTCGTTCTACAACCATGACGCGCGGCGCGACCGTAAGTTGCTGCTTAACAAACGCGAAATAAGGCGCCTTGCGCAAGAGACAAAGAATGCCGGGCTTTCTTTGATTCCACTCCTGCTCTATATAGACGACAACGGACGTGCAAAGCTCAAGATAGGGCTCGTACGCGGCAAGAAGGAATACGACAAGCGCCAGGCACTGAAAGAAAAGGAAGACAAGCGGATGCTCGCAGAGAAATTCAAGTCAGTAAACCAAAGGCAATGAATACTGAAATGAA
>CAZDOH010000103.1:0-2354 GCA_964507005.1 uncultured Prevotella sp. | reverse complement strand
AATGAATACTGAAATGAAACTGAAGGACCTGATGCGCCAAAGAGTGCTTCTGCTCGACGGGGCAATGGGCACCATGATACAATCCTATGGACTGAAAGAGGAAGACTATCGCGGAGAGCGTTTTGCGCATCTTCCCGGAATCCAGAAAGGCAACAATGACTTGCTGTCGGTATCGCGCCCCGATATTATAGGCGACATTCACCGGCGTTATCTTGAAGCCGGAGCCGATATAATCGAAACCAACACATTCAGTTCGCAGCGCATTTCCATGGAAGACTACGGTGCATGCGAATACTGCGAAGAACTGAATATCGCGGCTGCAAAGCTCGCCCGGAAATACGCGGATGAGTTTACTGCTGCCAATCCCGCCAAGCCCCGCTTTGTAGCAGGCTCAGTGGGGCCTACCAGCAAGACGTGCTCGCTGAGCCCCGATGTCGACAACCCTGCAGTGCGCAACATTACGTTCGACCAGCTTTCCGAGGCATATCTGGAGCAGATGAAAGCCTTGATAACGGGAGGTGTCGATACAATACTCATCGAAACGATATTCGATACCCTCAATGCCAAGGCTGCATTGTTTGCTGCAGACCAAGCCATGCGCGAAACGGGCATAAAACTTCCTATAATGCTGTCGGTTACCATTGCCGACAAAGCGGGGCGCACGCTGTCGGGGCAAACCCTTGAGGCTTTCGTGGCTTCCGTGGCCCATGCCGAAATATTTTCCATCGGACTTAACTGCTCGTTCGGCGCCAGCGACATGAAACCGTTTGTCAAGTCGCTTGCCTCGTTTGCCCCTTACTTTATCTCGGCATACCCAAATGCAGGCTTGCCCGACGAGACAGGAGGCTATCGGCAAACCCCGCACCAGATGGCAATGCAGGTAAAGGAATTCGTGGACGAAGGACTAGTCAATATCATAGGCGGCTGTTGCGGCACTACGGACAAGTTCATTGCCGAATACCAGAACATCATAGTCAGTGACGGCACATACGTCAAGCCCCATGTTCCGGTAGAACGTAAACACGAACTTTGGCTGTCGGGGCTTGAAATCAAGAAAGTCACGCAAGACAGCAATTTCGTGAATATAGGCGAGCGCTGCAATGTTGCCGGCTCCCGGAAGTTTCTGCGCCTGATAAAGGAAAAGAAGTACGAAGAGGCTCTTTCCATAGCCCGCAAACAGGTGGAGGACGGTGCCCAAGTTTTGGATATAAACTTCGACGACGGTTTGCTTGATGCGAAACAGGAAATGGTTCACTTCCTGAATCTTCTCACTTCCGACCCCGATATTGCAAGGGTGCCTTTGATGATAGATTCTTCGAAATGGGATGTAGTGGTTGCCGGACTTAAATGCGTGCAGGGAAAATGCATTGTCAACTCGATATCGCTTAAGGAAGGGGAGGAAACGTTCCTTTCCCATGCACGGGAACTGCGCCGCTTTGGCGCTGCAACTGTCGTCATGGCTTTCGACGAGCAGGGGCAGGCTACAGATTATCAGCGCAAGATAGATATATGCTCGCGCGCCTATAAACTGCTTGTCGAAAAAGTAGGTTTCCCTCCCGAAGACATAATATTCGACCCTAATGTGCTTTCGATAGCCACCGGAATGCCGGAGCACGACCGCTATGCGCTTGACTTTGTGAAAGCTGCCGGATGGATACGGCGCAATCTGCCGTATGCCCATGTGAGCGGAGGCGTCAGCAACCTTTCGTTCTCGTTCCGCGGCAACGATTATGTGCGTTCGGCATTGAATGCCGTTTTTCTCTACCGTGCCATCAGTGAAGGCATGGATATGGGCATAGTTAATCCGTCGTCGTCACTTGGCTATAATGATATCCCAAGTAATCAACTCACGGTGTTTGACGATGCCGTGATGTATGCTTCTCCCGAAGCGCCGCAAAAGCTGATAGATTTGGCTGATAGTTTGCGCGAGCAGAAGACTCCCAGTCCTACAACACAGTCGGGAAACAATTCTTCCGACGCGTGGCGGAACCAAAGCGTGGAGAAACGCCTGGCGTATGCATTGCGCAAGGGAATTGCCGACTATATGGAGCAGGATATAAACGAAGCTTTAGGCACTTACCCGCGGGCTGTGGATATAATAGAAGGCCCGCTGATGAACGCCATGAACGAAGTGGGTGAACTCTTCGGCGCCGGGAAAATGTTCCTGCCACAGGTGGTGAAGACTGCCCGCACAATGAAAATCGCCGTGTCGCTGCTGCAGCCCGCAATCGAATCGCAAAGAAACGAGGCAGGCACAGCAGGGGCTTCCCTTCCCGAAATTCTTATAGCCACTGTGAAGGGCGATGTGCACGACATCGGGAAGAACATAGTTGCCACTATATTCGCATGCAATG
>CAZDOH010000102.1:5249-7211 GCA_964507005.1 uncultured Prevotella sp. | reverse complement strand
GGCTTACTCGGGACTTCCACCCGTTAGACAATGCTCATGCCGAGCATACAACAATTGGGGGCGCGCTTTCCAAATCAAGCGCACCCCAATCAGTTACAAGCGGATTTTCTATTTCCCGAGCACGTCTTCGGGATTGTTCACTTCGGGCAGCCACACACGGTATCTTTCGCCGCGGCTCCAGGTGTTCCCTGCCGACTGGAAGTCGCAGAGCTGCACTTCCACGGGTTTGCCGTAGTCAATCCAGTCAACGCCCAGCACCATCGGCACCTTAATGCTTATCCATGCCCACTGCGGTGCATCGCACGTCGTGGCATCCACCACGCCGCCGGCCTCCGGTATTTTCACCACTTCGTCTATAAAGCCTCCGCCCAGACGGCTGTCGCGGGCAAACACCACAGGGCCGCGCACAATGGCATCGTATCCGTCCCGGCGCACAAGGCGCACCGGCATGTCGAAACTTACCGCCACTTCGTCGCCCGTTTTCCATTCACGGTCAATGGCAAGATACCCCTCCGCGGCAGCCCCCGAATACTCTTCGCCGGCAACCCGCACCACCGTGTTCCTGCTCCACGCAGGGATGCGCAGCCGCAGCGCGAACTTTCCGCCCCCCGCGGCTTTCACTTTTATTGTCATCGTATTGGTGCGGGGATAGTCGCCCTCCTGAACCAGCGTTACGCTGCGCCCGGTTCCGCCAAGCGAAACCACGGCTTCGGAAGGCGCATACAGATTGACGTTTACGGCGCCGCCGCTCACCGTGTAGATGGTCTGCGGAATTGCCGCAAAGCCGCGCGGGCCGTTGGCGTTGCAGCAGTTTATGTGAAGCCCGCACTGCTCTTCGCCCTTGGTGCGCACGCCTTCGAGGGGGGTGTACTTGTCTATCTGCGAGCCGTCGCCCTTGAGCGAAGCGAAAAGGGCGTTGTAGATGCTCTGCTCCATAAGGTCGGCGTAATGGCCGTTGCCCGTCACAAGCAACATGCGGCGCAGGAGGTTTATCCATGTTGTGGTTACGCACGTTTCCATTTCGTGCACCGAGGGGCGTGTCTGCTTCTGCCTGCCGCCATACCAGCATTCCATCGCGGCTCCCGAGCCGGCGATGTTGATTTCCTGGTCTTCAATCATCTTCACTGCCTTTGTGGAGCCTTCCAGAAGCTGTGCGTCGCGCGTCACAAGGTAAAGGTCGAGCATTCCCTGTATGCACGACATCATTTCGTAGGCCTTCTGCCCGTTGTAGAAATTATACCATCCCTTCTGCGGCGCGAAACGCCCGGCCATGGGTATGCCCCGGTTTGTCTTGGCAAGGATTTGCGGACCTTTTTCCGATTCGATTTCGCCTGCAATCTTCTTTGCCAGTTCCAGATACTTGCCGCTGCCGGTGGCGTTGTAGAGCTTCATCACGGCATTCAGTATCGAAGCGCTGGGCATGCCGCGGTAGTTTCCGGTTTCCACTATCGACAGGCCGCGCTCATCGAGCTGGGCCACAAGACGGTCTATCTGCCTGCAGGCAGCCTTCACTGCCCGCTTGTCGCCCGAGATGTCGTGCCACGCCAGCAGTCCGAGCACCACGTATTTGCGCCCCCAGACATCCCACTCCCTGAGTTGCGCTTCGGGCTTGTAGTTGCCGATATATCCGTCGGCATCCTGGTTTTTCAGGATGCCTTCCACCGAAGTCTTTATGCGCCGGTAAAGTTCGGGATTGTTGCTGTACTGGTAAAGCGCACAGGCTCCGATGGCCCATTTGCCCCAGAACTCGCTTTGCCACTGGTGGGTTTCGTTGCGGGTGGCGAACACATTTACCAGTGTCGGCACGTCTTCCGCCATAACCCGCCGGGAAATTACCTTGTCGATCAGTGCCCCGGCATAGCCTTTTACCTTGATTGAGGCAACGCCGCCCTTTTCGGCTTTCTTCGGAGCGCGGGCCGAAGCCGGTGCCCCGCAAAGGCCTGCGGCAAGGGCAACGGCCAA
>CAZDOH010000102.1:0-5149 GCA_964507005.1 uncultured Prevotella sp. | reverse complement strand
CATCAATATGCGGCATCAATATGCCTCGCGGTATTTCGATTCGTTTTCGTCGGCGAGCATATTAAGATAGGAGTTGTATCGCGAAGCGGCTATGCGCCCTGTGGCGAAAGCCTCCTTCACGGCGCACCCCGGTTCGTGGGTGTGGGTGCAGTTGCCGAAGCGGCATCCCTGCCCTATGCTGAATATCTCGCGGAAATAGTGCCCCAGTTCTTCGCGCCCGATGTTGAACGTGCCAAAGCCCTTGACTCCCGGTATGTCAATCACGGCGCCGCCCTGCGGCATGAAATACATGCGGCTGTCGGTAGTGGTGTGCATGCCCGTGCTGTGGCTTTCCGAGACGGGGGAAGTGCGCGCCCCGGCACCGGGAACAAGCGAGTTCACGAAAGTGGACTTTCCCGTTCCGGAGTTTCCGGCAATCAGCGTCAGCTTTCCTGCAAGCAGCTGCACTATGGATTCGTCCACGGCATCGAGCGCGCAAAAGTGCACGCAGCGGTATCCTATGTCTTCGTAAACGGATGACAATGCCCGTGCCCGGGCTGCCTCTTCGGCGGAATAGGTGTCGGTCTTGCTGAAGCCGAGTATCACCTCCACGCCGTAGGCTTCGGCAGAAGCCAGGAAGCGGTCGACGAACGTTGCAAGCGTTTCGGGGCGGGCTACGGTGACGAACAGCAGCACCTGGTCTATGTTGGCTCCCAGTATCTGGCTTTGCTTCGACAGGTTTGTGGCGCGGCGCACGATATAGTTCCTGCGCTCGCCCACTGCCGTTATCATGCCGCGTCCTTCGGGCGAGAGCGTAATGCTTACGTTGTCGCCCACAGCCACGGGATTGGTGGTGCGTATTCCCTTGAGGCGGAAGTTTCCGCGCACCGAGCATTCCACATCGCCCTTTTCGGCTGTGCGCACCACGTACCCGCTTCCTGCCGTGCGGATCACCGTTCCCTGCATTGCCACGCTATACGGTCATTATCTCCTTGCTCTTTGCCGCGAGCAGTTCGTCTACAGTCTTGATATACTTGTCGTGTATTTTCTGCAGTTCCTGCTCGGCATCCTTTTCGTTGTCTTCGCTCACGCCGTCCTTCACCGACTTCTTCAGCTTCTCGATGGTATCGCGGCGAACGCTGCGAATGCTCACGCGTGCCGTTTCGCCTTCCTTGTTGCACTGCTTTGCAAGCTCCTTGCGGCGCTCTTCGGTGAGCGGGGGTATGGTGAGGCGGATTATCTCTCCGTTGTTGTCGGGCATGATACCCACGTTGGAGTCGATGATGGCCTTTTCGATGGCGCGCATCATGCTGCGGTCCCACGGCTTTATGGCTATGGTTCGCGCGTCGGGTGTGGTTACGGCCGAAACCTGGTTGAGCGGCATCATGGCGCCGTAGCTTTCCACACGTATATCGGCGAGGATTTCAACGTTGGCCTTTCCCGCACGTATGCGCGAAAGCGTTTCCTCGAGATGGTTTACAGACTGCAACATCTTCTTGTCGCTGTCGCTGAGGCATTGCTTTACATCAAACATTGTTGTAGACTTTTTATTGTTAAAGAATTACTTGCAAACTTACGCAAAGTTTTCGAATCTCACCACCCTTGCTCCGCCGTCGGTTTCCTTTATTTCCACCTTCACGGCATCCTCGGGCAGCAGGTTTTCCACCAGTTCGGGCCACTCGATGAAGTTGAGCCCTCCGCCGTAGAAATAGTCTTCGTATCCCAGGTCGTAGACTTCCTCTATCTTTTCTATGCGGTAGAAGTCGAAATGAAAGATGTTCTGCCCTGTGGTTTCGCTGCGGTACTCGTTGACTATTGCGAACGAGGGCGACGTCACTTCCTCCTCCACTCCGAGTTCGCGGCACACGGCGCGGATGAAAGTTGTCTTGCCTGCGCCCATGGCGCCGTAGAAGGCGAACACGCGGCTCGTGCCCATAGCTGCCACAAACTGCCTGGCAGCCTGCTGCAGGTCATCGGTTGACTTTATTGTGATTTCCATTTTCGAAAGTGTTTTTTCAGGTGTTCTATTGCTGGTGCTTTGAATGTAGCGTGATGAACGGCACCAGCATTTCCTCCATCGATATTCCGCCGTGCTGGAAGGTGTTGTCGTAGTAGTGTGCGTAGCGGTTGAAGTCGTTGGGATAGGCGAAGAAGCGGTTTCCGGTGGCGAAGATGTAAGCCGTGGAGAGGTTTGGCGACGGCAGCATTGCTTCGCGCGGGTGCTTCACCTCGAACACTTCGCGCGCATTGTATTTCATGTTCTTCCCCAGCTTGTAGCGCAGGTTGGTGTTCACATCCCTGTCGCCCATAACCTTCACGGGCTGGTCTACGCGTATGCTGCCGTGGTCGGTGGTCACCACCACGGTGTAACCCCTTTCTGCCAGCTGGCGGAAGAGCTCGCGCATGGCGCTGTAGCGGAACCACGACAGTGTGATGCTGCGGTAAGCGGCTTCGTCGGCTGCAAGTTCGCGCACGGTTTTCTGCTCGGTGCGTGCATGCGAAAGGATGTCGATGAAATTCACCACCAGCACGTTGAGGTCGTTGCGTGCAAGCTGCGGTAGCTGCGATAGCAGGCGGTCGGCAGCCTGCGAGTCGTTAATCTTGTTGTATGAATAGGTGTTCTTGCGGCGGTAGCGCTTCAGCTGCGTGGCAATGAGTTCGCGCTCCTTGAGGTTCTTGCCTTCGTCTTCGTTTTCGTCCACCCACAGCCCGGGGAAGATTTCCTCAATCTGCAGTGGCATGAGTCCCGAGAAGATGGCATTGCGGGCATACTGTGTGGCGGTGGGGAGGATGCTGAAATAGAGTTCCTCGTCGAAGGTGAAGTCGGCGGCAAGGTCGCGGCTGAGCATGCGCCACTGGTCGAAGCGGAAATTGTCGAAGACCACGAGGAACACCTTGCGGCCCGAGTCGAGCAGCGGGAATATGCGCCTTTTGAAAAGGTCGTTGCTCATCATGGGGCGCGTGTCGGGGGAGTTTATCCAGTCGAGGTAGTTGCGCTTCACGAACTTTCCGAACACGCCGTTTGCCTCTTCCTTCTGCATCCTCAGCATGTCGTCCATGCCGCCGCCGGTATCCTGCAGTTCCAGTTCCCAGTACACGAGCTTGCGGTAAACCTCCATCCAGTCGTCAGCCGAGAGCGAATCGCTTATCTGCATGCTGATTTTCCCGAACTCCTGGCGGTAGCCGCTCTGCGTCACCTCGTCCACGATTTCGCGGCGGTGTATGTTCTTCTTCAGCGTGAGCAGTATCTGGCTCGGGTTCACGGGCTTTATGAGATAGTCGGCGATGTTCTGCCCCACAGCCTGGTTCATGATGTTCTCCTCTTCGCTTTTCGTAACCATCACCACTGGCGTTGCGGGCAGCAGTTCCTTGAGTTGCGTCAGCACCTCGAGGCCGCTGAGGCCGGGCATGTTCTCGTCGAGCATTATAAGGTCGTATTTCCCCTCGCGGCACATGTCGATGGCGTCGGTGCCGTTGGTAGCGGTATCCACGTCGTAGCCCTTGTTTTCGAGAAAGATGATGTGCGCTCGCAGCATGTCAATCTCGTCGTCCACCCAAAGAAGTTTTCCGTTGTGCATCGTCGGCATAAGTTTCGTTTTGCGAATATAGCGATTTCGGCGCTAATGCAGGCGATGCGGCGCAGTTTTTTTGGCTGCGCCTTCTCCGGCAGACATCAAGCCGCTCATGCAGTCTATGCCACCTTCTTTCTCCTGGACTGGATTTTGTCGATTATCACGGCAATTGCTCCGTCGCCCGTGACGTTGCACGCCGTGCCGAAGCTGTCCATGGCGATGTAGAGGGCTATCATCAGCGCCTGCATGTCGGCATCGAAGCCCAGCACCGAAGCCAGCGGCGCGAGGGCAGCCATCACGGCTCCCCCGGGCACACCGGGCGCCGCCACCATGCACACGGCAAGCAGCAGTATGAAATGCGTGAAAAGCCCGAGGCCGTGGGGCTGCCCTCCCAGCATGCAGATGGTAAGCGCGCACGCCGTGATCTTCATCATCGAGCCCGACAGGTGGATGGTGGCGCACAGGGGCACGGTGAAGCCCGCAACGCCCTCGCTGACGCCGTTCCTGACAGTCTGCTTCAGGGTAACCGGTATCGTGGCTGCCGACGACGACGTGCCCAGGGCCGTGAAATAAGCCGGCATCATGCCCGCCAGCAGGCGCAGCGGATTGCGGCGGGCCACAGCCCCCGCCACCAGATACTCGTAGAGCAGTATCACCACATGCAGCACCACAATCACCACAATGATCTGCGCAAACACGGCGATGATGCGCCACGCCTCGCCGGTAAACGTCATGTTCAGGAAAATGCCGAAGATATAAACCGGCAGCAGCGGGATTATAGCCTTGGCTATCACTCCGCTCACTATTTCGCGGAACTCCCCGAAGACGCCTCGCAGCGTATAGCTGTCCCTGTAGGCAATGCCCAGACCGAGCACGAACGACAGCACGAGGGCGCTCATCACGTCGAGCATCGGGGGAATCTGAATCTCGAAGAAAGGCTTCAGCGGCTCCGTGCCGGCCACGTCGAAATGCGGCGCCGACGCCACCATAGCCGGGAACAGCTGCTCGCCAGTGGCGTAGGCCAGATAGCCCGCCAGCAGGGTGTCGGCAAAGGCGATGCCCACCGTGAGCAGCAGCAGGCGCCCGGCGCCCCGCCCGATGTCGGCAATGGCGGGAGTGACAAGCCCCACGATGATAAGCGGGATAAGGAAACCCAGGAACTGCCCGAAGAGACTGTTGAACGTGAGGAACAGCCGCACGCACGTGCCGTCGGCCACATTCCCCAGGGCCACGCCCAGGACTATGGCTGCAAGCACCCGCGCCAGAAGCGGAAATTTCAGTTTTTTACGCATAGTA
The DNA here is from genome assembly GCA_964507005.1 of uncultured Prevotella sp. GTDB lineage: Bacteria > Bacteroidota > Bacteroidia > Bacteroidales > Bacteroidaceae > UBA6398. The sequence goes on along the minus strand of CAZDOH010000102.1, from coordinate 302 downwards.
ACTCGTTTGGTAACTCGATTGTATTCGAATGTATTCGAAAACATGCCTTGGCACACTGCAAAATTACGGGTTTTGCACCGAAAACCTGTCTTGCACCGCGCACTTTAGCACTGCTGCACTTTATCACTTTAGCACTTTAACACTTTAACACTTTAACACTTTAACACTGCGCATTTCGCTCCCCATCTCCGAAAAGCCAAAAGGCATACAATATAATAGTATCCTCAAAATACCCTCATGTAACATTCTCGCCTGTGTTCGCCCCCGCTGGGGACGAAAGATAGTCTATCCTTGCTTTCCTA
>CAZDOH010000101.1:0-7351 GCA_964507005.1 uncultured Prevotella sp. | reverse complement strand
AGGCGTTCCGCCAAATGCTCTGCGGCGGCAAAACCGTGAAGCTTTCGCTGCAAGATGTCAGCAACATAAGGGAAATCGAGCGCTCTTACCTCGACCCCGTATTCTTCAGCGGAAAAGGCCGGCGGTGGACTCTGGTGAAGAAAGGGCGTGTGGAAGGGTGCGGCGAACTCGAAGTGAAACTCTCGCTCAAGGACGGGCATATAACCGCTGCCGAAATAGGCGGCGACTACTTTGCCGTGGGCGACGTGCGGGGGCAGCTGCTCGCCGCATTGCGCGGCGCCTGTTTCAGCCGCGAAGCCTTGCAGGGCATTTTCGAGAAATACCCTCCAGGCAAATACATCCGTGGGCTCGACGGCGCGGCTCTGCTTGAACTGATTACACAGCAACAATAATAATAAGGTATGGAAAATGAAGTGAAAAACAAGAGGACATGCCTCTACGACAGGCATGTGGCTCTCGGCGCGTTGATAAGTCCGTTCGGGGGCTTCGACATGCCCATACAGTACACCGACATCATCAGCGAGCACAACGCCGTGAGGCACGGCTGCGGGGTGTTCGACGTGTCGCACATGGGAGAAGTGAGAGTCACCGGAAAGGATGCCGAGCGCTATGTGCAGCATATCTTCACCAACGACGTAAGCCAGGAATACGTGGGAAAGATACAGTACGGGCTCATGCTCTACCCCACGGGCGGGGCAGTAGACGATTTGCTCGTTTACAAAATGGGCGAAAACGATTTCTTCCTGGTAATCAACGCTGCAAACATCGACAAGGATGTGGAGTGGATGAATGCCAATAGCGAGGGCTTCGACGTGGATATCGACAACCAAAGCGCCGTCTACGGACAGATAGCGGTGCAGGGCCCCGGCAGCGAAAGCGTCGTTGAGGAAGTGCTCGGCCTGCAGGTAAAGGAACTGGAGTTCTATACCTTCAAGACCGTTGCCGCAGCAGGCGAAACGCTGATAGTAAGCCGCACGGGCTACACCGGTGAAGACGGCTTTGAAATCTACGGCAGTCCGGCATATATCGTGGGAGCGTGGGATGCGCTTGTAGGCAGCGGCAAGGCAAAGCCGTGCGGACTCGGTGCGCGCGACACGTTGCGCTTCGAAGTGGGCCTGCCCCTTTACGGCGACGAGCTGAGCGCTGACATTTCGCCCATACAGGCAGGGCTCGGGATATTCGTCAAGACCGGCAAGCCCGAATTCATAGGGCGCGAAGCGATATTGCAGCAGAAAGAGCAGGGAGTGCCCAGCAGGATAGTGGGCCTGGAGCTCGACGACCGTGCCATACCGCGCCACGGATACGAAGTGGTGAGCGGCGACAAGGTTGTGGGCCATGTAACCACGGGCTACAACTCCATTTCCACCGGCAAAAGCGTGGCTATGGCGCTGGTAGACAGCGACTATGCTGCTCTCGGCACAAAGCTGCAGGTGAAAATACACCGCAAGCTTCACACTGCAACGGTAACAAAAAAGAAATTCTACAATAAAAACTACAAAAAGTAATAAAAAGCAATAAGTTATGGCAAAGACAATCGAAGGCCTGTTTTACAGCGAAACACACGAATACGTGCGTGTGGAAGGTGATTACGGATATATAGGGATAACCGACTATGCCCAGCAGCAGCTCGGCAACGTAGTGTACGTCGACATGCCCGAAGAAGGCGACGAAGTTACGGCAGGCGAGGAATTCGGCGCCGTGGAAAGCGTGAAGGCTGCCAGCGACCTCATATCGCCCGTAAGCGGAACGGTGGAGGAAGTGAACGGCGAGCTCGACGACAACCCCGGAAACATTAATGCCGACGCCTATGCCAGCTGGATTATAAAGGTGAAGCTTTCCGACAAATCGGAGCTCGACTCGCTCATGAGCGCCGAACAGTACAAGGAACTGGAAAAATAAGCATCCTGCCGATGGATACCCATAAATACCTGCCCCACACCGAGAGCGATATAAGGGAAATGCTCGAAGTGGCAGGGGTGAAGAGTCTTGACGAACTATATTCCGATGTCCCCCGGCAGTTGCGCCTTGCTTCGGGATACAGTCTGCCCGAAGGCAAGTCGGAAGCCGAAGTGCGCAAGGAGTTCCGCCGTCTTGCCGATGCCAACAGGCACCTCGTGTGTTTCGGCGGCGCGGGAGTGTACGACCATTACGTGCCGGCACTTACCGACTATATAGCTTCGCGCTCTGAATTCCTCACCAGCTACACCCCTTACCAGGCTGAGATTTCGCAGGGCACGCTGCAGTATATATTCGAATACCAGTCGATGATGTCGGCCCTTACCGGCATGGATGTTTCAAATGCTAGCCTTTACGACGGAGCCACAGCCACTGCCGAGGCTATCATGACTGCCGTATCCGTGGCAAAGAAGAAGAACCGCGTGCTGCTCAGCGCCACACTCAATCCACAGGTTGCCAGGGTGGCGGCTACCTATGCCCGCTTCCACGGAGTGCAGATCACTACCGTTCCGGAAGCCGGAGGCGTTACCGACCGCGAGGCCCTGCGTGCCGAGCTCGGCAAGGGCGACGTTGCCGGCGTTGTGGTGCCGCTGCCGAACTATTACGGCATTGTCGAGGATTATAGCGGTCTTGCCGAAGAAGTGCACGACGCCAAGGCTTTGCTCGTTATGGAGTGCGTGGCTTCCGACCTTGCGCTGCTCAAGACTCCCGGCGAATGGGGGGCTGACATTGCAGTGGGCAACGCACAGTCGCTGGGCCTGCCAATGCAGGGCGGCGGCTCTAACATAGGCTTCTTCTGCACCCGCGAGGCTTACCTCCGCAAGATGCCGGGGCGCATAGTGGGCGCCACGCTCGACAGCGAGGGACGCCGCGCCTTCTGCCTCACGCTGCAGACGCGCGAGCAGCACATACGCCGCGAAAAAGCCACGTCGAATATCTGCTCAAACGAGGGGATGCTGACTCTGCATGTGGCCATATACCTCTCGCTCATGGGCAGGAAGGGCCTGTGCGAGGCTGCAACAAAATCGTTCAACGCAGCGCACAGCCTTTACGAAAAACTGCTGGCTACGGGCAAATTCTCGAAAGTTTACGACGCTCCTTTCTTCAACGAATTCTGCGTGGCTCTTGACGGCAACCCCGAGCAATGGGAAAAACTGTGCCTGGAAGCTGGATTCTTCGGCGGTGTCAGAATACAGGGCACCAACAGATTCATCTTTGCGGTAACCGAACTTCGCACCGAAGAAGAAATTGACACACTTGCCGCTTTGGCACAAAAGCTTTGAAAATATGAACAATACATATTACGGTAAACTTATATTCGAACTGTCGCACGAAGGGCGCACGGGGTATTCGCTGCCCGGCGCCGCTACCGGCACCGACTATTCGGCTTCGCTCCCCGAAAACCTCAGGCGCAGTTCCGCTTTGCCGCTCCCCGAGGTAGACGAACTTACCGTGGCGCGGCACTATACCAACATGAGCAACAACAACTTCGGCGTTGACACGGGTTTCTATCCGCTGGGAAGCTGCACCATGAAGTACAACCCCAAAATCAACGAAGAGGTATGCCGCCTTGCTCCGTTTGCCGAGGCGCATCCGCTGCAGCCCGAAGCGTCGCTGCAGGGCTCGTTGCAGGCTTATTACGAGCTGAAACGCTCGCTGGCGGAAATATGCGGAATGTCCGACTTCACCCTTAACCCCTTTGCCGGAGCCCACGGCGAGCTTACGGGCCTCATGGTTATCCGTGCCTACCATGCTTCGCGTGGCGACAGCAAGCGCACCAAGGTGATTGTTCCCGATTCGGCACACGGCACCAACCCTGCATCGGCAGCCCGCTGCGGACTGCAGGTGGTGGAGGTGAGGAGCAAGGCCGACGGCCGTGTTGACGTCGAGGCGCTGAAGCCGCTGCTGGGCGACGATGTGGCTGCCATGATGATGACAAACCCCAATACGCTCGGACTTTTCGAATACGACATTCCCGAAATAGCGCAGCTCGTGCACCAGTGCGGCGGGCTGATGTACTACGACGGAGCCAACCTCAACCCCATGCTCGGCAAATGCCGCCCCGGCGATATGGGCTTCGACGTGATGCACGTAAACCTGCACAAGACTTTCTCCACGCCTCATGGCGGCGGCGGTCCCGGTTCGGGGCCCGTGGGCGTGCGTGCCGGACTGGAGCAGTTCCTGCCCACACCGCGCGTAACCAAGGATGCCGACGGAACCTTTCACGTAGACAACGACAGCCCCGAATCGCTGGGCAGCATCTCGCAGTTCCTGGGCAATGTGGGCGTGGGACTGCGCGCGCTGGCCTATATTCTCACGATGGGGCGCGACGGGCTGCAGCAGGTGGGCGCACTGTCGGTGCTCAATGCCATGTATGTGCGCGAAAAGCTGCGCGGCAAATACGAATTGCCCATCAGCTCGGTGTGCAAGCACGAATTCGTGTTCAACGGCCTTGCCGACAAGTCAACCGGCGTTACAACTCTCGATGTTGCCAAACGTCTGCTCGACTACGGCTACCATGCCCCCACGATATATTTCCCGCTGCTTTTCCACGAGGCGCTGATGATAGAGCCTACCGAAAACGAAAGCCGCGAAACGCTCGACAGCTTCATCGAAACTATGCTGAAGATTGCCGGTGAGGCAGCCCGCGAGCCCGAACTCGTGAAGACCGCGCCCCACAACACGCCCATCCGCAGGCTCGACGAAACGATGGCAGCACGCCAGCCGAGGCTTACCTACGCGCAGTTGCAGTCAAACCCCTTCGGCAATGAAAACCGCTGACCTGCTGATAATAGGCGCCGGCCCCGGAGGCTACGAAACGGCATTGCTTGCAGCCCGCCGAGGGCTGCACACGGTGCTCGTGGAGCGGCGGTGGCTCGGAGGCACATGTCTCAACGAGGGATGCATCCCCACGAAGTGTCTTTGCCATTCGGCGGAAACCGCTGCAGCGCAGACAGGGTTCAGTCAGGCGATGCTTCGCAAGGACAGTGTGGTCGACACCTTGAAGTCGGGCATTGCCACCATGCTGAAAACGGCAGGCGTGGAGGTTGTTTGGGGCGAAGCTTCGTTCTGCGGGGCGCACACTGTGGCGGTAGCCGGTGCGTGCGATGCCGAAGGCAATGCCTGCGACAGCCAGTACACGGCGGCAAACATAATAATAGCCACGGGCTCCGAAGCCAAGCGGCTGCCCGTCGAGGGTGCCAGCCTGCCGGGCGTCATGACCTCGCGCGAGCTGTTGGGCTGTGAAACCCTTCCCGAAAGCCTTTGCATTGTAGGCGGCGGCGTGGTGGGAATGGAATTCGCGTCGGTATGTGCGGCTTTCGGCTGCAAGGTAACCGTAGTGGAGTTCATGCCCGAAATACTTCCCGGCTTCGACCGCGATATGGCGAAGCGCCTGCGCACCTCTATGAAGAAGCGCGGGGTGGCATTCCATGTCGCCTCGGCTGTGACAGGAATCACGGAAACCGGCGACGGTCCGCTGCGCGTTGATTTCTCGTCGAAGGGCAAAGACGAAAGCGTCAGTGCCGCCAAGGTGCTGATGGCAACCGGCCGTGCCGCAAATACCTGCGGTCTGAACCTGGAAGCCTGCGGCGTGGCGTGCGCAAAGCGCGGCATAGAAGTCGACAGCAACTTCATGACTTCGGTCCGGGGCGTTTATGCCGTGGGTGATGTCAACGGCCTTGTGCAGCTGGCTCATGTGGCGAAGGCTCAGGGGCGCTGCGCGCTGGCGCATATTCTGGGCGAGGAAAGCCATATCGATTTCAATATCATCCCGGCAGCAGTGTTCACGGCGCCAGAGCTCGCCATGGTGGGACTTACCCAGGAGGCCTGCAGCCAGCAGGGCGTGGCTTTCGAAACCCACAAGGCGTTCTACCGCGCCAACGGCAAGGCATTGTCGGCAGACGAGCCCGAAGGACTGGTGAAACTGATTGCCACTCCGCAGGGGAAAGTGATAGGGGCGCATATATTGGGGGCACACGCTGCCGACATGATACACGAAATGGCCATGCTGATGCATTTCGGGGGAAGTCTGGGCGATATATCGCAAACCATACACGCCCATCCCACTCTGTCGGAAATAGTGCTCGACGCTGCCGAAAGCTGAAAGACCACCGTGCGCGGAGTAGCCGCGCACAGCAGGTACATAAAAATACATAGAGCAGGGAGGATGCCGCACGAAAGGCATGCCTCCCTGGTTGCTTTCGGGCAAAGAACTGTGAAAACACAATCAGCACTTTACTGTATATATTATGACACACAGGCGAGGCTATGCAGCTGCTCATAGTTTCGCTATCAGTTTTATGAATTCCTCGATTAGGTATCGCCTTGTTGTGGTTTTGGCGAACGTGAGGCGGAGGATGTAGCAGTTCTTCGTTTCCGAAAGCGAACCGATTTTGCATGCGGCAATAGGGCGCTGAGGCTTCTCGCCGTCTTCCAACTTGCGGTAGGGGGTGAAAAACACCTCGTCGTTGGCAGTGATTATTGCCGAACCGCGAACTCGTCTTGTCTTCTGATTTTCCATAAATGCAGTGTTATCTATTTGTACTGCAAAGTTAAATCAACAAAATGACATAGTTGAAAGAAAAAATCACCAAAAAAGCATAATTTATGCGGTAATGGGGTGTTAAAAACGGTAATTGTTAAAAACGTAAAAAACAATAATTTTGTTTTTCAGGAATTGATGGAATTTTGCGGGGGTGCAGCTGAATTAAAGTACTATATATTAATTATATAAATATATATATTATATATAATAATAATATATATTCATTATATACATTTTCTCTCGCAGTTTTGAAGGCATTGTTTTTAACAAATTAACATTTTAACATTTTAACGCCTTTGTGTGTTTTTTACGCAACTGTTGATATCTGTATTCACTTGTCTTTCAACGCTTTCGCTGCGCGCGCGATGCCTGCGGCAGAAACCTTCCCGCGCGTGCGGCGCTGTTTTCCGTGCCCGAGGAGCTGTTTTCTGCGGCGCAAAGTGCGCGATTTTCCATGCATTTTGCGGAAATTCTCTGCGCACAGCGCGCGTTTTCCCCGCATTTCCGCACGAAAACTGCAGCAAACCGCGCCCTCCGGAGGTACCAAGGCCGATGGTATGCCGTCTGAGTCGGGGGAATGTCTAGCCGCGCATGTGCCATAATATAGGCTGCGCCTCAGCAAGGCCGCCGGTGTTCGCCCTCTCCGAGGACGCATTGTCGATGGCCTATCTATCCTAGGGTTCCCGATGGTCACCCTAGGTTATGTTTATTGGACCTCTTCGAGGCCCTCATAGCCTCGCACATCACATAGTCACCTGCGATAGAGCATCCCCGAAGGGGGTGAACTTTGCATAACCCGAGGATAGGATATAGCTGTAACTTCGTCCTCGGAGAGGGCGAACACATGCG
>CAZDOH010000100.1:0-7360 GCA_964507005.1 uncultured Prevotella sp. | reverse complement strand
CTCTATACGCAGCGGGATATTGGCTCACGGGCAAGGCATAACCGCCGCGCCTATGCCAGGCGCAGGCTTCCGGCATCGTGAAAGCCGTTGAGAAACGCCGCCGCCGGCATCCGTTTCTTGCCCGAAAGCTGCAGTTCGAGTATTTCCACATACCCTCCATCGGCAGCGACAAGCAGATGCTTGCGGTCGGCAGAAACGCAAAACGTGCCCACCGGTTCGCCGGCAGTTTCGGGCACGAGTCTTGCGCCGTAAATTTTCATTGTGTATTTTGCGTCGTGGTGCACGACTTCTGTCCACGCTGTGGGATGCGGAGCAAGGCCACGGATGAAATTGCAGACCGCTGCGGCAGGGGCATTCCAGTCAATTCGGCACGTCTCGGTAAAAATCTTCGGAGCGGGGCGCAACTCCGCGCCACCGGCAAGCTGCGACTGCGGGATGCTCTGCACGGTGCCGGCGATGATGCTGTCGACAGTCTGCACGAGGAGCGATGCGCCTTCTCGCATCAAGCGGTCGTACAAGTCACCGGCGGTGTCGTCGGGAGCGATGGCAACGCGGCGCTGCATGGCAATATCGCCGGTATCGATGTCGTGGCGCAGGAAAAACGTGGTAACTCCGCTTTCCGTTTCGCCGTTGATTACAGCCCAGTTTATAGGCGCGGCACCGCGGTATTGCGGCAGAAGCGATGCATGCACGTTCAGAGTGCCGAAGCGCGGCATGGCCCACACTATTTCGGGGAGCATGCGAAACGCCACCACCACCTGCAAGTCGGCACGCAACCCGCGCAGGGCTTCAACGAAAGAATCTGCCTTCAGTTTCTCGGGCTGCAGAAGCGGCAGCCCCTGCTCCACGGCGTATTTCTTCACGGCCGACGGCACAAGCGTGTTCTGATGCCTGCCCACCGGCTTGTCGACAGCCGTAACCACACCTACTACATTGTAACCGCCTTCCACAAGACTTTTGAGCGACTCGACGGCAAATTCGGGAGTGCCCATGAAAACTATGCGTAAATCCTTCTTTTCCATAGTGCGTTCAATAAAAGTTGTGTCATTCTTCCGAAAAATCCACCATCACCTGGCGATACATGGCATATAGCGTAGTGCGCGACACAAAGCCTACGTATTCGCCCCGATTGTTCACCACGGGCAGAGTGTCGGCATGGGTTTGCTCCATGGTATCCATAACCACGGTCACAGGGTCGTCGATGCTCAGGCGCGCCGGCGGCTCCTCCATAAGCTGCGAAGCCGTAAACTGGTTGTAGAGTTCCTGGCGGAAAAGCACTTTGCGTATTTTCTGAAGGTCAATCACTCCCAGCAGCCGGTTGCCGGCATCGGTAACCGGAAAAACGTTTACCCTTTCGCGGGCCACAAGCAGCACAAGGTCGCCAAGTTTCATCTCGGGGGCAATGCGTGTGTCGTGCTTCTCGAGTATCGTTTCCAGACTCATAAGCGTAAGGGCCGCCTTGTCTTTATGGTGTGTCAGCAACTGGCCTTTCTTGGCAAGGCGCGTGGCATAAACGCTGTTTGGCTCGAAAATGATTATCACCAGATACGACACCAGCGACACTATCATAAGCGGGGCAAACAGGAAATATCCGCCGGTAAGTTCGGCAATAAGGAATATGCTGGTAAGCGGGGCATGCATCACGCCGCTCATCACGCCGGCCATGCCCAGAAGCGCATAGTTCTTTTCGGGCGCATAAACACCCAGCTGGTGGAGATTCCAGAAGCGCGAGAACACAAAGCCGCTTATGCATCCCAGAAAAAGACAGGGCGCAAATATACCGCCGCATCCTCCGCCGCCGTTGGTTGCCGATGAAGCAAACACTTTCACCAGGATTATCAGTGCGAGATATACAAGCAGCATGTCAGGGTCGCCATAGAACATGGAATTGTTCATCACGCTTTCCCAGTCGCCCATACCCTTGCCGTTCAGCAGCAAGGTGATTGTGCTGTAGCCTTCGCCGTAAAGCGGCGGGAACAGATATATCAGCAGACTGAGCACCACGGCGCCAAGCGCCAGCTTGCCGTACATTCCCTTCACTTTCTGGAACACGCTCTCGCAGGCATTCATCACGCGGGTGAAATAGAGCGAAATGAAGCCGCAGAACAATCCCAGAAGAATGGACGTCGGCACCCGTTCTACAGTGAAAGCGCTTTCAAGGCTAAAGTTGAACTCGGAGCTTGTGCCCATAAGCATATACGTCACAAGCGAAGCCGTGATGCTCGACACCAGAAGCGGAATAAGCGACGACATGGTGAGGTCTATCATGAGCACTTCAAGCGTAAACACCACCCCTGCTATCGGGGCCTTGAATATTCCTGCTATGGCACCGCTGGCACCGGCGCCGAGAAGTACCATGACCGATTTGTGGTCGAGCTTGAAAATCTGCCCCAAGTTGGAGCCTATTGCCGAACCGGTAAGCACGATGGGCGCCTCGGCACCTACCGAACCGCCAAAGCCGATGGTAATGCCGCTGGCAATGAGGCTCGACCAGCAGTTGTGCCTCTTAAGATGGCTCTGCCTTCGCGAAATTGCATAGAGTATGCGCGTAACACCGTGGCTAATATTGTCGCGCACCACGTATTTTATGAAAAGTGCAGTAAGGAAAATGCCCACTACGGGATACACGAGAAACAGCCAGTTGGCATTGGTGATGTCGAAACCGGCAGTAAGCAGCGACTGTATCCAGGCTATGAACCGGCGCAGGAAATAGGCGGCGCAGGCTGTGAATATGCCGATAAAGAAACTCAGCACAACAACAAGTTGCTGCTGCGAGAGATGCTTCTCGAGCCATGAGCCGAAACGCTGTGCCACAACACTTTCTTCCTGTGCCGATGTTGAAGTCATTTTTTACCTTATTATTTTCACTTCGCCCGAAACTCCGAGCTTTATTATTGACGACGGTTTATGGGGAACGTTCTCCTCGCGGCGGCTTTCGCACACATAGTCAACTGCCGAAAGTATTTCGGGGCTTATGTCGGCGAAAGTGCGCGGCGAAGGCTCGCCGCTGACATTTGCGGAAGTCGACACTATCGCTTTCTTGAAACGGCGGCACAACTCGCGGCTGAATTCTTCGGCCGTAACGCGTATTGCTATGCTGCCGTCTTCGGCCACAAGATTCGGGGCCAGATTGCGGGCTCCGTCGTAAATGACCGTAAGCGGGCTGTCGGCCACTTCTATCAGCTGCCATGCCACTTCGGGAACCTCCTTTACGTAAAACTCCACCTTGGCCTCGGAATCGACAAGGGTGATGAGCGCCTTGGAATCGCTGCGCCGCTTGATGTCGTAGATGCGCTTCACGGCCTCGGCATTGGTGGCATCGCAGCCCAGCCCCCAAATGGTGTCGGTGGGATAGGCTATCACGCCGCCGCGGTTCATCACCTCCACTGCCCGGCGTATGTCGTCGGCGTAACCGTGGATTTTGCCGCTGCCGGAATTTTCCCCTGTATTCATAATGGCTTTGCTTTAGAATTCTGACGTGAAATGGAACTTTATATTCTGGAAATCGTGCTGTGCCATCTGCAGCACATACGAACTGTCGGCGAGAAACACTTCCCGCCCTTCGCGGTCGTGGGCCATGTACTGGTACTTGCGGCGGCGGAAGTCGTCGAGCTGCTCTTTGTCGTCACTTTCTATCCAGCAGGCCTTGTAGAGCGACACCGGTTCCCAGCGGCATTTGGCGTTGTATTCGTTTTCGAGACGGTATTGTATCACTTCAAACTGAAGCTGCCCCACCGTGCCGATGATTTTGCGGCCGTTGAACTGGCTGACGAACAGTTGGGCCACACCTTCGTCCATCAGCTGCTCTATGCCCTTGGCAAGCTGCTTGCTCTTCATAGGGTCGGCATTTTCTATGTACTTGAACATCTCGGGCGAGAAGCTCGGAAGGCCCTTGAAATGCAGGAGTTCGCCTTCGGTAAGCGTATCGCCAATCTTGAACACGCCGTTGTCGGGGAGTCCCACGATATCGCCGGCAAAAGCCTCGTCGACGGTGCTCTTGCGCTGTGCCATGAATTGAGCCGGCGAAGAGAAGCGCATTGTCTTGCCCTGGCGGACGTGAAGATAGGGAGTGTTGCGCACGAAACGCCCGCTGCATATCTTGCAGAAAGCGATGCACGAGCGGTGGTTGGGGTCGATGTTTGCCGTTATCTTGAACACGAATCCGGTGAATTTGGGCTCGTCGGGGTTCACAATCCTTTCTTCGGCCAGCACAGGCTGCGGCGAGGGGGCTATCTCCACGAAGCAGTCGAGCAGTTCCTTTACACCGAAATTGTTGAGTGCCGAACCGAAGAACACAGGTGCCACTTCGGCCTTGAGGTAATCGTCGCGGCTGAATTCGGAATATACTCCTTCCACCAGTTCAAGGTCGGAGCGCAGTTGGGCTGCATCCTTTTCGCCGACGTGTTCCTCGAGCTGGCTGCTGCTGATGTCCACCTCTACCTTCTGGGTTACCTTCTGCTTGTCGGGAGCGAAAAGGTTGAGGCTGTGCTCATATATGTTGTATACGCCCTTGAAGTTGTATCCCTGGTTGATGGGCCATGACAGCGGGCGCACCTTTATCTGCAGTTCCTCTTCCAGTTCGTCGAGCAGGCTGAAGGCGTCCTTACCCTCGCGGTCCATCTTGTTGACGAAGATTATTACGGGGGTATTGCGCATGCGGCACACGTTCATGAGTTTGCGTGTCTGCGCCTCTACGCCTTTTGCCGAGTCGACCACGATGATGGCGCTGTCTACTGCAGTGAGCGTTCGGAAGGTGTCTTCGGCAAAGTCCTGGTGGCCCGGGGTGTCGAGGATGTTCACCTTGTAGTCGCGGTAGTCGAATTCCATCACGGAAGTTGTGACCGAGATGCCGCGCTGCCGCTCGATGTCCATCCAGTCGGAAGTTGCGGTCTTACGTATCTTGTTGCTCTTCACGGCCCCTGCCACCTGTATCTGGCCGCCGAAAAGCAGGAACTTCTCGGTGAGGGTTGTCTTGCCCGCGTCGGGGTGTGAGATTATGGCGAAAGTGCGCCGCCGCTGTATTTCGTTCATAGGCTGTTTTCGGATTTTAGCAGGGATTCCACACACTGCTTCACGCTGTCGGCCCAATACGGGATTTCAATTCCGTAAGTGCGCTTTATCTTCGACTTGTCGAGCACACTGTAGGCTGGGCGTGCTGCCGGCGTGGGATAGTCGGCGGTGTGTATGGGCGAAACGCGGCAACCGCCGATGCCTGCAAATTTGTGAATCGCTACGGTGAAGTCGTACCACGAAGCTACTCCCTCGTCGGTGAAATGGTAAACGCCCGGCACTATGCCTTTGGCGAGAATCTGCATTATTGCCGCCGCAAGGTCGCGGGCATAAGTGGGTGTGCCCACCTGGTCGAACACCACGCCGAGCGTGTCGCGTTCACGGCCCAGGCGCAACATGGTCTTCACGAAATTGTTGCCGAAAGTGGAATAAAGCCACGCGGTGCGTATTATCACCGTGTTGCGGCAGGCTGCAAGGGCTGCCTTTTCGCCGGCAAGCTTCGTGCGCCCGTAAACCGACGCCGGCGCCACGGGGGCATCTTCGTCCACAGGCTGCGAAGCGTTTCCGGGAAACACGTAATCGGTGGAAATCTGCACCATGGCCCCGCCGCGTTTCTCTATGGCAGCAGCCAGATAGCCGGGGGCAACGGCATTGAGCACGGTGGCTTTCGGCTCGTCGCTCTCGGCCTTGTCTACAGCCGTATATGCGGCGCAGTTGACTATCACGTCCACGGCATTGTCTGCCACGAAAGCGTCAACGGCCGAAGCGTTGCAGATGTCAAGTTCGTTCACATCGGTAAACAGAAAGTCAAACTGCGGCCAATTGCCGGCAATAAGCCGAAGCTCGCTTCCGAGCTGCCCGTTTGCCCCTGTCACAAGTATCTTTTTCATATACAAGTATTTTTACGAAACGCCTGTTGCGTCCCCGAAATCCAAAGGTTTCTCGCGGTTGCTCCTGTAATATGCCGCAAGCATGGCCATTACGCCCGAAATGCGCTTTATGGCTTCTTCGGTTTCCGTGCCGAGAGGTTTCTTTGCCAGCCGCAGCATCATGGTGCCGTAAAGGGCGTTGAAGCACACCTCGATGTCGCCCAGCGTGCTGGCGTTGCCGCGCCTGCGCAGCTCCATGATGTCGGGCAGCAGGGCGAAAAAGGCAGAATGGTAGCGCTGGAAGTTAGGGCTTTCGAGCAGTTGCTGCGACAGTTCTTCGAGCTCGGCAACTACATTCCGGTTTATTTGCAGATGCCCGCTTTCCTTCACGCCTTCCGAGCGCATCATGGAGCAAAGGCTGTCGTACCAGTTCACGAGTTCCGCCCTCCGGTCTTCATCGAGATTGAACTGCGGCACATATTCCTGTGCTATACGGCGGATGTCGCAGCCGTATGCGCGCAGGGTATCTTCCACCTGCCACATATAGAGCAGATATTCCGCAATGTTTTCTTTTCTGAGTCGCTGTGCTATGAACATATACCGGGGGTTAATGGAGCATGGGGTTGTGGAGACCGGCAAGGGTGAAAACGAAACCGGCAATCGATGCCAGTATCACCACTCCGCCGATTGTGCGGTTGAGCACTCTCACTCCGCGCACCTCGAAGCGCGTGCGCACCTTGTCGACAAAGAACGTGAGCACCACCCACCACGCTATTGCTCCGCCCACAATGGAGACGTATCCCACGCCCTGTTCGAACGGATGGCTGGGAATGACGAAGGCAAAACGGGCAAAGAGCGCTATGAAGAGAAATATGATAAGCGGATTGGAGAGGGTGAGAAGAAACGATGTCACGAAATTGTGGGCCAGCGTGCCCTTCTTTTTCGGAGCCGGGCGGAAACTGCGCCGCGGGTCACTGCGGAAAGTGATGATGCCGAACACCAGCAGCATGGCGCTGCCCACAAGCTGCAGAATAAACATGTTGCGGGCGTTGGTGATGAAGTCCATCACGAAACTCATGCCGAAACCGGTGACAATGGCATATATAATGTCGCTCAAGGCGGCGCCAAAACCAGTGACAAGCCCGTAGAGACGCCCCTTGTTGAGAGTGCGCTGCAGACACAGCACCCCTACCGGGCCCATGGGAGCTGAGGCTATTATGCCTATGAACAGGCCTTTCACAAGGATTTCGAGTGTACTGATTGGTTCTATAGGAAACATAACAATTTGCAAAATTCGCATTTTTTCGCGAAAGGGCGAAATGCGCGGCCCTAAAATTGCCACGGCAGCATCGCCGCACAGGCACACGCCCCCGATTTTTCTTTGAGGATTTTTTTTGTTTTACGACAAGGGAGGGGCAAAACCGCTGAAAATGTTTTTTGATTTATTTGATTTTTGATGGGTTTGATGCCACCACCCGAAC
>CAZDOH010000099.1:1548-7502 GCA_964507005.1 uncultured Prevotella sp. | reverse complement strand
GTTACGCCGGCGGCGCATACTATGATCACTATGATGATCCACCAGGGGAAGCCGGAGCCTTCGGACTCGGCGAGTTCGGTGGGCTCTTCGGTCGGGGCGGCGGTGGGAGCCGCGGTCTCGGGGTCGCCGCCTTTGTCGATGACGTCGGTCATGTCGTAGAGGTCGGTGCGGCCGTCGGTCATGCGGTAGTAGGCCGTCAGCGCGTAGTACGCCTGCTCGGTCGCCATGCCGTCGCGTTCGCCGTCGGACACATGCCTGAATCCGCCGCCGTCCACGTAGTAGCGCAGCAGCGCGTCAACGGCGGAGCCGCCGGACTTCACGAAGCGCGCGTCCGTATCCGCATCGATGCCGAGCGCGGAGAGCGCCGTGATGACCTGCGAGATGGATTCGCTCGTCGGGATCTTCTTGCCGTCGCCGCCGAAGGTGCTGAACGAGCCGTCGTCGTTCTGCATCTCGGAGAGCCGCACGATGGCCTTGTCGACCGCCTTCTTCACCGCGTCGTTCGTCGTGTAGTACGGAGCGAGCGCCGTGAGCGCCATGCCGGTCATGTCGGAGTCCGCTTCATCGCCGGTGATGGCCCAGCCGCCGTCCGAGGTCTGCACGGAGAGGATCTCGTTAATGAGCGCCTCGCGCGTGGTCGTGCCGCCTTCGGGCACCGGGTAGTTGCCGGAATCGAGAGCGATCAGCGCCCAGATGGGGCCGTTGTTGCCCTGCGTCTTCACATAGTCGAGATCGCTGAGACCCTGCAGCAGGTCATGGCCGGCGACGTTCGTCACGTCCTTGCCCATGGCCGTGAGGGCGATGATGATGCGGGAGTTATCGGTGGATTTCGCCTTGTGGAGGCGTTCGGTCTCGCTGTCGATGTTCTGCTCGACGTACTCTTCCACCTTCGCGTAGTAATCGTCCGCGCCCGGGACCTCGCGGTCGGAGCGCGAGAGACCGATGACCATCCACTCGCCGCCGACAGAGCCGACGCCCGGCGTGCCGAGGTTTTCCATGTAATCACCGGTGGTGATGTACGGGTCTGCGATCTTGACGAGGGACTTGAGGAGCTCGAGCTTCTTCTCGGCCGCTTCGAGCGTCTCGAGGTTATCCACAAGCTTCTTCTGCACATCGGTCAGGCTGTCGTACGCTTTGCGCGCCGCCTCGATGTCCTTCTCGGACTCGAGCGTGACATCCTTCAGTTCCTCGATCTGCTTTTGGACTTCCCCGGCCTTCTTCTTGTCTTCTTCCGTTGCGACGAGCTTGGCGTACTCGCTCTCGGCGTCAGTCAGCTTCTTCCGGTTCGTGACCAGCTTCTGCTGCTCGGCGTTGAGGGCATCGTAGGCCTTGCGGGCCGCTTCGATGCTGTCCTTGCTCTTTTCGGTGACGGGTGTGGTGATCTTGTCGATGAGCTTGATGACCTCATCCGCCTTGAGCTGATTGTATTTTTTGGTGGCTTCCTGGAGGGTAGAGAGCTTCGTGACCAGCTCCTTCTGCTCGGCGGTCAGCTTGTTGTAACCGTCCCATGCGGCGTTGATTGCCGTGCCGCTGTTGATAGTGACCGTGCCGATCTTGGAAATCAGGTCGTCTACCGCTTTGGCTTTGGCCTTGTCGTCCGCCTCTTTCAGCTTCTTGTACTGATCCTCGGCGTCAGTGAGCTTCTTGTAGTTTGTGACCTTGGCCTTTTCTTCCGCGCTTAGAGCGTCATAAGCCTTCCGAGCTGCGTCGATTTTCGCCTTGCAGGCGTCGGTGAAGGACACGGTGCCGATCTTATCGATCAGGTCGATAACGTCCTTGGCCGTAGCGGGGTTGTCATCGGGCCAGCTGCCCTCTTCCTTGGTGTAATCATCCGTATAGTGGAAGACGATAACGTCGCCGTCCTTCATATATTGCTGATTGACGCCCAGGGCGGGATGGGTGCCGTTAAGGGTGTACATCCAGCCGGAGTTCTTGCCGTTGGTGAATTCGGCCAGACCGTTGATGGCGCGGATGTAGTTGCCGGTGGGGTTGTCGCAGGAGAAGCCGTTGGCGGAGAATACCCTCTGAAGGAGTCCCCATACGGTTTCAGAGGCATCGGCTTCATAGGCAGCGGGCGCGAGCCATGTTTCCAGATTGTTCTTGGACAGGACATGAACCACGCCGTCCGAATCGCTGTTGTGTACGTGATCGCCCAGCAGGGAGACAGTGACAGTGATCTTGGTGGACTTAGGGTATACGGTGACGGTGATTTCCTTGGTCGCCGCACCGTAAACCAGCGTAACGGTCTGCTCACCGACAGTATTCTTGTCGAAGCCCCGAATCTCGATATTCTTCAGGGATATCTCCGAGGTAGAGCCGTCAGACCAGGTAGCGGTGACAATCATGCCTGTGAGGTCCAGGTTCTTACCCTGCTCCACGGTGGTGCTGTAGGTGCCGGAAACCTCCAGATGGACAGCAACCTTTGCGCCGTTGTGAGTAGGATAGAGTTCTCCCTGACCCCAGTTCTTGGAGCTGTCGGGATGCTGGTTGAGAAGCAGCGTGACGGTACCGTCGGCGGACTGCTTGGCGGTCATAGCCTTGGCCAGCTTCCCGGCGTCAGCGCCCAGAGGATCGTCCGTCCGGTTGGAATCAGGCACCTTCACACGTTCCCACGTGTTGTTTCCATAGAGCTCATAATCAACAGCTCTCATGTAGGCCTCGGAAGCACCCGCGGTATTGATATAGTAGACGCCATCGACCCACGCGGGATGCTGGGCGGCGCTGCTGGTATCCACCACCTGAACGCCGCCAATGCCCTTCTCTGTGCCGCAGGTATCCAGGAAATAGTTGTTCTCGATGCAGTTGTACTTATTCAGAGAACGGACGTATCCGGCAATGCCGCCGACATAACTGCCGGAGGAGCTGAGCTTGCCATAGAAGAAATTATTCTTGATATTGCCCTTGCCGTTGGACCATGCCTGAACCACACCTGCCTCGCCGCCCAGAATGCCGCCGACATAGTTCTTGCCGGAGATGTTGCCGGCCACATAGCAGTTCTCAATGGAGACGCAGGGGGAATTGGGGGCGGAGTCGGCCATATAGCCGGCAGCCACAATACCGCCTGCCATGGTGCCGGTGGCATAGACATTGCCCAGGAACACGCAGTTCCGGACGGAGAAATAGCCCATGGACTGGCTCTTGCACGACACGATGCCGGAGACGTTATTGGAACCATAGACGTCGGCGGAACTGGTGCAGTTGGTAACGGTGCCGCTGATGCTTCCGGCAAAGCTGCCGATGATGGGAAGCCCTGCGGAGGAACCGTCCTCATTGCAGCCGATCTTTACGCCGGACTGGACCGTACAGTTGAGGATCGTCACCGTGTTGCCGCCGGACGCGCCGCCGCCGATGAAGCCGGACCGCTGGATGATAGAGCCGGAAAGAATGGTCACATTCCGGATCTCGATGGTGTCCGGGCAGCCGGGGGCGTAGGAGCCGCTGCTGCCGATGTTATAGTCGCCGTCCTCGCCGTAGTCCACCACATAGTTGGCCACCAGGCCGTAGTTGGCGATGTAGGGGGCGAGAATGTTCAGATTCTGGACGGTGGTCTCCCGAGCGTAGTTGAAAAGCGGATATTCGGAACCTTTGGCGTAGGTCAGAGTATGGCCGCCGCCGTCCAGGGTGCCGGAGAAGACCCGCAGGAGCTTGCCCTTGTCAGAGCTGATGTTCCCGTCGTCCCGGCCAAGACCCTTCCATGTCAGATCCAGAGAGATATCGTTGGCGAATTGCAGGAATTTGTTCTCGAAGGTATAGCCTTGGTTTACATAAAAGCTAAGCTCTTCCAGGTCCTTCTGGCTGCTGAGCAGCCAGGGGGTATCCTGAGTACCCTGCCCCGCCCAGCTGAGATCATCCGGGGCGGTGCCCATGGCGGAATCCGTGTAAACGTAGACATAGATATACTCGGACCAGTAGGTTCTCCCCAGAAGCTCGCAGGCCGCCGCTACGCTGTATACCCGCGCGCCGTTGCTGGTAGAGACGTCCGGGGTATAGCTGCCTCCGTCCCTGTAGAAATTCACCATACTGCCGCCGCCGATGGCATTCGAGAAGCTCCAATAGTAGGTCACGTCCCCGGCGGCGGACGTTGCCTCAGCGGTCAGGGGCGTTACGCCCTCCTGCCTGGCGTGGTAATAGTAGCCGCTGTACTGTCCGTCCACCAGTGCGGCGTCCGGCAGCTGACCGTTGGGATGCTTCTGCTGCAGGTATTCCAGCTGCTCCTGGCTGAAGGGCGGGATATCCATGGTCCACCGAAGGGTGGGGGTGGGGTCCGGGTAGACAGTGACTTTGGCAAATTCAGAGGTTGCTGTGTCGTTCGTAGTGGAATTTGTGGCCACGCAGTAATAGTAGAAGGTCCCCGCCTCTTCCGTGGGTGGGGTGAAGGTACTGGCGGTTTCCCCCTCCAGAGCAGCCGCGCCCTCCGCGGACGCCTCCGTGCCGCGGTACCATTGGTAAGTCACCAGACCGCTGGCGCTGGCCAGCGCATTGAGGGCAGCGGCCTGATCCCCGACAATGTACTCCCCGTTCTTCATGATTCCGATGAAGGTGGGGACTGCCTCTGCTTTGGCCTTATAAACCGTGATCTGATATGTATTTTCGGTGAAGCTCTCCGTCCGCGGGTCGGCTACCTGGATCGTCAATTCCGCTTTTCCATCGGTATCAAAGGAAAGGCTTTCCAGAGAAATTTCATTTTCCGTCCCAATCACAACCGGCATCCCGTTTACAGTAGCCGTGTGCTGCGCATCTGCGGAAAGGGTCAGATTCAGCGATTCCGCCGTTGTCGGAAGAATGGCGATATATGAATTCTGATTGGGAGTAAAGGTTTCTGTCAGTATCAGATTTGATGATGTTATTCCGGTAAGAATAGGTGTTTTCTTAACATTTATTGTATAACTGGCAAACAAGCCGTTTCCAACGTATTCATCTGATACAGAAAATCTATAGGCTTCCCCGAAAGAAACCGTGCACTTAAGCAACGCTCCCGACTCACCGGATACGCAAAGCCATATTGCCCCATTGTAATATTCATACTTAGCTTTAATGCCGCTGCCCATTTGCTGCAGAACATTAAAGTCTACTTTTCCAAATATGTCGCTGGTATTTTCGGGAACTTCTATTGTATACTCGTGGACGTCAGGGTTATATGTTAATAGCGATTCACTGCCTGCATCATCTGTCAGCGCAGCAAAAACGTTAGATACTTCCACACATGAATCATCGTAGACATGCACTCTCAGGACAGCGGCGCCTTCCTTTTTGGCTTTGCCTTCCGCAACCAGAATATAGTCACCCGCCTTGTCAAAGGCAACAGAGCAGATAGCATTGTTGGACACACTTTTTGTGACTACGTTTTCACCATTTTCATCCTTTAACTCTGCCAGATTTCCGTCTGAATCTATACAGTATATCTGATATCCTACCTGTTTTTTCGCCAGACCAGATGTGGCTTTATATGCTAAAGCTATGTCAGCACTTTTCCCGGTCGGGATAGAGATATCCATTATTACAGCACTAGAAGAGGTACCAACAGCGTATGAAATAAAAAAATTGGGATTAGGCGCGGATGAATCACTTGCCGAAATGGAAATATATGAATGATCTGTCACCTTGCTCTGATCCAGTACCAGAGCGCTGTCTTTCTGGACTTTGGGAGACTTTGCTGCCGTCCCGTGAGAAAGCACAGTAAAGTAGCAGTTTTTTAAGGCACTGTCACTTTTGGATAGACCCCAGATTTCATTGATCCCCTTTGCCCCGGATTCCGCGCTGTATCCGGGAACCTCTTCCGTATAGCTCGCAAAATGCTGCTCGTGCAGGCAATGAACCACATCGAGCAGCGTTATATCACCGTCTTTGTCAGCGTCGCTTACCGTCATTTCACGAAATGCCAGATAATTGCCATCTTTTGATTTTTGAAGCTCGCCGTTAACGGTAAGGGACAAAAAAACACTGATTGGATCCGC
>CAZDOH010000099.1:0-1448 GCA_964507005.1 uncultured Prevotella sp. | reverse complement strand
TATACCATTGCAGTCCCCTTCATGGCCGTAACCCAGGGTGCAGCCTTCCGTCTCGCAGTCGGTCGGTTGCTGGTTATTGCATTCCCCGTCGTGGCCATAGCCCAAGGTACAGCCCTCAGTTTCGCAGTCGGTCGGTCGCTGGTTATTGCATTCCCCGTCGTGACCATAGCCCAGCGTACAGCCCTCAGTCCCGCAGTCAGTCGGCTGCTGCGGGTTATTGCAGTCTCCCTCATGGCCGTAGCCTAGGGTACAGCCTTCAGTTTCACAGTCGGTGGACTGCTGGTTGTCGCAGTCTCCCTCATGGCCATAGCTCAAGGTGCAGCCCTCTGTATTGCACGGAACGTCACCGTCGTAAGAATCCGCCGCGTACGCACCAACAGGGAGATAACTGACCAGAACCGCAGCGATCAGGAATGCTGCGGTTATTTTCTTGAGTAGTCTTTCCATTCTGCTCTTCCTCCATAATGCATAGATTGCGTGGGCGCAGCTTACGCTGCGGCCCCGCATGGATTATTCGCTAATTGTCAGCTGATCGTTAATTGGTGCTTGCTTAGGTAGCTCTTGTCCAGTTATAGTCGTAATCTGCCAGATCGACATAGATCGTCATACCATCGGTGGGCTCAATGTTGCTGACATAGACAGAGGGGAAGGAGATATTGCCATTGGCGTCTTTCAGGATGACAACGAAACCGGTTCCATAAGAGTGACAGTGAATAATGCTGCTGTCCTCTTCATCAGGAGTCTCCTCGTAATTGGACTCCAAAGTCGTGTTGTTCACATTGCTGATGTACGCGCCGGGATCGCCTACCCAGGGATTGGCGTCCCAGCCGGTCACGAAGACATTGCTGGTATTCGCCGCCATAATCGCGTCCATCACAGAGGCTTTTCCGTCCATGGGGTCGGTGGTGCCAGTGGGGATATAAGTCTTGGTCTTACCCACGAGCGCACTCAGAGTGACTGTGCCGCCGGCATACAGAACATGCTGACTCGGATCCAAATCATTCCACACATTTCCATCATCCGTGTTTTCGCTCAAGCCTCTGGTGAACATCACGGTCACGGTGCCGGTCGGAGCGGATGTGACATTGTCGGCGAATGCGGTCACGCTCAGGGACAGAACCATCATCAGAGCGAAGACCAGGGTGAAAATTCTTCTCGTCGTTTTCATGTTTTTTAACTCCTTCTGTAAAATATTTTTATGCCACGGCCTTTTGGCCGTTGACACCGGATTGTGTGAACCGCCTTGCTGTGCCAGCAACCCCTCCGCCCCTACGGGGGCCGCCTATAGAAACGGACATTCCCCGACCCGTTTCGTCACGCTCAGCCAAAGCCATCACCGCATAATCCCACAGACCGGCGTTGCAACACAACGCAGCTATTCACTTATCTATGTCTCCGGGCTCGTCCCCGGTTGACACCCATTTTCCCGAGCCAGGAACGCCAGTTTC
>CAZDOH010000098.1:0-7733 GCA_964507005.1 uncultured Prevotella sp. | reverse complement strand
TGGACTTAAAGAATAACATAAGGGAGAAATTTGAAAATTGTATCTGTGACAACAAGTATATCATTGCCAAATATTTTATGACGCTGCCACAAAAACGTACTTTTGGTTAAATTCTTACAAGGTTAATGACGAAAAGTATATTCGTATAATAGGTAGAAATAGATTGATGTTGCCAAAAGGTAATGCTGCTGAGATGTTGGAAAATAGAACTAATGAAGAACAATTGTTTGCTAACATCAACAACTACATCGACACAATTAACTCAAATCTACCTACAAACTTACAACTAAAATTAAGACTATAACACAATAATGGTTGAGTACCCCCCAATCATCTTCATTGCGGAAACAAATTTTTGCGACGCAATTTCCTAAATAATATTTGTGACAACAATTATATAACAACATCCATAATCACAAAATTATAGGCAGGGGAAATTGGTCTATCATTGCCTTACTTTAAACTCCTTGCAACTTTTATTAACACTAAAAATTTGGTCAATTCAAATATCCTGTTTACATTTGCATCGCTTTTCAGATAGAAAGTAATTCTTTATGTATCAAGAGACGGTTTAAGTACCGAACCAACCGAGTTTGGTTTACCATACCACGGTGGTAAAAGAGATATGAATTAAGGATTGAATTATAAAATCATTTAATTAAAAAAATTGTCATGTCACAAATCACAAGCAATCTAGTTTTGTAGTTCCTGCAAAGAAGATTTCGTTACGTTGCGGTTTGCATTAGCCGTTGTTGGGATAGGTATTTCTATACCATATACATCCACGCCTGGTTTAGTATGCATTTGCCGTATGTATTTAGTTCACGTCATTGGGGCTGTGCTCTTTTGGCAAGTATCGTTACTTTTTAATTATTAGACAAATGGAACAAGACAAAATTTTCTTTGGAGAACAGGGGCTCAGCTCAACAAGTGCAGATTTCATTGCTAATCTTGCCAAGGAGATGCTCAGAAAGGATGAGAGCAAGATTGCAGCCATCAACTTTGTGTGTGAGGAAATTTCACCATTCACCAATCCTGTGAAGTCAGAAGTAAACGTTGGCATGGAAGAGGCCGAAGTGAGAAACATTCCTGCTACCATGGAGCGTATCATACGCCTCAAATCACTCATAGCTTGGCTCAGAGAAGCCATCAAGGCAAAGGACAGAATGCTCAAGGAAGTGGAGGACATGAAGGTTGGAGAAGAAGGTTGGGATAAATTAGGACTTGGCGAGGTACCTGAGCGTCCTCCAATTGGATTGATTACCATGCAAAAAAAGGATTACATAGCAAAACTAAGCATTGCCGACAGGAGCAAGATGTACAGCCTGCAGACCAAAGCGGCTGTGCTTGGCAAGTTACTGCACAAGAATGGTCCTCTTGAAGAGGCACGTGAGCGTCTATATGGCATCATGACTAAACCTAGGGAGCTGGAAAGCAAGGTATCAAACTGTATAATTCACTACTATGAGCCAAGTGTTGACTCTGCTGTTGTAGACGAAATATACTTTAAGCTCACAGCAGAATATAGAGAGGCGCAAGCAGGCCTCAATGCCTACCTACATGACATGGAAACAACCATCAAGCAGGCTGAGATTGACGAAACTGCAAAGTGGGTTCAGGAACACGAAGAGTGGGATAAAAAAATGGCTCTACTCAATGCCAAACTCACTGAATGGAAAGCAACAGAGTCAAGGAGGATAGGAAAGTTGAAGATAATCATTCCCAACTCTCTGAGATCCACCTATGAAGAGGTGCAGAAAGTAGGGAAATAAAGAAAGTAATGAGATAAGTGTAAGGAGAATGCCCGGACTGGCCTGCCAGTCCCTTCACCTGAATGCATGCAGAGGCGTCTGCTGTAAAACGAATACAAGATAGGCATATCGTAAAGATGGGTCCTGCGCAAAAAAGCGGCTGTACCAGCAAGTGCAGTTTTGACCTTGGGCTAAAGGACGTTATTGGCCTTGAACTTGTTTTTGTGATTTCGACATTGTGGGTTGTCCAACCATAATTCCACCGGCTTGACAGCTGAGAGTGGACGTGAGTTACCGTCAGGAATGGCTGGTAACGCTCCTAGATTAAGAAACCTTCTCGGAGCAAACGACACAATGGTTTTGTTCCCAGGATGTTTAGAAATCAGGACAATTCTGCATGCAGCACTTTTCTCTTTTTGTTTTTATCAAGTTAACAAATACAGATATGAATCCAAACAATATAAAACAAACTGACAACAATTTCAGGCTCGACACCACAGGAGAAAACTTCAAAATAGGACGATGCAAACCTACCGCCACCAAACTGGAGCAAAATGCCGAAAAGCAGGCAGAGCAAAAACTTTTTTATGACAATGCTTTTGTCTTTTTTGCCAATAGAGAACGCATACAGGGTGACATGCACATGTTTCTGGCCCCCGTTCCTATCCA
Source organism: uncultured Prevotella sp. (assembly GCA_964507005.1). Lineage (GTDB taxonomy): Bacteria > Bacteroidota > Bacteroidia > Bacteroidales > Bacteroidaceae > UBA6398. Next base: position 5,313 of record CAZDOH010000098.1, on the reverse strand, counting down.
AAGCGGACTTGCCTATACTGGGATGAGCGGATTCCGCAACCCCACATTGGGCGTGTATCTGGAGTTCTGGCTCAACTGCCCCTCTGCCACCATAATGGACCGGAAGGGCCGCAAAGGGCTTGTCTGCCGGATAGCCGGTTCGGCTCTGACCGGAGGCAACAAATGCAACGCCGTTGATGAAAACGGCAACGTGAAGGATGTTGTTCTGCAGCATTTCCGCCCTGTTTGGCACACATTTATGGACATTAACAAGAAATACAACGAGGCCAAGGCGACTGGCGAGTATTACTCTCTGCAGCAAGTTATAGACATATTGACGGAAGAAGGTTTGACGGAGTATGACAAAAATGCCATGGAAGCTTTCTTCTACAAGAGATCCCCAGAATACAGAAAGACCTATAGTTTGCGTCAGGACGTTCGGCGGACTAGAATGGAAACCAAACGCAAGCAACTGAAAGAACTGGTTGATAAAGTCAACCTCCGTCAGAAAGAAATAGATGCCCTGTCGGAAGAAATCAATGGGCAACGCCGCATAATGCTAAGGAAATTCCATGCCAACGAAATGACGGCGATAGAATACCAGCGATGGTGGATGGCATTGCCCCTTCGTAAAGAAAGGCACGAAGAAAAGGCAAAATTGAGACTACTGGTGCATGACACATTGAAAGCATTGTTTCCAGACTACTATACGACAATGTCCATAGAGGAAGTGAGAGAGTTTGTAGAAAGCCATTCCGGCGTAAAGAAAACAGATAATAATAAAGATGATAATAAAAATGCCAATAGACAGGTATGACCAATTATACAATTAGAGAGGTTAAGTATTTCCATCCAAGTGGGCTTACATTACCAAATGGCTCTCACTATCAAAAAGGCGGTTTCTTGAATGAATGTCATAAAAATAAAAACAATTTTGTCTTAGACGAAGACATTCCTGGAGAACCATACGGAATGACGAAGTATCGTGGCGGTGTGATTGTCTTTGCAGTAAATGTAACAGCCGTACATATGCCAGACAATAAATCTGTCCATAGTGCAATAACGAATCTCAATAATGACAAATGACAATTCCCGAAACGGTGGAGAGCACCTGGGCATATACTCATTTGGAAGTTTCTTCAAAGGTAAATATGTTGGCAACAATGGAGATTTGTTCGACAATAGGTCAATTTGCCTGAAAATAAACGGGGTGTCAAGCAACTCTCTATTGAAACTGGCAGAAATGATTGCTGAAAGATTTAAGCAAAAGACTGTACTTGCTAAAGACTTGAATCGGAACAAGATATATTCATTAAACAAATTATTATGTAAGTAGAAGAACCCTGTTGGCGGAATTTATGTAGTACGGGCAAAGAATTTTCTGCGCAGAGAATTATTCCGCGGTGCGCATACAATTATTCCGCGGTGCCGGACCAATAATTCTGCCAACGGGTAGCAAAAAGAATTTTGACATTAAACTTATTATGACGACTGACGAATATACCCAACGATGTCTCCAAGGATGGGAAAATCGCGAATGCACAGCAGACAGGAAACTAAAGCCGTTTTCCCAAGCAGAAGTAGAGCACATTTGCCTGCTCAACGACCACCTCAAACAACTCACGATAGATGTCGTAATGAAAGCACAAAGGGTTTCAAAACTCTTTCATGCTGAGTTGGCAAAAGGCAACAATGATTTCGAGGATTACGAAGTCGCCGCCAACATCGGTATGACATACAATGATGAGGATGACGACTATGACAATGAACTCAATAAACTCATTGACTACACATGGAAACTACCTGCGTTTGAGCCTATCAGCCTGCCTTCCTGCACGAGTGACCAAGAACAAGCGGATGCCATAGCAAAAACGCTTGAACTATACAACAATGAGCAATCCGGCATCGGCCGTCTATGGAATGAGATGTGGGATGTCTACCACATTTCCCTCTCTTGGGCATTTGGCTATTTCTTCAATCATTTGAATGTATTTACGATGGCCGACATCATGAAGATTCAACCAAACAATTTCTACATCGAGGTGAAAATATCTCTATGAAAAGCCCAGCAGGATTCTGCAAAACTGCCCGAATCCGACGGAGAACGAAAATTGCATTTTCACTTCAAAAAACTTCATTTTCACAAAACCTACACATATTTTTGGCATACCCTGCATTATATCTTTGCAGCAGAAACAAATAACAACAAATAACAAACAAAAGAAAAGGCATGGAAAAGACGAGCATTCAGTACATCAAAGAGGCGGCAAAGAAGCTGACTTCTAGCAAACTGCAGAGACTTGGCGCAGTCAATACCCAGGAGATTTTCAAGGGTATTATGCAGACGATTGGCTTGGAAACACTGGAAGAAGTATATCTCTTTGTGGCACAATTCGACCTTACGTGCAGAGACAGAATCTCCAATATGGATGACTTGTCAAACTATTTTGAATGTTCTTCACTGGATATGATAGAATACGTACCTGCGCTCAAATCACTTGAGAGCAAAGGCTTTCTTGTGCGACGAGGCAGAAGAGAGAGCAATATCCTCAAACAAAATTATGCCGTCAGGGATGCGGTGATGGCTGCTGTTATAGAAAACAAGTCTATTCTTATTAACCCAGTAAAAGTGGACAAAGTAGAGATAGACAAGTACGAATTCTGTAAACGTATTGCCGAGAAGGTGGAAAATAGTGATATGGTAACAGAAGAGTTGGTGGTGTATGCAGAAAAATTGGAGGCAGACAACGCACACATGGTCATCGTGAAGAATCTTCAGAGAGATGTAAAAGACATTCTCGATCGCATTCTGTTTTATGATTTGTGCTATGACAATTACATACATGACGGAAATGGCAATTCGGGGTTCTCGGCTACTATGAGAGATATCTACTCCAATATGGGCCAGCGGATATTGGCCAAAAAGGCAATCAAAGAACAGGAACATATTCTGATACAACTTGGACTGATAGAGATAGATGAAAACGATGACGACAATGTACGACTTACCGACAAGGGCAAAGACTACTTCTATGGTGAAGACATACAAGCTTTCTGCAAATCGTTCAAGTGTCGTGACATATACGCTTTCATTGAGAGTGTCGATAATTTCTTTCACATACGAGACGACTATAACTCCAACAATACAACATGCAGTTATACCTTAAAAAAAGCCATGCAGCGATTTGAAACGTTTAATAATCATATTCCCGAGGTTGGGCGAATTTCTCGTCTCATACCCGATGATTTTGAACGTGTCCTGTTCTATAGTATCGGAAGTGACGTTATAAACGACAGGGCCTCGTCACTATCCATGGAGATCAGAACGATATACCCTCGCAGAATGCGCAAGAACGTTTTGAAAGAGTTCAGAGATGGAAAACATCATCTACAAACTCTCGGATTGGTGAAGTTAGAAAAGTCTTCATCTTTATTCGGTGAGGAAACAAAGGTCACAATGACGGACGAAGGAAAAGTTAAAATGTTGGGAGACGATGCTGAAATGTATATAGACAATGCGCCAGATAAGCAACTGCTCTCTTGCGACAAAATTGCAGAGAAGAGGCTGTTTTTCTCCAGCGAATTAAACGAGCAGCTGTCGCTTTTACGCAACAGTCTCGACGAGTCTTACTATAAGGGGCTTTGTAACCGACTAGATGAAAGGCATCTGCCTAAGAGTATATGCGCTTTGCTCTATGGCGAACCGGGAACGGGGAAAACAGAGAGTGTGATGCAGATTGCCAAGGCTACAGGCCGTGCCATCATGCACGTAGATATCAGTGCCACAAAAACCTGCTGGTTTGGTGAAAGCGAGAAGTTAATAAAGAAGGTGTTCACCGACTACCGCAGTCTTTGCGAGAAAAGCAAAATTAAGCCCATTCTGCTCTTCAACGAGGCAGACGCGGTGTTCTCAAAGCGCAAGGATGTAAACAGTGGAAGCGTGGCACAGACAGAGAACGCTATTCAGAATATCATCCTGGAGGAAATGGAAAACCTCGATGGTATACTCATCGCAACCACGAACCTTGCAGACAACCTTGATGGAGCCTTTGAGCGACGCTTCCTTTTCAAGATACGTTTTGACAGACCCACCGTGGAAGCCAAGACCAATATTTGGATGAACAAACTGCCTGCGCTCTCGATGGACGAAGCGCAGACACTTGCTTCCAGTTACGAATTTAGTGGCGGGCAGATAGACAACATCGTGCGTAAGGCAATGATACAGGAGATTGTAAAAGGAGAAAAGCCCACATTAGATAACTTGAAAGCCATGTGCGGTGAGGAGAAAATATCTAAAAACATACATAATCGAATAGGTTTCTCCTAACCTACCCGCTTGTTTGGCATATCTTGCTCTATATATTTGCAACGCATTATAACTCATAGGGACTTCAAAACAAACTAATGGCTGAGAACATATCCGTATTTCACCAAAAGACAACAATAACCCTACTAAGACACCCTAAAGAATAAGCAATATGAACAATTATAAAGATTCAGAAAAGTACAAGAAAAATAATGGGATAGTTCCGAATGAACATACAGGTATTTCTACCGGTTTTGCCAAATTAGATGAAATCACGAACGGATTGCAAGGTTCTAATTTTATAGCAATTCTCTCTCGTCCAGAAATGGGCAAAACATCATTAGCCCTCAGTATTGCCAAAAATGTTGCCGTTGAAGGCAAAGTCCCTATTACCTATTTTTCGTTGGAAATGGACAAGAAGTTTCTTACAAATCGGCTCGTTTCCAATATGTGTCAGATAGACGGGAAGAAAATAGCCAAAGATGATCTTGATGCAAGTGAAAAGAGACGCATAGAATCCACGTTAAGTGATCTCAAAAATATACCTTTCTATATTGACGACACCGCAGGGTTGTCGGTGTCTGCATTTTGCTCGAAGACTCGTCAGTTTGTAAAGGAGAAGGAAGTAAAATTTGTTGTGGTGGATTATCTGCAGTTGATGACCGTTGACGGCAGAAAGTTTAGCAAGCGGGAGGAAGAAATAACTTATATTTCCCGTTCGCTTAAGGAACTTGCAAATGAACTTAGTATCACTATACTTGGCTTGCTGCAACTTCATCCTAGTGATCATGGGATATATAAATATATAATTCAACAGTCAGATTGCTTCCAGTTCCTCAGAGCTATTTACCCATATTCCGATATTGAGTTATTTCTGGAATCTTCTCGATTCCGTGAAGACACGGAACGCAATGCCTATCTCTGGGTTCCAAAGCACAATTGCCCAAGCAGGCCCAATGGCCCAATATCTATATCGCTACATTTCAACCCAAAATGTAGCTGTTTTCAAGATTAAGATATTTATTATA
>CAZDOH010000097.1:0-7994 GCA_964507005.1 uncultured Prevotella sp. | reverse complement strand
ATTTGCAGTCTCTAATTTCCGCAACCTGCGGAAGGTTCTTTTCATACCCGTTTTTCGGCTTTTTCCGCGGTTTTTTGCTCCGAAATGCGGGGGAAAACGCGCACTGAGCGCAGAAAATTCCCGCAAATAGCATGGAAAATCGCGCGGCATGAGCCGGGAGTTTTTTTTCAAAGCATTGCTGGCTAGGCATTTGCAGTTTGAGGGTGTTAAAGTGCTAAAGTGTTAAAGTGATAAAGTAACCCACCCGTTGCCTGCACGGCTTGCGGCAGCAAAACAAGCGCAGTCCGGCACCGTTTGCTGCGGCATCGGACTGCGTTTCGTAGTTGGGCTTGTCGGGGGAATTTTATATTCCCTTCTTTTCAAGCGTGTAGCTTCCGGCCTTGTATTCCTTGGCCTGGGTTTCGCCGGGCAGGGTTACGGACGCCGTGGCTCCCTTGGGCACGGTAAAGCTCCACTTCCATGTGTCGCCCTCGTACTTCCACTCGCTCTTTATCGTGCCGGCAGCCGACTTGTACTCGGCCTTCACGAAGCCCAGACGCTTGTCGGGCACAGGCTTCATGATGATATGCTTGAAGCCGGGCTGGGCCACGTCTGCCGATATTCCGGCCACGGTTTCCCATATCCATTCGCAAACGGCTCCGTAGGCGTAGTGGTTGAAGCTGTTCATGCCCTGCGGCCCCATGCCCTTGTCGAGCATGTAGGAATTCCAGCGCTCCCAGATGGTGGTAGCCCCGTTGTCAACCGAATAGAGCCAGCTGGGGTTCTTGCGCTGCAGCAGCAGTTCGTAGGCCACGTCCACCATACCGTTTTCGGTGAGCGTGGGCATGAGTATCGAGGTGCCGAGGAAGCCCGTCTGCAGGCAGCCTCCGTGGGCCTTGAAGTTCTCGCGCAGGCGGGCTATCATGGCGTCGCGTGCCGAGCCTTCCACAAGGTGGTTGCGGAGCGCGAAGAGGGCGGGCGTCTGCATGGTGTTGAGTATGGCGGTCTTGAACGTGCCGTCGGCGTTGAGGAACTTCTCCCTGAGATACTTCACGGCATTGCTCTGCATTGCGGCATACTTGGCGGCATCGCGGCCCGTGGCCTCGGCCATGTCCTTCATCATGCCGGCATTCGAAGCCCAGTAGCTTGCGCAGAGGTAGTTCCAGTATTCGTAAGTCTCGGGGCGTATCACGGTTTTTCCCTGTGCGTCCTGCATGTAGATGCCTCCGCCGCACGACTCCAGCGGCTCGTAGCTCAGCCAGTCGGCCCACTGGAAGTTGCCGTTTTCGGCAGCAAGCGTCTTGTGGTCGTATTTTGTTTCGTTGAGATGGTTCATGAGCTTGTCCATGGCGCTCCAGTTCTCGTTGACGATGTCTTTGTCGTCGAACTGCTTCCACATCACCCAGGGCACTATTATGCCGGCATCCGACCATCCCACGCGCGTCATCGACGTGGGCTCGGCTCCGTACTGGGCAATGGGCGCCACGCCGCCGAAGCCGCCCAAGGGGTGCTGCGTGTCGCGCATGTCGCGCATCCATTTATGGAAGAACCTGCGGGTGTTGGCAAAGAAGGTTCCCGTTTCGGAGAACACCTGCGTGTCGGCCGTCCATCCCAGGCGCTCGTTGCGCTGCGGGCAGTCGGTGGGCACCGAGAGGTAGTTTGAGCGCTGGCCCCACACGGTGTTCGAAATCAGTTTGTTCACAAGTTCGTTGCCCGTGGTGACGGTGCCTGTCTCCATGTCTTTTGCAATCGACGTAACGGGCACCGAGCGTATGCTCTTGATGGTGACGTCGCCGGTGGCGGTAACCGAAACCAGGCGGTAGCCGTAGAAAGTGCTTGTGGGCATGAACGACACTGGCTTGTCCGAAGCGGCGAAGGTGTAAATCATCTTCATGCCGATGTTGGGTATGCGCAGGTTCAGGCGGTGCACGCTTCCCTCGGGGCCGTCCATGCCGCGGCTCTTGGCTCCGTTGCCGTCGTTGAGCAGCTCGGAGGGGAGGCATGTGAGCACGGTGCCCTCTTTGGCGCTGAACACGAACGAAGGCACTGCGGCGGCGTTCTGCCCGAAGTCAACCACAAGGTTCTCGCCCGGGTGAAGCACTATCTGCTCGCCGTCCTTGTATTCCTTTTTCACCACCACGGTTCCGTAGGCATCCGCTGTGGCTCCCTTCACGGTTTCCCAGGTGTACATCTTCACAGGGGCTATGGCCAGGTCGTGGCGAATGTAAATCTCGGCGCCGTTGTTGGGGAGGATGTCTCCGTGGAACTCGTTGTTCACCTCGGGCGCAGAGAGCTTTTCGGGAGTGCTGTATCCCGGCAGCACGCGGGCGTCGTATTCCTCACCGTCGAAGATTGCGGCATGCTTCACGGGCCCTGCCACTCCGGCTTTCCAGTCGGTGGTGTTGGTGCCGTAGAGCTTCTTGCTGCCGTCGGAATACGTCAGCTCCACCACTCCGCGGAACGCAGGCTTCTTGCCCAGCATGCCGTTGCTGCCCGAGGGGGTGATGATCTTGTCGGCCCACCATCCCGGAGTGGACTGCACCGAGAAGACGTTTTCCTTGCCCTTGCCGGTGGCGATGAGCTTCGTAATGTCGTAGGTAAACGAGCGCTTGGTCTTGGCGTAGTGCGTGAAACCGGGCTTGAGCACTTCCTGCCCCACCAGCTTCCCGTTGACATAAAGCTCGTACACTCCCAGTCCGCTGGTCATCCACTTGGCTGAAACCACCTTGCGTTCGTTTTTCAGCGTAGAGAGAAACCAGCTGGCGCCATCGGCAGCCCTTTCGTTGGCCCCCGCCACGGTGCCCGTAACCACAGGCGCATTTACAGCCGAAATCCACTGCGAGGAATTCCACGCCCCGTCGGCCAGGGCGCCGGTAAGCCTTGCACTGTCGGCACCGCCTTTGCCGCACGACACAAGCGTGAGCGCCGCTATGCCTGCAATGGGCAGACTGCCCAATACCTTCAGATTTTTTTTCATAATGTATATCAAATTTTGTCAGTGAATAATATTCTTCGTCTGCAAAGATATAAAATATAAACCTACAACAAAATAAACCGCCACATTTTGCCGTTATACGAAAACGGCATTGCCGAAAAACACCAGCAGACAGTGAAGCGCTACACAATATATATAATATGTATCCTGGTTATGGCCTGGGGGGCGGTGTGCTCGTGCTCCACAAGCCAGAACACGCCGGTAACGCGCTTCTACCACTCATTCACCGCACGCTACAACACCTACTTCAACGGCCACGAAGCCTACAAGACCGGCGTGCAGGCGCAAGACCAGGGCAACAAGGACAACTTCACCGAAATGCTGCCCGTGTTTGCAGTGAGCAACAAAGCTACGGCGCAGATAGGGAAGTCGAACTTCGAAACCGCAGTGACTAAATGCGAAAAGGCCATCAAGAACCACTCCATAAAGCGCAAGCCAAAAATGAACCGCGCCAAGCGCCGCACGGCCAAGCAGAAAAACATGCTGGCACGCAAGGAATACAACCCCTTCCTGAAAAACGCCTGGATGCTGATGGGAGTGTCGCAGTTCCGCAAAGGCGATTTCATCGAGGCGGCTTCCACCTTCTCCTACATCAACCGCCTGTATGCCGCCGAGCCCGACGTGCTTGCCGAAAGCCGCGCATGGCTCGCAGCATGCTACAGCGAGCTCGACTGGTTCTACGACGCCGAAGACATCTTCCGCAACAAGCTGGGGCGCGACAGCGTGCCCCACTCCGCGCAGCCCGCACTCAACGCCGCCTACGCCGACTACTACACACGGCAGAAGAAATACACCGAAGCGCTGCCCTACCTGCAGAAAATGGCAAAAAGCGTGCGAGGAGCTTCTGCCAAGGCACGACTGCACTTCCTGCTGGCACAAATCTACAGCCTGGGCGGCGACAAAAAGCAGGCATACAAGGAGCTCTCGAAAACCATCAGGCAAAGCCCGCCCTACGAAGTGCAGCTCAACGCCCGCGTGATGCAGGCCGAAGTGGTGTCGAAAAGCAAAAGCAAAGCCATGCTCAAGCGCCTCAACCGCATGGCAAAGAAATCGAAGAACATAAAATACTGCGACCAGATTTACTACGCCATAGGCAACATACTGCTCACGGAAGGCGACACCGTGAAGGCCATCGAAGCATACGAAAAGGGAGTGTCGGAATCCACGCGCAACGGCGTTGAAAAGGGAGCACTGCTGCTGAAACTTTCGGAGCTTTACTATTCGCGCTACGACTTCACGTCGTGCAAGCGCTGCCTCTCGCGCGGCATAAGCCTCATCAACAAGGAACGCCCCGACTACGACAGCATACAGAAAATAAGCAAAGTAATCAACGAACTTGAGCCCCACACCGCCGTAGTGTTTGCCGAAGACAGCGTGCAGCGCCTGGCTGCCATGCCCGAAGCCGAGCAAAACGCAGTGTTCGACAAGGCCATAGAACTCGAAAAGAAACGCATACGCCAGGAGCGCAAAAAGGCAGCGGCAGCCGAGCGGAAGGGAAACACCGGAGTGCGCAACGCCAACAACGCAGCAGCAGGCAACAACAGCACTACAACAACCGAAAACACCGCTTCGCAGAAAAACGACGGCAAAACAGCATGGTACTTCTACAACCCGCAAGCCGTGGAAAGCGGCAAGGCGTCGTTCGCAACGCAATGGGGCGACCGCGAGCTTGCCGACAACTGGCGGCGGTCGAACAAGGACCTTACGGAAACCGGCAACGACGACTCCGACACGGAAGCCGCAGCCGACACCACCTCTGCCGGCGACACTACAGCCACAGCCCGCAGCAAAGTTCCCGCCGACTCCACAGCCGCAGCAAAAGACAAGACAGGCAGCAAAGATAAGGGCCAGGAAACGGACGGCAAGAAGAAAGACAAAGACGACGAGAAACTTACGCGGGAATACTACCTCAAGCAGTTGCCCGTAACCGAAGAGCAGATAGCACAAAGCAACAAGAAGATAATGGAGCACCTGCACGAGGCAGGCGTAATCGAGAAAGACAAGCTCGGCAACTTCCCCCTCGCCGAAAAGACCCTGGCGCGGGTTTACACCGACTATCCCGAATACGAGAAGATGAACGACGTGCTCTACCAGCTTTATCTCCTGGAATCGCAGATGGGAAACACCGGACTGGCACAGGTTTATCTTGCAGCGCTCGAAGAGAAATACCCCGACGACAAGTTCACGAAGATGCTTTCCGACCCTAACTATGAATTCGACGCCAAATTCGGGCGCCAGTTCGAAGACTCGCTTTATGCATCCACCTACGAAGCCTTCCGCAACGACAACGCCGATGAAGTGCTGCGCAACGCCGAACTGTCGCAAACACGTTTCCCCGAAGGCGAAAACCGCGCCAAGTTCATTTTCCTCGAAGCAATGGCAAACCTGCGCCAGGGACGGCGCGACTCCCTGCGCAGCAAACTCGAAACGCTCACAAAGCAATACTCGAAAGACGAAATCACACCGCTGGCGCAAGCAATACTCAAAGGCCTGAACGACGGCCGCGTGCCGGGCTCGGGCATATACGACATAGGCTCGCTGTGGAACCGCCGCACAAAAGGCGACGCAGCAGTGCTCGACTCTATAGAGCTGGCACGGCAACTGTCGCCCGAACGTAACACGCCCTTCAACGTAATCATCGCCTACCCAGTAGACTCGGTGGACGAAAACCAGCTACTCTACGACGTGGCACGCTACAACTTCAGCAACTTTGCAGTTCGCAACTTCGAAATAGAGCAGACAATGCAGGAAGGACTCGGAGAAATGATCGTAAAGGGATTCAACAACTTCAGCGAAGCCCATTCGTATGCGCAGAAGCTCTACAACAATGCTCCTACGCGCTCGCATCTCGACCACGCAAAACTTATCGTGATATCAAAAGCCAACATGGAAAAACTCGGCACCGACTTCAGCATCTCCGATTACCTTGGCTTCTACGAACGCACTTTCGCACCACTCAACATCAAGCCCGAACTGCAGCTCGACAAGCAGATAGACATCTACCAGTCGGAAGACGACCTTCCGGGCAATGCCGAAGAAGAGAATGCTGAAGGACAAGACGAAAGCGAAGACGAAAACACATATCCCGACGACAGCGATTCTGACAGCAACGACGGCGAATGGTTTGACCTGGAATAGGAGTTATTCGCCGCCAACAAGCATCAGCGCCTCATCACGCAAAGCCGAAGGAAGCTCAATATTCCGGCGCCGCAGACTTTCAAGCCACAACGCCACCTCTTCCTGCGGCAACGATTCCAGGATATCTGCAAAAATCTGTATCTGCCCCTCACTATAAGCCTCGGACGGGATGCCGGCAAAAGCATCAAGCTCGTCATCGCCGAAGTCACCGCACTGCGAAGTCTCGGTCTTAAGCACCTTCACTGCCGTGCACACGTCAAAGCAAGTGCCGCACTCCTCATTGCAGTCGCCGGGCTTTTCCTTGTGCGGCACCTGGTCGAAAGGATTACGGCGGATATACAGTGCGAAAACGGCAATGCCGGCAATCAGTACGGCAACAAGGATTATGGGCAACACGGGCACTGCTTTTTTATTTCATTTAATCTCCTCAATCGTGAACCCCGCCAAGCGCAGGTCGTCCCAATAATGCGGATACGACTTTGCCACCACTGCAGGGTCGGCAATGCTCACGCTCCCCTTCGAAATACACAGCGGAGCCATGCACATTGCCATGCGGTGGTCGTCGTAAGTGGCGATTACCGCTCCCTCCGGCACGGGGCACGTTTCGCCGTCCCAATACACCGTGCCGCCCGCGAGATGCTTCACCACATATCCCAACTTCCGCAATTCGTTTTCCAGAGCCGCAATGCGGTCGGTTTCCTTTACACGAAGGTTCGCAAGCCCGCTGAAGCTGAAACGTATGCCTTTGCCGCAGCATGCCGCCACAAGCGTCTGGGCCAAATCGGGTTCACCGCCCAAGTCCAGCACAAGTTCCTGCGGCATTTCAACTTTCCTTTTGCGCAAAGTTGCCACGCCTTCCGAAAATGCAGTGTCCACGCCCAAAGCGCTGAAATACCTGCTGCAGCGCGCATCGCCCTGCAGGCTCCCGGCCGAAAGATGCGGCAACGAAATGCAGCATTCGTCATCGCTCGAAAGCAGCGCTATCTCATACCAGTAAGACGCCGCACTCCAGTCGCTTTCCACCGCATACGGGCGAGCGGTATATTCGCTCTGCTCCACCCTTAGCGTGTCGTCGGCAATCCATCGGGCATCGGCGCCAAACCCGCACATAAGCTGCAGCGTCATATCTATATAAGGACGCGAAGCTATTACGCCCTCAAGTTTCAGCGTCAGCCCACCGTCAAGATAGGGAGCAATCATAAGCAGCGCCGAAACATATTGCGAACTTATATCAGCCGGAAGAGACAGCGCCCCGCCATGCATGCGTGCACCGCCAACCCTAAGCGGCGGAAAGCCCTCGGCACGGCAATAGTCCACGGCAGCTCCCAAACTGCGCAATGCCTCTACAAGAATGCCTATCGGCCTGCGGCACATACGCTCGCTGCCGGTAATGACATTACTCTCGCTGCCAATGGCAAGGCATGCCGTAAGAAAGCGCATCGCAGTGCCGGCGCCGTGAACGTCAATGCAGCCTTCGGCATTGCGAACCCCGTCGAGGGCAGCCTTCATCACCTCGGTGTCGTCGCATTCGGCAAGGTTTTCTATCTGCCGCATGCCGCCCGAAAGAGCACATATCGCCAAAGCGCGGTTTGAAAGACTCTTCGAAGCCGGCAACGCGATTTTTACGGTGCCTGACAACGCCGGAGGAGTTACTTTATATATCATTTCGGAGCGTTATTTCAAATTGTGGGGCAAAATTATGGATTTATTTTTTGATATTTCGGAAAAACGTTCTACATTTGCACTCGCAAAAGCGAAAAGGCAAGTTCGCTTGCAGCATGCAAGAAAACGATTTGCCTTGAAACCCAAGCAAGCGGGGTGTAGCTCAGTCCGGTTAGAGTACACGTCTGGGGGGCGCGAGGTCGCTGGTTCGAATCCAGTC
>CAZDOH010000096.1:0-8049 GCA_964507005.1 uncultured Prevotella sp. | reverse complement strand
TGCGCATGCTAGCGGGATGTTTTAGCGGCTTTTGCCAGCGCCTATCCGCGTTTTTAACAATTCTTGCCCACGTGCGCGCCCATTTTAGATATTATTAAGCCGTGGCCACGCAAAACATTTTTCCGCAACAAAAATATGTTTTGTAACTTTGCACCCGATAAATATAGAGTAAATACATTAATTCAATCAATGATGAGAAACAGCATTGTAATTGCATTGGCAGCAATTGCGCTGACTGCATGCAGCAAGAAATCGAGTACGGACAGCAACGCCCCGGAGGAGTATGTAGTGGTAACCGTAAACGCCAGTTCCTCGGAACAGTCGGTATCGTACCCCGCAACCATCAAGGGTAAGCAAGACATCGAAATCCGCCCCAAAGTGGCAGGATTCATAACCAAGCTATGCGTCGACGAAGGCAGCACGGTGAAAAAGGGACAGACTCTCTTCCTCATCGACCGCGTGCAGTATGAAGCACAGCTGAAGAGCGCCAAGGCTTCGGTGGCCGTGGCAAAGGCAGCCCTCAACACACAGAAGCTCACGGTAGCCAACAAGGAAGAGCTGCACAAACGCCAAATCATAAGCGACTTCGACCTGCAGACTGCCAAGGAAACTCTGGCATCGTGCGAGGCTCAGCTGGCACAGGCACGCGCCAACGAAGCAAACGCTGCCGAGCAGCTCAGCTACTGCACTGTCACCAGCCCCTCCGACGGAGTGGTGGGCGAAATCCCCTACCGTGTGGGTAGCCTCGTTAGCTCGTCGAGCGCCACACCGCTCACCACGGTGTCGAACATCGCCGAAATGTACGTCTACTTCTCAATCACCGAAAAGCAGCTGCTCGAACTGACACGCAACTCGGGCAACGTGAAGCAGGCACTCGCGCAGATGCCCGCAGCCAGGCTGAAACTCACCGACGGTACCGAGTACCAGCACACCGGCAAGATAGAAACCGTGAGCGGAGTGATAGACCAGACCACTGGTTCGGTGAGCATGCGCGCCACATTCCCCAACCCCGAACACCAGTTGCGCAGCGGCGGCACCGGAAGCATTCTGCTGCCCGAAACATTCTCCAGCAACATCCTCGTAGAACAGAAAGCCACATTCGAAATTCAGGACAAGAAGTTCGTATACGTAGTTGACAAGAACAACAAGGTGGAGCAGCGCGAAATCACCGTGGCCGACGTGAACGACGGCACATACTACATTGTGCTCTCGGGCCTCAGCAACGGCGAACGCATAGTGAACGAAGGCGTAAGCACCCTGAAAAACGACATGGTGATAAAGCCCATTACTGCCGCACAGTCGGCTAAGAACTTCAAGCAGGCACTGCAGGACGAAAAGGACGGCAAACTGCCCTTCTGATGCCGTGCCCACGAGAAACTCATCTGTTCAATAAAAGCTGAATGAAATGAAACTAGACAGATTTATAAACCGTCCGGTGCTGTCGACGGTGATATCCATCCTCATCGTGATATTGGGCGTCATCGGTCTGGCCACCCTGCCAATCGAGCAATACCCCGACATCGCGCCTCCTACCGTAATGGTAAGGGCCACCTACACCGGCGCAAACGCGCAGTCAACCCTCAACAGCGTGGTGATTCCCCTCGAGGAAGCCATCAACGGCGTAGAAAACATGGACTACATGTCGTCGTCGGCCACCAACTCCGGCTCGGCATCGGTAACCATCACCTTCAAGCAGGGCACCGACCCTGATATGGCTGCAGTCAATGTGCAGAACAAAGTGTCGACGGCACAGGGCCTGCTCCCCGCCGAAGTAACAAAGGTGGGTGTGGAAACCATGAAGCGCCTCAACAGTACGCTGATGATCTTCACCGTGTACGACAAGAGCGGAAAATACGACCAGAAATTCATCGAGAACTACGCCAAGATCAACATCATCCCCGTGGTGCAGCGTGTGAACGGCGTGGGCGAGGCATTCGTGATGGGTGCCGACTACTCAATGCGAATATGGCTCAAGCCCGAACTCATGGCCCAGTACAACCTCATGCCCTCCGACGTGTCGAACGCACTGGCACAGCAGAACATCGAGGCTGCCCCCGGTTCCATTGGCGAGCGTGAAAACCAGACATTTGAATACACTCTGCGCTACAAGGGACGACTCACCAGCGAGCAGGA
Source organism: uncultured Prevotella sp. (assembly GCA_964507005.1). Lineage (GTDB taxonomy): Bacteria > Bacteroidota > Bacteroidia > Bacteroidales > Bacteroidaceae > UBA6398. The sequence continues at coordinate 5,916 of CAZDOH010000096.1, read as the reverse complement.
ATTCGAAAACATCGTGATACGCGCCACCAAAGACGGACAGGTGCTGCGACTGAAAGACATTGCCAAGGTGGAACTCGGACGTCTGACCTACGGTTTCACCAACAAGGTGAGCGGAAAGCCCGGTGTAACCTGTATGGCATTCCAGGTGGCAGGATCAAACGCTACCACTGTGGTGAAAGACATCACCAAGGTGCTTGAAAACGCAAAGAAAGACCTCCCCGCAGGCCTCGACATCAATGTGGCACAGAACGTGAACGACTTCCTTTTCGCATCAATCCACGAAGTACTAAAAACCCTGTTGGAAGCCTTCATCCTCGTGTTCATCGTGGTGTACATCTTCCTGCAGGACATGCGCTCAACGCTCATCCCCGCAATCGCCATCCCCGTGGCATTGATTGGTACGTTCTTCTTCCTGAAGGTCTTCGGATTCAGCATCAACCTCCTTACGCTTAGTGCACTGGTGCTGGCCATAGCCATAGTCGTCGATGACGCCATCATCGTGGTGGAAGGCGTGCACGCCAAGCTCGACCAGGGCTACAAGTCGGCGCGAAAGGCATCTATCGACGCCATGCGTGAACTCGGCGGAGCTATCGTCTCCATTACACTCGTGATGATGGCAGTGTTCATCCCCGTGAGCTTCATCTCCGGCACAGCAGGTATCTTCTACCGCCAGTTCGGTCTCACCATGGCAATAGCCATCGGCCTTTCGGCCCTCAACGCACTAACTCTGAGCCCCGCGCTCTGCGCCATATTCCTCAAGCCTCACGACGCCAACGGAAAGGTAAGGAAAATGTCGTTCGTCGACCGCTTCCACACAGCCTTCAACTCCACCTACAATACGCTCCTCGGCAAATACAAGACTGCCGTGCTCAAGCAAATCCACCGTCCCTACCTCACACTCGGAATCGTGGTGATAGGCATCGCCGGACTGCTCGTGCTGATGAACGTTACGCCGACAGGTTTCGTGCCCAACGAAGACACCGGAACTGTGATGGGTACCGTCGACCTGCCCGAAGGAACGTCGCAGGACCGTACCGAGAAGATTCTCGCAAAAATCGACAGCCTCATCAGCGCAGTGCCCGCAGTGGAAAGCCACACGCAGATATCGGGCTACAGCTTCCTTGGCGGACAGGGCTCGAACGCAGGTTCGTTCATCTGCAAGCTCAAGAACTGGGACGAACGCTCTATGAAGGAAAGCTCCAGCGTAGTGATAGGCACGCTCTACATGAACGCACGCCGCCTCATAAAAGACGCGCAGGTGCTATTCTTCGGTCCTCCTATGATTACCGGCTACAGCGTGTCGAACGGCTTCCAGCTTAACCTCCAGGACAAGACCGGCGGCAGCATCGAGTCGTTCTACAAAGTGGCGCAGGACTTCATAGCCCACCTCAACGAGCGCCCTGAAATCACACAGGCACAGACTTCGTTCCGCCCCAACTACCCGCAGTATATGATTGACATCGACGCTGCCGAGTGTATGAAGGCAGGGCTCACGCCTAACGACATACTTACCACACTGCAAGGATATTACGGCGGTTTGTACTCCTCGAACTTCAACCGCTTCGGAAAGCTCTACCGCGTCATGGTGCAGGCCGACCGCAGCGAGCGCACCAATCTCGAGTCGCTCAAGAAAATCAAGGTGCGCAACGGCAGCGAAATGGCGCCCATCACGCAGTTCATGACAATGAAGAAAGTCTACGGCCCCAGCAGCATCAACCGCTTCAACATGTATACCTCAATGGCTGTGAACGGCAACCCCGCCGATGGATACAGCAGTGGCGAGGCCATAAAGGCTGTGGAGGAAGTGGCAGAGAAATACCTGCCGCAGGGCTACGGCTACGAATACTCGGGCATCACGCGTGAGGAGCAGTCGAGTAGCGGCAGCGCAACGGCAATAATCTTCGTGCTCTGTATCACCTTCATCTACCTCTTGCTCAGCGCACAGTACGAAAGCTATCTGCTGCCTCTGGCCGTGATTCTCTCCGTGCCCTTCGGACTCGCCGGAAGCTTCATCTTCATACAGCTGCTGGGACTCGCAAACAACATTCTGCCGTTCCTCGGAGCAGCCTCCAACAACATCTATGTGCAGATATCGCTCATCATGCTCATCGGACTTTTGGCAAAGAACGCCATACTTATCGTGCAGTTCGCACTCGAACGCCGCAAGATGGGCATGAGCATCACCTGGGCCGCAGTGCTCGGAGCCGGAGCCCGTCTGCGTCCTATCATGATGACGTCGCTCGCCATGATCGTGGGACTTCTGCCGCTTATGTTCGCTATGGGAGTAGGAGCCAACGGCAACCGCTCGCTTGGTGCCGCAGCCGTGGGCGGCATGCTCATCGGTGTGCTCTTCCAGATATTCATCGTCCCCTCGCTCTTCGTAATCTTCCAGTATCTGCAGGAAAAGGTTAAGCCTATGGTTTGGGAAGACATCGACAACAGCGATGCACGCGGCGATATAGCTCAATATTCGAAATAAAAAAGAAAGATGAACATGACACTGAATATCAAAAAAACTGCCGGCAACATACTCTTGCTTATGGTTGCCGTGCAGGGCCTAGTAAGTTGCCGTATATATTCCAACTACGAACGTCCCGACAACCTGCCGGTAGGGGCGCTCTACCGCGACACCACAAGCACCGCCGGAGTGCTCACAAGCGACACGCTCAACTTCGGCAACATGCCGTGGCGCTCGGTGTTCACCGACAGCTACCTGCAGACGCTCATCGAAAAGGCGCTCTCCAGCAACACCGACCTTCTAAACGCGCAGGAAACCGTGGAGCAGGCACAGGCTTCGTTCAAGGCTGCAAAGCTTGCCTACCTGCCGTCGCTTAGCCTCAGCGCACAGGGAACACTCAGCAGCTTCGACGGAGCTAAGGCCACGAAAATCTACAGCGTGCCCCTCACTGCTTCGTGGCAGGCAGACCTCTTCGGCAGCATACGCAACGCCAAGGAGCAGGCAAAGTCCGTGCTCATGCAGAGCAACGCCTACAAGCAGTCGGTGCAGACGCAGATAATCGCCAACGTAGCTAACCTCTACTACACCCTGCTTAACCTCGACGAGCAGCTGCGCACCACACGCGAAACCTCGGAACTCTGGGACAAGAACGTGGAAGCTATGGAGGCAATGCAGAAGGCTGCCATGACAAATATGGCATCCGTAGAGCAGGCACGCGCCAACAACCTGCAAATCAAGGCCACCATACCGGCACTCGAGCAGAGCATACGCGAAACCGAAAACTCGCTGTGCATGATACTTCACGAAGCACCCCACACCATAACACGCTCAACGCTGGCAGCACAACAACTGCCCGAAGGCATGTCGGCAGGAGTGCCTGCACAGCTCCTCTCCAACCGCCCCGACGTTAAGGCTGCCGAATACTCCCTGCGCTCGGCTTTTTATGCCACCAACGCCGCTTACTCTGCCTTCTATCCCCAGCTCACCATCACAGGGCAGGCAGGATGGACCAACAGCAACGGCGTGATTGTGAATCCCGGAAAGATAATCACGAGCCTTGTGGGGCAGCTCGCGCAGCCCATATTCCAGCAAGGCAAGCTCACGGCGCAGTTAAAAATAGCGCAGTCGGCACAGCGCGCAGCGCAGAACACCTTCGAGCAGACTCTGCTCAATGCTGGCACCGAAGTGAGCAACGCACTCTATTCCTACAAGGCAGCGTGCGAAAAGGCAACAATCTGCAGCCAGCAGGTGGAAGCCCTGAAGAAAACACGCGACCAGACCTACGAGCTCTTCAAGTTCGACCGCTCGACAACATACCTCGAGAAACTCACGGCCGAAATGTCGCTGCTCAATGCACAGTTAACTCTCATCAACGACAACTACTCCAAACTGCAGGCTGCCGTAAACCTTTACGCAGCACTGGGAGGAGGAAGAAACTGACAATCACCCGTCAAAAAAAACGATATAACATGATAAGCAAATATGCATACGTAGACCCGAAAGCCGAATTGGGGAACAATGTAGAGGTAATGCCCTTTGCATTCATAGGCGAAGGCGCTGTTGTAGGCGACGACTGTGTGATTATGCCCTATGCCGGAGTACTGAAAGGCACTGTGCTCGGAAAGGGAAATAAAGTCCACGGCCATGCACTGCTGGGCGTAGATCCGCAGGACTTCAAGTTCTCGGGCGAAGAAAGCCAGCTCATCATCGGCGACAACAACGACATCCGCGAAAACGTGGTCATAGCCCGCGGCACGCATGCCGACGGAGCAACACGCATCGGTAACGGCAATTTCATCATGGAAAAGGTGCACATCTGCCACGACGCCGAAATACGCAACAACACCGTGCTTGGCATTGCATCTATAATTGCCGGCTGCACGAAGATTGAAAGCGAAGCAATACTTTCAAACCTCGTGGTGGTGCACGAAGGAAGCCGCATCGGGCGCTTCTCCCTCATACAGAGCGGATGCCGCGTGCAAAAGGATGTGCCCCCCTACATCATCACCTGCGGCAACCCCGTGATGTATCACGGAGTCAATGCCGAGCTCCTCGCGAAAAAGCACAATGTCAGCGAGAGAATACTCCGCCACATCACAAACGCCTACCGCCTGGTGTTCAACGGCGACACCAGCGTGGAAGATGCAGTGCTGAAAATCAAGGAGCAGATTCCGCAAAGCGAAGAAATCGCTAACATAATGAAGTTCATAGGCGAATCGAAACGCGGTATCATTCAGGCAGAATATTGATGCCACTAAGATTACGGAAAACAAGAGGAGAACTGCGCTTAACGGCGTGGTTCTCTTTTTTTTGACTGTTGCGTATGGCAAACACACAGCCTGCGGCACGTTATCCGCATATTTTTTAATTTATTGTGGCCAGTGTTGAACCCAATCAATTACTTTTGCAGTGACAAACTAGGGTGGAGCAGTGCTTAACCCGCAAAAAACAAAAACATTATGCAAGAGAAAGCTGGAGAAACAGCAGGCAAAATCTGGAGTGTTCTCAACGAAAAAGGAGAACTGACTCTGAAACAAATCAAGAAACTGGCAAAAATCAACGAGAAGGAATTTTATCTCGGTCTCGGCTGGTTGCTTCGCGAAGACAAACTTGAAGTAGAGGAAAAGGATAACGAAATGTTCTTCTGCCTGAAATAAGGCAGTAAGTGTCGTTATAAATGTGAAGGAGAAGAAGGTGTGTCACCAGGTGCACTTTCTTTTTTTTTCGGCAAAAGCCCTTGCCCGGAAAATTCTCTGCGTATAGCGAAAAAACCAGATGCCTCACAATTTGAATTATAAGGCTTACAATTCAAACTGCAAGGCATCTGGTATGCTCTCTATGCAGGTTCCGCTTTTGCGGGATGCGCCTCAGACAAAGGCCACAGTGGGAACGAGTGCTTCGGAAGATTTCAAACAGTTCTATATGAATGTCATAAGAAATATATAATCGTAAAATATAGTATAATGAAACAAGTGAAACGTTTTTTGACAGTCATGTTTATGTTGCTTTGGTGCGTGGCTATTCAAGCAGCAGATGACTTGATTACTCAGCAAATCACGATCAAGTTGGATAGTGCTGGTACATTGTCAGATAAAATTGGTAGTACAGAGATGTATAAGATTACCAATCTGAAGATTATTGGTGAGATTAATGGCACTGATTTGAGAATGATACGCGATATGGCAGGTAGCGACTCTCTGGCAAACTCAACAGATGGCAAACTTGCAACTTTGGATTTGTCTGAAGTTAAGATTGTGAGTGGCGGGGGCTTTTATTATATTGATAATGATGGACATCATTATTATACAAAAGATAATGTGTTAGGCGATTATGCCTTTTATGGCTGTCGTAGTCTTACGAGTATCGAGATCCCCTCTAGTGTTACCTCGATAGGTGATTATGCCTTTTGTGATTGCAGTAGTCTTACGAGTATCGAGATCCCCTCTAGTGTTACCGCG
>CAZDOH010000095.1:0-8318 GCA_964507005.1 uncultured Prevotella sp. | reverse complement strand
CCATCCCGCACCCTGCAAACGGCTGTAATTTCCTGTACTACTGCATTTGCGTAAAGCAAAGTCGGGAACCATCTTTAAGGGGCACTGGCTATTACTTCGTCACATCAATATAATACCCCAGTTTAACGGTAACGGTATTGTTGGCAGAACGGGAAAATACGTCTTTCTTAGAATTGCCGAACACATCGCCAAGCCCATAATAATACCTCGCCTCAAGTGTGAAATGCCCAAGGTGCGAAGTGTTCAATTCCAAGCCCGCGCCGGCTGTTATACCGTAATCAAGACGATTTTCAATTTCCAGGTTGTATTGCTCATACATATTGTTGGGGCGGTCGGGGTTGCCTGCGGCATCAACGGTCCACTGCGCGCTGCGCTGGCTGCTCTCGCTTATGCAATACCCCACTTGCGGGCCTGCTACAATATAGAACATCATCCCCTTTGTTTCACGTCCCCATCCCAGGTTGGCAAGCAACGGCAGCTGGATATAGTGCATGTGGCGCTGGTAAGTGTCGGGCAATTTGCTGCCCGAATAGCTCAATATTTCTTCGTTCCATCCCAGGCGGGCATAGTTGAGCTCTGCCTGAAGCGAGCAAAGGGTCTTGAAATATTTTTCGCACACATATTTCAACGCTATGCCGCAATTGAGGCCCGTGTGGCTCCGCTGCTTCACTGTGGGGTCGAAGTCAATGGAATTAAGGCTTAAGCCGGAAGTTACACCTATCCTGAGCCCGCTGCGGCTTTCGCCCACCTGGGCAAACGCAGTCACGCCCAGCACGCAGGCTGCTATTATGGTGACAATCTTTTTATTATTCATAGTCGTTAATTTCAACTGTGTTGTTGGGGGTAAATCTCACGATTCGTGCTGCGCCATTGATTTCGCCACCCCAATTACAAGTGCGCTGCAAGGAAAAAGGATGCGAAAGCGACGGCACGTCTACCGAAAACAATTTATTGGCGCAATCTATACCCAGGAAGAAACTGCGCTGTTCTTCAGCCGACGGAGTCTTGTGGAATGTGTCGATGAAATATTGCCGCAGCGGAGCGTAGCCGGACGAATATACGTTTATGAATTGGGGCGTACATATCGTCACGTTATGGCGGTAGAAGGTGCTGCGTGCCGCATTGCCGAAATCTTTCCACGAAGGATGGCCCACGACCGTATAAACCGGCTGCGTGCCGCCGGCACAGCTTTTGTCGAGAAGTGCCGACAGCTTCATATAGTCGGCCTGTAAAGGCGAAGTCAATATCACAATGTTGCGGCTATGGGCTTTCAGTGCCCCGGCAATGTCTTCGGCTTTGGCTGAAAGGCTGAATTTCTCGACTTTCCGCCCCAGGCTTTGCAACTCTTTCAGCAATTGCCCGGTTGCTCCGTCACATTCAGAAGTTTCAAAGCACAATATGCCTGCATCGGTGCCCGCCGTGTTCAGAAAATACCTTGCATACACTCCGTTGAAATAATCATCGGGCATCTGGGCAAGCGTGACATAGGGCGTGTTGTATACTGCGTCGAGCGTCTTTGCGTAGGGAAGAAACATCCTGACTTTATGTTGCGAGCACCATTCGGCTATTGCATTGCATACATTTTCCGTACCGCACGAAACCACTACATCGGCATTCTGCAGATTCTTGTTGCTGGCGAGAATCTTCTTTATTTCGGCCACCGACTGCCCCGCGTTATGGCTTTCAACGACAAACGATCTGCCGGTTTTGCGCAGCTCATTCAGCACATACAAAAAACCGCGGTAAAATTGCAGGGAGCGCCCGGCATCGGTAAAGAACGGCATGAAAAAGGCGATGCGGCTGTTTTTGTTTTGCGATGCCGAGGCAGGGGCAGACGCCGAAGCCACGGCCGGCGGCAGAACATTAGCAGCAGGTGAACTGGATTCATTGGCAAAGGGAATGCAGACGTAAGTAGCTTTACGCAGCTTCTTTTCGGGCGATGCCGCAATGTCCGGATTAGCCTTGCACAAAACTTCCAGCGTCACTCCATATTGCTTTGCTATTGAATAAAGCGTCTCGCCCTTCTTGGTGATATGCATTTCACGGCAATCGGTTCCGGCAATTCCTGTCGGGTGGTCTGCCACGGTATCCACTGCCAATGCGGCAAAGCGGTTACACGGTATTTTAATTGTTGTGCCTGCGTTGAAATTCGTTTCGCTAAGCCCCGGATTGGCGTCGACAATTGTTTTTTCGTCAACACCGTATTTCTTCGCCAGCGAATAAAGGGTTTCCTTTGGCTGCAAAGTGTGGTAGACAAAAGAATTCCCCGTCAACGGTATTTTCAGCACACTCCCCGCGCGCAAGGCATCGCCAATACCAGGATTGGCATTCATTATATCGCTTGGCGACACTCCATACATTCTCGATATGGCATAAACAGTCTCTCCCTGTTTTACGGTATGGGTAAATTTGTTTGTCTGGGCATGACACACGGCAAACAATAGATTCAGAATGACGGCAATTGTCGCAAACCTGTTCTTTATATTGGACATTAAGATAACCATATTAAGTTTTGAAACACAAAAGTACGAAAAATGCCGCAGTTTGAAAGAATAATCGTAACTTCGCGGAAACCACCCAACACCCGCAGTGCGGGCATCTGCTAAAAGTAACTATGAACATTAAAAAATACGCTGTATTGCTTATAGCAACTACATTTTCGGTTTTAGTGCATGCCGATGACGCCGTTCCTGGCGCATCGCCTTCCATGACATTGACGGCAAACGACAGTGTGCAGGTCACCGACAGCTACGAAGGCTCTGCACCGGTAAAGGCCTCGTTCAAGGCAAACCCAAGCAATCTGGACGGCTACACCCCCATTTACGAATGGCGCTTTTACGAAAGCACCGATACCGAAACGCCTTTCCTTACAAGGTATGAGGAAAACACCGACTACACTTTCAACGAAAGCGGTTCGTTCACCATACAACTGTTTATAAGTTTCGTAAACGGCACAGATACCGTGGAGTATTCCCAGGAATCTCCCTTCACGATAAGCATAAGCACTTCAAAGCTCGAAATCCCCAATGCCTTTTCGCCCAACAACGACGGGCAGAACGACGTATTCAAGGTAAAGGAAGGGCACCAAAGCATTGTAAGTTTTCATGGCTACATATTCAACCGCTGGGGAAAGAAGATATTCGACTGGACCGATATCAACGACGGATGGGACGGAACCATAAACGGACATGATGCAAAAGAAGGTGTATATTTTGTTATCATAAAGGCAAAAGGAGCCGACGGGCGCAACTATAACTTAAGGCGCGACATTAATCTTCTACGCGGATATGACACTTCAGAATCGGCTAACTGACAATGCCGTTGAAGGCTGCCAACCGCACGACAGGATTGTGGTGCTCGGGGCAAGAGTAAACAATCTGAAAAACATAGATGTAGTTATCCCCCGCAACAGCCTTACCGTAATCACCGGGCTTAGCGGCAGCGGGAAAAGTTCATTGGCTTTCGACACTATCTATGCCGAAGGGCAACGCCGCTACATTGAGACTTTCTCCACCTATGCACGAAACTTTATCGACCATTTCGAACGGCCTGATATGGACAAGATAACAGGCTTAAGCCCCGTTATAAGCATAGAACAAAAAACCATAAACCGCAACCCCAGGTCGACTGTAGGAACCGCTACCGAGATATACGATTACTTACGGTTGCTAATGGCACGCATCGGCGATGCATATTCGTATGCAACGGGCGAGAAAATGGTGAAATACACCAGCGAACAGCTGATTTCCCTTATACTTAAAGATTTCAACGGCCACAAGATATACCTGCTTGCTCCATTGGTAAGAAACCGTAAGGGGCACTACAAGGAATTGTTTGAAACCGAGCGCAAACGCGGGTTCCTGAACGTGAGAATCGACGGGAAATTAACCGAAATCACCAGCGGAATGAAGCTTGACCGCTATAAAAGCCACGACATTGAACTTGTTGTAGACAAACTCAAGGTACACGACAAAGACTTGGAGAGGCTGACGAAAAGTGTGAACCTCTGTCTTGACCGCGGCGACGGGCTTGTAATGATTGTTGATGCTACCGACGAGAAAACCCGGTATTATTCACGCCGGCTTATGTGCCCTACCACAAGCATATCATACAAAGATCCGGCACCCAACAATTTCTCGTTCAACACTGCCGTGGGGGCATGCCCGAAATGCAAAGGCCTGGGGCAAATCAGTTCCATAGATGTCGACAAGGTAATTCCCAACCGCTCAAAGTCTATTGCCGACGGTGCAATCGCTCCTTTAGGAAAAGCCCACAATTCCCTAATTTTCTATAAAATAGAAGCCCTGCTCAATAACTACGGATACACGCTAAACACGCCTGTCAGCTCAATTTCCGAAGACGTGATTGAGGAAATCATCAATGGCTCGAGCGAGCAGATAAGGGTTCCGGCTGACAAAATACATACGTCAACAGATTTTTTTACGGAATTCGAAGGCATTGCCCGTTTTATAGAAATGTCTGCCGAACGAGAAGATTCTGCCTCCATGCGCAAATGGGTTGAGCAGTTTGCCACAAAAAAAACCTGCCCCGAATGCCATGGCGCAAGACTGAACAAAGAAGCATTGTGCTATCGCATCAACGACAAAAACATTTTCGAGATTTCGAAAATGGATATCCGGGAACTGGCAGAATGGATTGACGGACTGGAGCAACATCTTACTGAAAAACAGCGTAAAATCGGGCATGAGATTATCAAGGAAATAAGCAAACGTGTAAACTTCCTGCTTGACGTAGGGCTTGACTACCTTTCGCTCCACCGCGCATCGTCCACCCTTTCAGGCGGCGAAGGGCAACGCATCCGTCTTGCCACGCAAATCGGTTCCGGACTAGTCAACGTGCTCTACATTCTTGACGAGCCAAGCATAGGCCTGCATGAGCGGGACAACGAGCGTCTTATAAATTCGCTGAAGAAGCTCCGTGACATGGGCAACACCGTAATAGTTGTGGAGCATGACCGTAAAATGATGCTTGCCGCTGACTATATTGTAGACCTTGGCCCGAAAGCAGGACTGGCAGGCGGCAACGTAATGTTTCAAGGAACGGTTTCGCAAATGCTGAAAACCGAAACGCTTACAGCCAATTATCTCAACGAGAAAGTAAGCATTGAAATACCCGCAGCCAGGCGCAAGGCCAAGCCGGGAAATTCAATAAAGATTTCAGGCGCATCCGGAAATAATCTGAAAGACATTGATGTCGAAATACCTCTGGGAGTGCTTGTCTGCATTACCGGAGTTTCAGGCAGCGGGAAATCAACGCTCATTGGCGATACACTGCTGCCGTTCCTTTCGCACAGGTTCTACGGTTCACAGCGCGAGCCTCTGCCCTGCAAGAAAATTACCGGCTATGAAAATATCAACAAAATAATAAGCGTTGACCAAAGTCCGCTGGGCCGTACGCCCCGTTCGAATCCTGCGACCTACTGCGGAGTGTTCTCGGACATACGCAATCTTTTCGCAACACTTCCGGAAGCAAAAATAAGAGGTTACAAATCCGGGCGCTTCTCTTTCAATACCGGCGGCGGCAGATGCGAGGCCTGCAAGGGTACCGGCTACAAATGCATCGAAATGAACTTTATGCCTACGGTATACATGCCATGCGAAGAATGTCACGGAAAGCGCTATAACCACGAGACACTTGAAGTAAGGTATCGGGGCAAAAGCATTTCTGACGTTCTCGACATGACAATAAACCAAGCCGTGGATTTCTTCGAAAACATTCCGTCTATTCGGGGAAAAATCATCACGCTCAAGGAAGTGGGGCTTGGATATCTCAAACTGGGCCAGTCGTCTACCACACTTTCCGGCGGAGAAAGCCAGCGGGTCAAGCTTGCCGCTGAACTTTCAAAACGCGAAACCGGAAAAACCATGTATATTCTCGACGAGCCAACCACCGGACTGCATTTCGAAGACATACGGATTCTTCTGTCAGTGCTCAACCGCCTGGTAGAGAAAGGGAACACGGTTATCGTCATAGAACATAACCTGGACGTAATCAAACAAGCCGACTACGTAATAGACATGGGAGTTGGCGGCGGTGCGGAAGGCGGCAGAGTCGTAGCTTGCGGCACACCTGAGCAAGTGGCGGCATCGAACGCGGGATACACCTCGCGATTCCTCTCGGAAGAACTTGAAAGACTGAAACATGAGCAAAAATAAAGACATAAGGAAAACGAATGTTGCCCGGCTTCTCGACAAAGCCAAAGTCGGTTATGAGCTGGTGGAATACGCAGTAGACGAAAACGACCTCGGCGCGGCGCACGTTGCTGAAACGCTTGGCGAGGATGTCAATCAAGTATTCAAAACCATAGTAATGCATGGCGACAAAACGGGTATTTTCGTGTGTGTCGTACCCGGCGATTCGGAAATTGACTTGAAGAAGGCTGCCGCGGCAAGCGGAAACAAGAAATGCTCGCCACTGCCGCTAAAGGAACTGCTGCCGACAACGGGCTACATACGCGGAGGATGCTCGCCTATCGGCATGAAAAAGGCTTTCCCCACATTCATCCACGAATCGGCACAGCTTTACACGGAGATTTACATAAGCGCAGGCATCCGAGGCATGCAAGTAAAGTTATCACCGATCGACTTGCAGCAACAGACACATGCCATTTTTGAAAATTTGACAAGCGATAAATCATAAAACCACAAAATCTCATCAATATGTTTGAAAATCAACCGAAAGGTCTATGGACCTTGGCTTTAGCCAATACGGGGGAACGTTTTGGCTACTACACGATGCTGGCAGTATTTGCCCTTTTCCTTGGCGAAAACTTCGGCTTTACGGCCGGGACTGCCGCTGAAATCTACACCTGGTTTCTTACTGCCGTTTATTTCCTTCCGCTCTTTGGTGGCATGGCTGCCGACAAATGGGGCTACAATAAAATGGTGGTAATCGGTATCGTGATAATGTTTCTCGGGTATCTGTTCCTGTCAATTCCCATGGGGAAAGGCGTACCGGCTATTGCTGCCATGGGAGCGGCACTGCTTCTCGTAAGTCTCGGAACGGGCTTTTTCAAAGGCAACCTGCAGGTAATGGTAGGCGACCTTTACAATGCGCCGCAATATTCCGCACAGCGCGACGCAGGCTTCTCTCTTTTCTATATGGCGATAAACATCGGCGCCCTTTTTGCCCCCACTGCAGCAACCTCCATTATGGCATGGGCGCAGGATTCGCTGGGATTTACAAAAGCCGACTCCTATCATTTCGCTTTTGCCGTGGCATGTGTATCAGTCGTGGTCAGCATGCTTATTTATTTCCTGGGAAGGCCAACTTACAAACAGGTTCTTGTAAAGAACAAGAAATGCGCGAAATCCGCTGAAGATGTAGCTGACGAGATGAGCCCCGCAGAAACAAAGGAGCGCATTGTGTGCCTTGTTCTCGTCTTTGCCGTGGTAATATTCTTCTGGATGGCTTTTCACCAGAACGGTTTGACGCTTACTTGGTTTGCCGACGAGTTCACCTCGCGTGAAGTTACCGGCATAACGGCAATGGAATTCAATGTTGTCAATCTTGTACTGGGCATCTTCATGGTATTCGGCATTTGCGGACTTCTTACAAACCGCAAAGCTTCCGCCGTTTCCAAACTCGTAAACTCGCTTCTCGTCGTAGTGCCTGCAGCAGTGCTGGTATACACATACTGCACTACCAGTGGCGATGTGGTTAAAATCGACGCTCCTATATTCCAGCAGTTCAATCCTTGTTTCGTAGTAGCCCTTACTCCGGTAAGCATCGCCTTGTTTGGATGGCTTGCAAAGAAGGGGAAAGAGCCGAAAGCTCCCGTAAAAATCGGTTTGGGCATGCTTGTGGCCGCAGTTGCTTATCTTGTAATGACGGTGTTCTGCATCGGAGCTCCTGCCACAAACCATCCCAACCATGTAGCCGACTTCAATCCGAATCTTTTGGTAAGCACATACCTTATACTTACGTTTGCCGAGCTGCTGCTCTCGCCTATCGGCATTTCGTTCGTTACGAAAGTCGCTCCTCCCAAGTATAAAGGAATGATGATGGGAGGCTGGTTTGTTGCTACGGCAATCGGCAACAAACTGGTATCGATACCCGGCCACATGTGGGATATGCCATTGCCTATAGTATGGGGAACCCTAATGGTGATATGCCTGGTAGCAGCGCTATTCATTTTCTCGATTATAAAGAAGCTCAACCGAGTGAGCTGACACACGGCGCAGAAGGTAACTGCTAAGGTTACCTCAGTAAACCGGACAGGAGATGGACAAGATATTCTGAATGTTCATCTCCTGTCTTCGTTTTTACTGTGTTGTTCTCCCCCACGCTTTTCTTTT
>CAZDOH010000094.1:0-8523 GCA_964507005.1 uncultured Prevotella sp. | reverse complement strand
TCGCTACATTTCAACCCAAAATGTAGCTGTTTTCAAGATTAAGATATTTATTATACAGAAGACAACATAAAAGAACAAAATGAATACTTCAGACGTTTACCAAAGTGTGGCCAGCGGTGTGAATTCTTTAGGGTCTGTTGTGCCAAGCCAGTTGGTGGAACCGACAAACCGTGCCCTGCACAAACTTAGCGAGGCTTTGGGCGACGACGTAAGCGGATATGTCGCCAACCGACTGCACATGAGCCTGGACGAACTGCGTTACGCTTTGGCTGCCGAACAGGTTGACGGGGTTGCCTTGGCCATGTATAACATTGAGAAAAGGGCACAGTCGGTCATCATTGGCGACCAGACGGGAATTGGAAAAGGCCGACAAGCCGCAGCCATGATACGTTACGGTTTGCTGGCCGGATATCTTCCGATTTTCTTCACCGACCGCTACACGCTGTTCAGCGACATGTATCGAGACTGCAAAGCGCTTGGCATAAAAGACGCGCGCCCGCTGGTTGTCAATGCCGGAGTGTCTGTGGTTGACTTCGACAAGGTTGCCGAAACAGCAGAAGTGGACTTGCCGGACGAGATATGGACGCCTACAACAGACGACGAAGAAGAAGAAAGGGCAAAGTTCGACGCCAACATCATGAGCCTTTACCAAAAGCAATATGAGGTGTTGTATAAGGCGCCAAAGAAGAAGATTCTGGAAACTATCTTCAATGACGGTGACATTCCCAAGGGCGCTTACGACTACCTGATGGTTACCTACTCACAGCTTAAAGACGCGCGAAAAGACATGACAAGAGTAGACTTCCTGCGGTCTTTGTGCAAGAAGCACCGCGTGCTGTTCGTCTTTGACGAGGCTCACCGCAGCAGCAGCGTCAGTGCAGGAAAGATATCAATCATCACCCAAAGCATCAATCTGATTCTCACAGAGTCGCCACAAACACAATGCGTATTTCTTTCCGCCACATTCGCAAAGCGTCCGGAGAGTTTGATAACATTCATGAGGCGCACGGCATTGAGCGCCTTGGCAACAGAAAGCACATTGGAAGAAGCGCTTCATGCCGGCGGAGTCCAAATGCAAGAATACGTCTCGTCGTGTCTGGCTGCCGAAGGACAAATGATCAGACGCGAACATTCATCGGCTGGCATTCCTACCCCAGTCTACACCTACCTTGAAGACGAGCTGACTGTTCATAGCGAGCTTTTCGACAAAGTAATGTATTTCTTCAGGGAAATTGTCAACCTGTCTGCCATGGTAAAAATTTTGGTAAACAAGGCAAAGGATTACCTGGCAAAAAGAGATGATTCGTTAATATTCACATGCTATCCTACAATGTCACAACTCTTCTATATCAACAAGGTGCTTCTACTCTCTCTGAAAGCCCAACAGGTAGCGCAGACTGCCATAGAGGAGGTAAGGAGCGGAAAGAGTGTCGTTATTGGCATGAGCGACACTCTTGAGTGTGTGTTGCGCGACGTTATGGCACAAGACGACGGTTCCGTTTGCGGTGACTTTTCAGCATTGTTGCTGCGGCTTTTGGAAAAGACCGTGCGCAGCACCAACAGCACAGACGACAATAACCTCACAATTTTCGAAGTGCTTAGCGTCATAGATTTTGACGACGACGAAATACCCAACTTAATCTTCAAAGGAGAACTCGAGTACAAGAACATTGAGAAAAGCATTAAGGAAGAGGTATTCCATCTTCCGATGTCGCCTATCGACGTCATCCGGCAGCTGATAGAAAGAGAGACGTTTGAAGCGCCCGACGGCGAAACCATCAACATCCGTTTTGAGGAATGTACAGGACGCGCCCACCAGTTGGAATACCTGTCGCCCGACGGAGATGACGATTTCATCCACGCCCGGATGATTGGCCGGAAGAAACGCCACTCCAACCACATTTTCAATGATTTCCAGAACAACAAGCTTGATGTAATTCTCATCAATGCCTGTGGGGCCATAGGCGCCAGCGCGCATGCCATTTCCACAGCCGAAGTGCCGGAGGAGCAGGTGCGCCAGCGCAAGATGCTCATCGTGCAGAACGACCTCGACGTAAACATAGACCTTCAGAAACGCGGCCGCATCAACCGCACAGGACAACGCGCAGACTTGCCGCCCCTGTACGAATACATCATCACGGCTATTCCGTCAGAGAAAAGGCTCAACATGATGCTCCGCGCCAAGTTGCGATCACTGAGCGCCAACACCACTGCCTGCCAGGACCAAGACAAGGAGCAGGCGGACTTTATAGACCTCAGCAACAAGTACGGCAATGAAGTGGCGTCAGAATACCTCGCCGACCATCCCGAAGTGGCTTGGGAGTTGGGACTGCCCACAAAAGTGACGGCAAGCAAACTGCTAGCCAGAATAGCCATGCTTAGCGTTACCGCCCAACAGGATATTGTGGACGACCTAATGAATGCATACACCACGCTCGAGGCAGAACTCCGCCGCATCAACCAGTGGGACCTGGAACGCGACTACCGTGACTTCGAGGCGGAGTTTGTGCGCGAAGAACTGTTCACCACGGCAAAGACGGACACCAAGCTCGGCGGTTGCTCCTACTTGGCGACATACAAATGCAAGCACAAGACTTTCCCCTACAGCTACAACACACTGATGCAAAAATGCGATGAAGTCAAGGCGCGGTACGGCACCTACTATACCGACAATGCAATGCTGCGGAAAGAAATCACGGCCTACTACTCCCGCCACACCAAGCAGATTCACCAGCAATATGACGAGCGCCGGGCATTATTGCATGCGGACGCAAAGCGCATGCTAATGAAGTATGGCGGTGACGAAACGCAAGCTGAAGACTGGCTGGAAAGAGCGCACACTAGTTCAGACAATTGGCCGTCCGACTACTTTGGCGACATAGACAGACAGGCTAGAGCAAAACAAATCATGCGCAAGCTGTTGTCTTTCTCAAACGAATACAATCATCTTGCAGATAAAGAAAAGAGAGATGTCAAGAAACAGACTTCTGAGAAGAAGAGACTTATCTCCATCCTGTCCAAGGCTGTAATTGGCAACGGGTACTACAACATACGCGAGCAACTCGCAAACGACGAATGCCCGCAACGGGTTATGGCTGTATTGTGCGACATCCGCTTTGGCAAGGACGAGCGGACCAGATTCATGCCAAGCCGTGTGGAACTCGTCTTTGCCCTTACGGCTGTGTCGACAGAAATCAGCATCAACTTGGTCCACAACAACAAATGGAGCAACTTTGACAGACTTCAAGAGATACTCGACTCCGAAAAGTGGAACCCCACCCAAGGGACATGGGATGCCGAAATAGCCCGCAACAACAACAAAATTATAGAGCGCAAGATTATTACTGGAAATATACTCGGCGCATACGTTCATCCTGATATAGCCAATCTGAAACCACGCTTTATCACATTCTCCTTACGCGAAAAGGTTGACGGCAAAGTACAAACCCAAACCGGACTTCTTCTTCCTATAGACGAATCAAAACTGCGTGCAACTCTTAAAAGCGTTTCCATACCACTCCACGAAGGCATGAAATATGCCACAAACACAAATACCAGTTACACTATCGCAGGTTTGAAAACTACATTCTCTTTACTGCCGTACAGAATATTTGACACTGTTGTGAAATATGTCATCTATGTGGCGGACGACCATTCTAAGGATTTTGAGAACGACAATCGGTTTGACGGCATACGCTCACTTTTTGTTGGCAGTCCGATAACCTCCATCTACGAAAGGAAAACGCCCGGCAACAAAACGCGCAAGCCTTTGATGCACTACCAGACAAAACAACTCGCCTTCGAGTCGGAACAGTTTCAAACAATTATCCAGACACTCTCCCAACTTGACGCCGTCATTATTGTTCCCCGCGACCAAATCTGCTATGGAGACATGAAGGACATGTCTAACCGCTCAGAGCATGATGACAACGCTCCTTGGGACAAACTGGACTGGAAGAACGCCGACGGTGTCCCCATGCCGCCTGTTGAAAGAAAACTCCTTCTGCGCATTTCTGCTCCTCCCGTGCCAAAGGAACAAAAAGGCAAACCTGTGGACAAGCACTCTGAACACTACCTTCTAGCCGAGGAAATGCTTGCCCTGGAAGGGCGGTCACTAAACAGGCGCAGTACGATAGATGCCCTGCGAAGAACCTACTTGAATTGGAAGAAATTTTATACTGCCACCATGTTGCAGAAAAACAATTTGCCCAAAAATCTGCCAGCATATTTTGAGATCCGCGCTTTGATCCGTGAACTGCGAACCGTTACCGAAAACAAGACGAAGGCAACTTTAGTTGACTACAGCCGCGATGCCAAGGAAATACTGCAAAAAATTCTTGACAGCGAGTATCTTGAAACCACTGGAGTATATTTGACGAGGTTTGACGACGAGATGCTCTTCATGTCGCCCGACAAATCTGAAGTTCAGGCTTTCGCTGACGAAATGCCTTGCTCGCCCCGCCTGGACGGCATCAGGAAATGCCTGCAAGACTACATTGACGGCAAAACGGATATCATAAACTCACCCGATTGGATATAAGACAAGAGATATGTATATAGGAACCATAGGCGCGAAAAGACTTGATGAAAGCGACGAATCGTTAGGGTTGACGAAAGCACAGAGAGAAGCTGCCGAAATGCAAATCATCAAATTTGCATAAAACGACATGAACCGCTTAAACAGCAAAACCGATGTTATACCCTTGTCTTTCAAAAAAGTTATATATCTTTGGTCAACTAAAGAATTACGTTATGCCAGCAAATCAAATCGGTAGATATGTGTGGCTCATTGATACGCTACGCCACTACAAGCACCTCACTTATAAGGAGATTAACGACAAGTGGCAACGGAGCGGGCTGAGTTATGGTAAAGGTGACGAACTGCCTCTACGCACATTCCACAACCATCGCAAAGCCATTTTGGAAATCTTCAACATTGTAATAGAGGTTGATCCCGATGTGAAGGGATACAAGTATCACATTCTGAACCCCGAGGAATTGGAAGGCGACGGACTGCGAAGTTGGCTCGTCGACTCCTATGCCACACTCAACCAAATACAGGTGGACAGTAAACTGAAAGACCGTGTGGAGTTTGAGGAAATTCCTTCCGGGCACACTTGGCTGACCACATTCATGCAGGCGATGCGCGAGAACAAAGCGATGGAAGTGACGCACCAGGGTTTCAACAAACCTTACGCCAATACTTTCGAGATTGAGCCTTACTGCCTCAAAGTTGCGAAGCGCCGTTGGTACGTCATTGCCAACAATCCTTACTATGTGGAGAAGAACAGGCAACATCAAGGTGAAGAAGGATATACGCCATATAAGGAAATCCTGGCTTACGGGCTCGACCGTATCAGTCAAGCCAAAATCCTCGACAAGACCTTCGAGATGAAGAAGGACTTCAACATAAAAGACTACTACGAGGGATGCACCGGTATAATTCCGAGCGACGAACCGACAGAGCACGTTGTGCTGAAAGCATATTGGGATGCTCCCGACTATCTATGCACTTTGCCCTTTCATGAGTCGCAACAGGAAATCTGCAGCGATGACGAGTCAACGACATTCTCCTACGACGTGAAACTGACATACGACTTCCTGCAACTCATAATGCAGCAGGGAGACCAGGTGGAAGTGCTGGAACCGAAGAGCCTTCGTGACCAGATGCGCAACCTGGCCAAGACATTAGCGTCATATTACAAGGACTGACGTATGAAAGGGCTCAACTTTATAGCAATAGACTTTGAGACTGCTACGGGCAAACGGGCTTCCATCTGCGAAGCCGGCATCTGTGTAGTTAAGGACGGCAAGATTGTTGAAACTAAATCATGGCTGGTACGCCCCGTAGACAATGCGTATTCGTATTGGAACATACAGGTGCATGGCATCCAGCCCAAAGATACCGCCAATGCATCTGAGTTTCCCGAGGTGTGGGCAGAAATAATGGAATATATTGAGGAAACGCCAGTATTGGTGGCCCACAACGCCGCCTTCGACATCTCCTGCATCCGCAAGTCGCTGGAACTCTATGGGCTCGGAAAGCCGGAAGTGGATTACTACTGTTCCCTACGTGCCGCACGCCATAACTATGACTTTGGGTGCAACTCCCTCGAATACCTATGCGCCCAGTTTGATATTACCGAAGGCACACACCACCGCGCCGGCAACGATGCCGAAATGTGCGCCAGACTTTTCCTGAGAGAAATCAAGGATGCAGGATGGTGTGAACTGACGGAGATGAGTTATTGTAACGGGAAATTATAAAGAGCCGTTGCTTGGTAGCGTTAAAAAATGTCAAAACGGGGGGGGTAAGAAAAAATGAAGTACATTTACAACACTTGGATATAGAAATCTAATAACCCTCTTTAACAAAAATAGATGGAAGATTTCGTTCACTTGCATGTCCACACCCATTACAGCACGATGGATGGATTGTCAGAGATACCAACTCTTGTAGACAAAGCAATCAACGACGGCATGAAAGGCATGGCTATCACCGATCACGGCGTCTTAGACGGTCTGAAAGAGTTCGCTGACTATTGTGCAAAAATCAACAGGCAGCGTAAGGACAACAGACTGGATGTGTTTAAGCCCATATACGGATGCGAGATGTTTGTAGCCTGTAACCATAAAGAGGAACATGTCAGTCCGATATTAAACAGACCGACATACCATCTCATATTACTTGCAAAGAACAGGCAAGGCTTTGAAAATCTGACAAAACTTGTAAGCCTCTCATGGGCTGACGGCTATTACTATGGCAATGATATACCTGTTTACCCTGTCTCAAAAATTGATACCCCCTAATGTTTTATTTGCATCTTGCTTTAACCATTTGCTATTCTGTCTAAATCTGCTAAATAACTACGAATGAGCCATTCACCACTTTCAAACTTATCAGCACAATAATAACCTATAGCAATGCATTCACCAATGTTATCCCAATTCCAATCTCCATAAGTCCTCCACTGCCTATAATTTCTATCAAATTCATCTGACCTCCTATTTCTTTCTGCATACTCAGCATCAGCTTCTGCTTGTATTCTTCTATCTTTTTCTAACTGTTCAGGGCTACGGGTGTAACCTGATGCTTCTTTTATGCAGTTTCTTATAATTCTATGGAGGTCTCCTTCTGTTAATCTAATTCTTTGCTTCATTTTATATTGTAAATTTATATTATTATTTTCTTCAGTTAAGATATCATGTGATGTCATAGACTTGACTTTTGCTCTTTTCAATTGCAGGCTATTTAATGGGTCAATATATCTACCTCCAATACTTGCTCTATTGATAGCATTGATAATAGACTTAAGATATCTATTGTTAATCATTTCTGATTGATAAGTATATTGTAACACACTGTATTGTCTGTTCTTAGACGTTATGCCTTTAACAATAGAAGGTTTACATATTGCTTGGGCACAGTTATCACAGTTGGGGTCAATACAATCCTTAGTTAAGTTATTGCCTGCATCAACGAAAACAATGGAGATATTGATTGATATAGAAGGGTCTACTAATCTCATCTGGCTATCTTTCCCATTAGCCAAATCTACCCACGTTCCCAAATATGTTCCATGATTAGAAACTCTTATCTGTATCGGCCTCCCTCTCCTATTTGTATTTAGCAAATAATGAGAGTCACTTTCAATATCAGTGTTTCTGAAACTTATACTTTTCAAGATTTCTCTTATAATCTCATCCGTCTGCATTTTTTCTTTGGTTGTTTTATATAAATATTGTATCTTTGCAAAAAAAAAAAATGGAATTAACAATTGAACGTAAAAATTTAAATCTTTCGAGAAATGCCAATGTTGAATATTTTGGTAACAACACATCTTTGTTTTCAATAGATGTGTATGGTGTTTCAAATAATGAAAATATAAAAGACATTCCAATGATAGAAAATGAAAAATGGATATCATTGGAGGATATTAAAAGTGATATCAAGAGAGAGAGATATTGTTATATTAAATTTCACACTCTGAATGATAACCACAAACGATGTAAGGTAATATATATAACACACGTCATAGCAGATGAAATTGCTATTAACCCAAAGGTCTTTGAATACATATTCCAAATTTTCTTTAAGCAAGAAGACAGAACTCTCAATAATAGAATGTTTTTAGGTAAACATGAATATAAATTTACGCAAAATAGTTTTGAATATGCAAAAGAGGCAGCAGAATACGTTTTTGAACTTTACATTTTATATACAGATTCTTCGTGCCCAAAGTATACACATAAATATAAACAATTGATTACATTGCTATAGAGTGATAATGCTCTGCTTGGGGTCTAAAAGTATATAATTGCCATTTGAAAATATTGTGACAACAAGCATAACATTGCCATTTTTTGTGCCTAAAACTATATAGATTTTATAGCAGGGTAAACAGGTATATCATTGCCTATTTATTTTGAAGAAATTTCTGCTGTGCGCACAGCGTGAAAATTGCGGACGCACTGCGTGAATATGCATGCGCAGAAAATCCGCACGGGAGCGCGCAGGAGACT
>CAZDOH010000093.1:0-8796 GCA_964507005.1 uncultured Prevotella sp. | reverse complement strand
GCCATTGCCGTCGGTCCGCAACTCGACGGAGCCCACACCATCGACGAGGCAGTGCACGTCAGCACCATCAAACCGCTGATGAAGTCTATCGTCAAGATGTTGCAGAACATGGACAAAATGGAATAAAGCGGAAGCACATTTATCTTCCGTTCAATATTTCCCCTTCTCCCCGAAGGGGCTGTAATCAAAAACCCAGGGCAATTTTCCCCCTGGGTTTTTTAAGGACATGGACTTTGGACCTAAAAGAAAAACTTTCATGACTGTCTGCAACAACCTGCTTGCAAACTAAACACTGCAATCCCAACGTTTCATGCCAATTATCAGAAAAAAGTATATAGGAGAGAGAGATTCCGTAACTTTGCATCCGGCTATAAACAGATAAAACAACCTCAATTAAAATCGAATATGAAATCGAAAAAAATTTTGTTGGTTTTCCTATTATTGTTTCCGGCATTTCGGGCAACGGCCCAAAACATCACAGGAAAAGTGGTTGACGAAAAAGGAGAAGCCATGGCATTCGTAAACGTTACGCTGCTGAACCGCAACGACTCGGCATTTGTCAAAGGCACGGTAAGCGGCGAAGACGGGCGCTTTACGCTCGACAGCCCCTGCAACGGAGGCATCATCAAGGTGACTTGCATAGGATACAAGACAGTCTACAAAGATTGCGAAGGAGACGACATGGGAGTTGTCACGATGCTCGAGGATTCGAAACAACTGGGCGAAGTTGTGGTGAAGGCTAGCTTGCCACAAACGGTTCTGAAAAACGGCGGCATGTCAACGAACGTTGCCGGCACCATACTCGAAAAGGCCGGTACGATGGACAACCTGCTCGACCGCATACCAAACGTATCGGCCCAAAACGGCGACATCAAAGTGTTCGGGCGCGGCACGCCCTTAATCTACATCAACGGCCGGCAGATGAGAGACCGCAGCGAGCTCGACCGCCTGCAGTCCGACAACATTAAATCGGTTGAGGTAATCACCAATCCTGGCGCCAGCTATCCGGCAGGCACCAAGGCAGTGATACGCATCACCACCAAAAAGGCGCAGGGGGAAGGCTTCGGATTCGACGCCTCAACCGAAGGGGAATACGATGAAAAGAACAATTTCGGCGGCTACGGCAAACTCGACATGAACTACCGCAAAAACGGCCTCGAACTGGGAGCCTACGCCTTCGGCATGAAGCAGTACCTACCCGATAGCAAGGATTTGCAACAGCTAACTTACCTAGACAACACCTGGAACCAGAAAAACAAAATCGAACAGAAAAGCAAACTCACAACCATGAATTACCGTCTGAACGCCAGCTACCAGTTCAACGACAGCAATTCCATCGGGGCCAACTTCGGTTTTCTGCGCAACCCAAAACATACATGGAATGGCGGTATGGAAACCAATGTGCTGCAAGACGAAGAACTTGCAGAAATATCCAACTCCCACTTGCATATATTTAATCAAAAGACAAACCTGTCGAGCAACCTGTACTACGTGGGCAAGATAGGGCAACTGGGAATCGACTTCAATGCCGACTGGCTATGGTCGAAGGAAAACGAAGACAACACCACAAGCGAGCATTATCAGGAAACGGGCCACGATGCGCAAAGTCAGTTGGCAAACAGCGTAACATCGAAATACAACCGCCTTCTGGCTTCGAAACTTGAACTCACTCACCCGCTCTGGGGCGGAGATGTCACTCTGGGCGGAGAATACTCGTTCACCAACCGCAATTCGAACTACACTATAGTGCCAAGCAGCCTTGCCGACGACGACAGAAGCCGCATACACGAAGGCATGGCTTCGGCATTCCTCACCTATAACCGCGACTTCGGCAAACTCAACATGGAAGCCGGACTGCGCTACGAGAACATCAACTTCAAATATTATGAAGACGGGCAATACATGGCCGGACAAAGCAAAAACTACGGCAACTGGTTCCCGTCGCTAAGCCTTTCAATGCCCGTGGGCAAAGTGCAGATGCAACTGAGCTACGCCTCCGACATAAACCGGCCTTCTTACTGGGCACTGCGAAACAGCGTGCAATACGACAACCGCTACACTTACGAGAGCGGCAACCCTTTCCTTATTTCGGAAATAGAAAGAAACCTGAGCTACGACGCAATCTACAAGTGGATTTCCTTCAACATGACATACACGCATACGTCAGACCCGCTTTACCAGAACACGGAACTGTACAAAGACAATGCCACCATAGGACTTATGACAACGGTTAACGGCAAATCCTACGACGGAGTATCGGCCTCGCTCAATCTGCAGCCCAAATTCGGCTTCTGGCATCCTTCGTTTTCGGCAATGGTGGGAAAGCAATGGTTCAGAATGGAAACGCGCGAAGGCCGGTACCTGGACAAGCCTTTAGCCATGCTGAGGTTCAACAATACCTTCGACACCAAGCTGGCTATGTTCACGGTGATGATGACGTATATCACAAAAGGATACGAAAAGAACACGTATTTCAACAAGCCCATGTTCGGCACCAACCTTTCTGTATACAAGAGCATTCTCAGCGACCGCCTTTCATTCCAACTTTATGTGTACGACCTGTTCGGCAGCAACGACCAGCACCTTATACAAAAATACGGGAAACTGAAGGAAATAGTTTGCAACAGCAGTTCTATCAGCAAAGTGTCGTTGACCATACGCTACAAGTTCAACACCGCGCGCAGCAAATACAAGGGAACAGGCGCCGGCCAGGAACAGAAAGACAGAATTTGACACAATACCCGCGCAGCGTGCTGACGCCACAAATCAAAAGAGCCGGGAAAAATCCTGGCTCTTTTGATTTGTACGCAGTGTTGCCCACTATTTATTGCAGGGTCAGTTTCTGAGTCTGCACGTCGCAACTGTTTGGACCTACCATTATGTCGAAATCGCCGGGTTCGCTCACAAACTGCAGGTCGGCATTGTAGAACTTCAGCATGTCTTCGGTCACTTCGAATTCCACCTTCTGGCTTTCGCCCGCTTCGAGATGCACGCGCTTGAAGCCCTTCAACTCCTTGACGGGGCGTATTATGGATGCAGCCTTGTCGTGTATGTAAAGCTGCACCACCTCGTCACCGGCGCGGTTGCCGCTGTTGGTTACCGTAAGCGATGCCGTAATCTTGCCGCCCTTGGCCATCGAAGCCGAACTGAGCGAAAGGTCGCCGTATTTGTACGTGGTGTAGCTTATGCCGTAGCCAAAAGGATAGGCAGGAGCCATGGTCACGTCCATATAGTTCTGCGCGTATTTCACGAACTTTGCGTTGGGGTCAACGGGGCGGCCGCCACGGTAGCGGGCATACGTCAGCGGCAACTGGCCCGTTACCTGCGGGAATGTAGTGGTAAGCTTTCCGCTCGGGTTCCTGTCGCCGAACACAACATCGGCAATGGCATGCGCGGCTTCAGTTCCGCCAAACCATGTCTCGACTATCACGGGAGCATTGGCCTTTTCCCAGCGCATAGCCACGGGGCGGCCGGTTACATAGAGCAGTACCACGGGCTTGCCGGTCTTGAGAAGGGCTTTGTAGAGCTCGCGCTGCGCATCGGGCATCTCGAGGTCGGCACGGCTCTGGCTTTCACCGGTCATGTCGGAAAGTTCGCCGAGCGCAGCAATCACCACATCGCTGTTCCGGGCCACTTCAACGGCTTCGTTTAGCATTTCTTCGGCAGAACGCTCATCGCGGCCTACATCGAAATTCTGAATCTGCCCGGCTTCTTCGTAAACGGGATTCTCGAACACGTTGCTGCCGCGCGCATACGAAACTTCCCCGTTCTTGCCCACTGCTTCCACAATTGCCTCGTAGATGCTCATATTGGGCTGCAGATTGCCTTTGCCCGTCCAGCATCCGTAAAGGTTACGCCCGGCCTTGGCAAGCGGACCTACGACAGCTATTTTGCCTTGCTTTTTGAGCGGAAGGATATCGCCGTCGTTCTTAAGCAGAACTATACTCTCGCCTGCCAGCTGACGTGCAAGGTCGATAAACTCCTTGGTGCGCACGGCCGAAGTCACTTCCTTCTCAGAGTGTCCGCGATAGGGGTCCTCAAAGAGTCCGAGTTCCCATTTTGCCTCGAGCACACGGCGGCAAAGAGTATTTACGGTCTCTTCGCTCAACTTGCCGTCGTCAACGAGTTTGTGCATGTATTTGAGGTATGCCTGCGAGCACATGTCAATGTCAATGCCTGCCTGCGCTGCAAGTTCGGCGCAACGCTCCTGCTGGTCGATTCCGTGTGACGTCATTTCGGCAATGCCGTTGTAGTCGGTGACGGTAAATCCCTTAAATCCCCATTTCTTGCGCAACACTTCGTCCATAAGCCATTTGTTGCCCGAAGCCGGCATGAAATCTATCACGTTGAACGACGACATAACGCTCCGCACGCCAGCCTCCACAGCAGCCTGATATGGAAGCAGATATTCGTTGAACATTCGAATGCGGCTCATGTCGACAAAGTTGTAGTCAAGCCCCGACTCCACTGCACCGTAAAGGGCATAATGCTTCAGGCAAGCCGCAATGTCGGTGTTCTTCTTCATATCCTCTTGATAGCCGTAGACGAGCGACTTGGCGATGCACGCGCTCAAGAACGGGTCTTCGCCGTTGCCTTCGGCGATGCGTCCCCAACGGCCGTCGTGGGCAACGTCGACCATAGGCGAATAAGTCCAGTTCACACCATAGGCCGAAGCTTCAATGGCTGCCACGCGGGCTGCCTTGCGCACGAGCGTAGTGTCCCACGAGCACGACTGTGCAAGGGGAATGGGGAATATCGTGCGGAAGCCGTGTATAACGTCGAGACCTACCAAAAGGGGAATCTTGAGCCTTGACTCGGTTGATGCCGCCTTCTGCAGCGAACGGATTGCCTCGGGATTGCTTACGTTTAGAATAGAACCTACCAAACCTTTCTTGATATCGCCGTAAAGGTCGGTCTGCTCTGAAACGCCGGTTGTCATTTCGTGGCCGTCGGGCAGCACGAGCTGGCCGATTTTCTCGTCAAGAGTCATTTTCGACATAAGTTCGTTGATGAACTCGTCTTTCGAAGCCTTGATTTTCTTTGGCTTGCCGCCGGAAGCAAAGGCCGGAGCAGCGAGCAAGGCACAAAGCGCTAGAACTGTGATTTTTCTTATCGTCATGATGCTTTTGTGAGTTTATTATATTTATATGGCAAAGTTAGCAAAATGTTTACCTTTTTCGGACGGCATGCGCATATAGTTTTTCTTCTGTGCGCAGACAATTTTTCTGCTATGCGCATACAGTTTTCACGCTATGCGCAACTAATAATTCTGCCAACGGTTCACCGTAAAGTTATTTCGCCGCGCAAGTCACAGTTCATGTAATGGCGTATCTCGTCGACGGGAAGATTGTGGCCAAGCAGGAACATAAGTTTTGCAATGGTGCTTTCGAGCGTTGCATCGTGGCCGTTGACCACACCAGTTTCCAGCAACTGCAAGCCGGTAAGGTAACGGTCCATCTCTATCCATCCTTCGCTGCATTGCGACACGTTCACCACGATGATACCGCGCTGTTCGGCTTCTTTCAACAGTTCGATAAGCCATTTTTTCTGCGGGGCGTTGCCCGATCCGTAGGTGCGCAGCACTACGGCGCGCAAACCCGGACTGTTGACAATCGAATCGATGATTTCACGCCGTATGCCGGGAAACAAAGTTATCACCACCACATTGCTGTCCATAACATAGTGCGGTTTGAACACGTTTCCGGGCTGCGGACGGCGTATGACCGACTCGTTGTATTTCACGTGAATTCCGGCATGCGCAAGCCACGGGAAATTGAACGACCGAAATGCATTGAACCCTTCGGCATTAATCTTGGTGGTGCGGTTGCCGCGCAAAAGGCGGTTTTCGAAAAACACGCACACCTCGGGAACCATGGCCCGGCCTTCGGCATCCTTGGCTGCGGCAATCTCTATCGAAGTAAGCAGATTCTCGCGCCCATCGGTGCGTATCACGCTGATGGGCAATTGCGAACCGGTGAGAATAACCGGCTTTTCAAGCCCCTGAAGCATAAAGCTGAGTGCCGAAGCGGTATACGACATGGTATCGGTGCCATGAAGCACTACAAAGCCGTCGTAGTTGTTGTAGTTGTCGGCTATAACCTTCACGATTTCAGCCCAAACCGAAGGCTCCATATCGCTTGAGTCAATGGGCGGATTAAACGCATAGGAATGTATGTCGTAATCGAAATCCTCAAGTTCCGGAATCCAGCGGCGCACATGCGAAAAGTCATACGACTCAAGCGCACCGGTGCGGCGGTTTTCAATCATCCCTATAGTGCCGCCAGTATAAATTATAAGGATGTTGGCCGACGTGTTTATATTCTTCATACCGCAAAAATACCATTTTGAAACCAAACAACCATGTTTTAGACTTGTTGAGAGTGGCAAAAACAAACTTTTTATCTTTTGACAAGCGCTTTCCTGCAGTTTTTTGCAGCATCAAGCCCGACGTTCCGCAAAAAAATCCCCCGGCATCGCGCCGGAGGACTTTACTCTATTTTTGAACAAAAATTTTCGTTTTCAGAAGTTACCAGGCATCCTCTTCGGTTACACCGTTGTAAACGTTCTTAGGAGCAAATTCCACATAGTCGAGCACGAACATGGTCGACGTGTTGGCCAAGACGCTCTTGAAGCGGATGTAATAAGTCTGGTCGGGGTAAAGGTTACCCGTATAGAATATCTTGCGCAAACGGTGTTCCGAGCGCACGTTGTAGAGCGTGGTGCTCACCGTACCGCCGGTGGAAGGTCCTTCGTGCTTGCATCCCATCATATAGCCGTGGTTGCGCATGGTGCGGTCGCGCTCGCGGTTGAGGTCGGGGTCTTCGTTGTCGTAAAGCGCCCAGCCTATGAGCGGATTGTCAACCTGTATGCGCTCGTCGATTGGAAGTCCATGAGCCTGGAGGTTGTTCTTGTCGGTACCGAAGTAAAGCTGTGCCATACCGCGGTTTGACGAATAAGAGTAAACAAGGCGCACTTCCCAAGAACCGTCGAACGGCACCGGCGGCAGACGCAATGTAAAGTCGTACTGGCCTGTAATGTTGTGTTCATCGCAATACATGTCGTTCCATCCGCAGTTGTAGCCGGTGAGGTAATGGTAGTCGGTCTCTTCGGCATTAAGCGTCAGATATTTCACATATCCCGACGGCAGATAAATACCATTTTGTCCCTCTTTTATAAAGAGCCCGTTGGTAACGAGTTCGGGATAGTATGTGGAAAGGTCCATACGTATTCTTTGGTTGAGAGCCTTGCCGGAAACATCGTTGCTGTAAACAAGGATATCGTCTATGGGATAGTAGAAGCCATTGAGCGCATTGTTGTCGAAATCGCCGTTGTTTGACTTTATGCCAATTCCCGGAATCTGCACGGAAGTTTCGGAATAGGTGTCGCGGTTATACGTAGAATACCTGTTTAGGCGTATGCCGTCGGTAGTAGGTCCTTCGGTCATCTTAATCATGCGGCGGTGGGGCGAACTCATCGTTTCCCAGAAATTGTCGCAATTGATGGAGAGTCGCGTAGCATTCTTGTACGAATATCCGTATTCTGTGCGGTGCACCACAAGCCAGTTGAACGGCACACGAGCGGGCAGCAGATGGTAAGCAACAAACTCGTTTACGGCATTGGTGCTGTCGGTAAGCGCTTCAGCCGTTGCCTGCGGATAGGCCTCGGCACATTTCTGCCTTATCTGCTCCATTATCCTTTCACCGTTTGTAACCACACCGGCTTCCACTACAGGCATTTCGATGCCCCACTTCTCGTGGAACACGCTGTCGGTTTCAAGCAATACGGTATATCCTATGTATCTGTGCTGCGGGATAATGTCGCTCCAGTTAGGCTCGCCAGTGTATTTCTCGGGCAAGTCGCGCTTCTCATACTCCTCGTCACGATACTCGGTAAGTTTGTCAGACCATCCCGTTTGCTGCAGCAGCATCGAGAAAATCTTGGTATTCGACGCATTCTCTATCAAGTTGCAGATATAGGCATTGGAAAGCAACACCACGCGGTTTACCATATGTATATATCCGTTTTCAAGTTCGTGGTCGGGCGATATCACCACTGCATCACCGTTGATTTGCGTAACGGCACTGCCATTGATAGTGTCGAAACGTACAGTCATGTAGCGGTCATCGGCGTTGGTGATGGGCATGGTACCTTCGTTGAAATCTGCCATGCGATAGGCATCCCCGTCCTTGCTGTCGAGAATACTGCATCTCACGATACGTTCGGCCACCGAGTCTTCAATTTGCTCCACGGGGAAATCGGTCTGGTTGTAAATTGAGTCGAGCAGATGGTGCATCGCATCATCGGTAGGCGCAAACACGGTGTAGTTTCCACGCGCCGACAAAAGGTCGGCAAACGTAGACTTCGACTTTTCGCTGAGTTTCACCTTGCGCAACACATAGGAATACAACTTGAAACTGTCGCTCTTTTCAAGGTATCCTGTAATCATGTCACCGGTAAAGGTGTAGATGTTCGAATCGTCAACATTGTCCGAACAACTCACAAATGGGAGAGCCAATGCCATCAGCATCAAACCTCCGATAATTCGCGTTAGGGCTTTCATTATAATGTTTTTATATTTTCCTTTTCACGAGCCCGACATTCCCCGCCTTTTCAAACTGGAAATAAAGACTCCGACATTAGTTATCAAAGGATAAGATATAGTTCTTTTCAGTTACAAATATATATGTTTTTAAAAAAATGCGCATCGTCCATGCAGTAATTTTAATGCAAGTTTTTCTTCAAGTTATTATTTTGCCGCGAAACGGCCCTTTTTTGCTCAATTTTTATACGCGCAAA
>CAZDOH010000092.1:0-8816 GCA_964507005.1 uncultured Prevotella sp. | reverse complement strand
TTTTTTATTACAAAGCATCTTTTTTGATGCTTCTCAGAAAACAAGAGCGTTACGAGAAGCGTTCTTTTAGCAGTTTCTAAATCCCATTCGACTGGCGCAGCAAGAGGAAGTCTAGCGTCACAATTGCCGCCATCGCCTCCACCACCGGCACGGCGCGCGGTACTACGCACGGGTCGTGGCGCCCGCGGGCTGCAACGGTAACTTGCCGCCCGTCAATATCTACAGTCTGCTGCTGACGGCTTATAGTTGGCACTGGCTTGAAAGCCACGCGGAATGTAACGTCACTGCCGCAGGTGATGCCTCCCAGCACGCCTCCGTTGTGGTTGGTGAGCATCGTCACCGCGCCGTCGGAATCAGCAGTAAAAGGGTCATTGTATTGCGAACCGCGCATCGATGCGGCCTCAAAACCGTCACCGAGTTCAAAACCGCGCGCTGCATTTATCGACATCTGCGCCGCGGCCATGGCGGCATGGAATTTCCCGAACACAGGTTCGCCGAGCCCTACGGGGCATCCCCTGACAATGCAGCTCACGATGCCACCCACGGAATCGCCGTCGGCAAGGGCATTTTTCACTTCGTTTTCCATAAGCGCAGCCACCTTGGAATCGGGACAACGCACAGCATTGCTTTCTATCTCGCTGCTGCCGTACCAACGGTATCCGCGTTCCATTTCCACCGAACCTATCTGCGAGGTATATGCTTCGATTTCCACACCAGTCTTCTGCAGTGCCAGTTTGGCAAAAGCTCCGGCAGCCACGCGCGCCGCCGTTTCACGCGCACTTTGACGCCCACCACCGCGATAGTCGCGTATGCCGTATTTGCGCTGGTAGGTGAAGTCGGCATGCGAAGGGCGGAACACATCCTTGAGTTGAGAATAGTCTTTTGAGTGCTGGTTTTCGTTTCTTATGGCAAAGCCTATAGGTGTGCCCGTGGTTTTGCCTTCGAACACTCCCGAAAGGATTTCCACACGGTCACTCTCGTTGCGGGGCGTGCTTATGCCGCTCTGCCCCGGGCGCCGCCTCGACAGTTCGCTCTGTATGAAAGCCTCGTCAACATCAATGCCCGAAGGCATACCGTCAATAACGCCGCCTATTGCGGCACCGTGGCTCTCGCCGAAAGTGGTGAGCCGGAAAATATTCCCAAAAGTGTTCATATATATTATTGTATACTGCCCGTTGGCCGAGTTTTGCGGAACAAAGTTAGGCAAAAAGACCAATGCCTACCTGAAAATGATATCGGAAATAACGTCAGCGCCTACAAAACCGTTGATTTTTTTCACCAGTGCCTTGCGTTGCATAAACAAGTTGTTGCGCAAGGCTGGTGACGAAATCTCCACGTAGAGCTTCTGGTTGTATATGCGTACATTGCGTGAAGCCAATGCAGTACGCTGCCCCACTATTTCGGGCCACGCATTTACGGCGCGCGCTTCGTTGAGAGGTGTTTCAAGTCCCGACTCCCTCAGAAAGAGCCGCACTATATCGTCAACCGGCTTTGTCTCACCCCGCTTCATAGGCTTATCACGCCGGCTTTCACGGTCATCAGTCTATAGTCCTGCCCTGTGGCTTCGAGAATGGGCGAAAGCCTGTCGCGGTCGGTGTCGGTAATGAAAATCTGCCCGAAACCGCCGGCTGCCACCATATTTACAATGCGTGCCACGCGCGTGGAATCGAGTTTGTCGAAGAGGTCATCGAGAAGCAGCAGCGGCACACGCTTGCCGCCGCACTGGCCCAGCAACTCGAACTGCGCAAACTTCAAAGCCAGCAGAAACGACTTTGTCTGCCCCTGCGAGCCTTCGTTGCGTATGGGATAGCCGCCAAGCGTCATCTGCAATTCGTCGCGATGGGTGCCGTGGAGCGAATAGCCCATTATGCGGTCCTTGCCGCGCCCACCGCGGATAATGTCGTAGAGAGGCCCTCGCTGGCAGTGCGACACATAGGAAAGCGAAGGCAGTTCGCCATCGCCCGAAATCATGGAATGGTATTTTTGGAAAAGTGGCGTGAGCCTTTCGGCAAGCAACTGCCGGGCAGCAAATATTTTCTCTCCTTCAGCAGCCATTTCCTCCTCGTAGATATCAAGCATGGCTCCGTCAGGCTCGGCTTCACCGCGCAACAATGCGTTGCGCTGCTTCAGCGCATGGTTGTACTTTATGAGCGATTCGAGATACGGCCTGTCGTATTGCGAAACCACCACATCCATGAACTTGCGGCGCACTTCGCTACCGCCAGTCACCAGTTCGCCGTCGCCTGGCGACACCATCACAAGCGGTACCCGGCCTATATGTTCGGCAAAACGGCGGTAGGGTTTCTTGTCAAGACTTATTTTCTTGCTTTTGCCGGCTTTTACTCCACACGCCACCTCGAAACGGCTTTCGTCGTCGTCGGAATAACAGCCCTGCAGCATCATGCATTCCTCGCCGTGGCGCACCACAAGGGCGTCGAGCGCAGTTGTGGCACTGTGGCAGAACGAAAGGTAATAGACGGCATCGAGCAAGTTGGTCTTGCCCTCACCGTTGCTGCCGATGAAGCAGTTTATTTTGGGCGAGAATTCAAGTTCCGCCTCTGAAATGTTCTTGTAGTTGATAAGCGAAAGCCTGTCGAGCGTCATTCCTTAAATTTTTCCGATGCGCGAAGTTAGTGGTTTTCTTCTGCTTGGCATAGCCAGCGCAAAGCAAAAAGTGCCCGACAGTGAAAAAAAAACATGGAAAATTTCATGGTTTCGGACGAAAAGACTAATTTTGTGCCGCCTAACAGCAGTAAAACGTTTAGAACAACTACAAAAAATGGCAGACCTAAAGACAAAAAGCCCATCGGAAATGGCTGAAGCTCTCGGCCGTACCGAAGCATTTCTTATAAAGCAGAAAAAACTCATACTCATCGTAGTGGGTGCAATTATCGTAATCGTAGGCGGAGCTTTGCTCTACCATAACTTTGTGGCTGTGCCGCAAGAAAACAAAGCATCTACGGCAATTGCAAAAGGCCAGGAATATTTCGCACAGGGCGATTGGCAGAAGGCACTCAACGGTGACGGCGCAGGTTTCGCAGGATTCTTGAGCTTGTCAAAGCAATACAGCAGTACAAAAGCTGGAAATCTCGCAAAACTTTACGCAGGCATTTCGCTCTACAATAGCGGCAAGGCACAGGAAGCCTTGAAATATCTCAAGGATTACTCCACCGCAGGCGATGAAATGATAGAGGCTGAAGCCATAGGTGCAATTGGCGACTGCTATGCGACTTTAGGACAAAACGACAACGCCGTAGAAAGCTTCAAGAAAGCCGCTTCTAAAGCCGACAACAATTCGCTGAGTCCCGTTTACCTCATCAAGGCAGGCGAAATACTTGAATCGCAAGGAAAATACGACGACGCTATTGCTCTCTACACTCAAGTAAAAGACAATTACGCACAGAGCGCACTGAGTCAAGAAATTGACAAATACATAGAGCGCGCTACCGTAAAGAAATAACGCACCATGTCGAGCAACGCATTTCAACTCAGCGACAGCAACATGTCGCCAGTGCCTTCGGCAAAAGGTATGAAAGTGGGAATTGCTGTTGCAGAATGGAACGACAATATTACCAAGGCACTGCTCAAAGGAGCAGAAGACACTCTGAAAGCCAACGGAGTGACAGCCGAAGACATCATTGTTGAAATAGTACCCGGCAGTTTCGAGCTAATCTACAGTTGCTCTAGAATGGCCAAAAGCCACACGGTAGATGCCGTGATTGCCATAGGATGCGTAATACGCGGCGACACTCCGCATTTCGACTATATATGCCAGGCCGTAAGCGAAGGCATTTCGAAAATGAACGTAGAGGGTGATGTGCCGGTGATATTCGGTCTGCTTACGACCAACAGCCAAGAGCAGGCAGAAGAGCGTTCAGGGGGAATACTCGGAAACAAAGGCGATGAATACGCTATCACCGCAATAAAGATGATAGACTTCGCACGCAAATACAAATAATTCGTCTGGAGAATTTATAAAGGGCAAATTCCAGAGTGGCCAAATGGGGCAGACTGTAAATCTGCTGACGTTCGTCTTCGGTGGTTCGAATCCATCTTTGCCCACTAGAAAACCGCAGGAATCAATTTCTGCGGTTTTCTTTTTTCGATATTTCCAGCATTCAATTCTCTCAGCGCATTCCATCTGCCATGCTTTCAAAGTACAAACTGACCCTACCCAACTGTAAAGGCCTACCAACGTGTGTAAACAACTACAAGGCAAGCTAGGCATCATAGCACCTTCTATAGCCAAAATAAACGGCGTATAGGTCAAATTGCAGGATTTTTTGCAGCATGTTTTTCTCAATAGGTCAAATAAACGCGCATGAGCCGTAAAAGCCCATGCGCAACAAATATGAATGCAAGCGGGAATTCCGCTTACTTGTATTGTTTCAGCAATTCAGCGGCATGCGCGTCGCCCAACGATTCCGCTTTCTTGAGATTCTGTATGCAGAGTTGTTTCTTCTTGGTTTCTCCGTAGGCTATTCCAAGAAGCCTATAAGCATCGGCGGCATTAGGATCAATGCCTACAGCACGGTTTGCACAGCGTATGGCATCGTCAAACTGCCCGAGGCGAAGCATCAAAGCCGATTTCTCGGCATTATATACATAGTCGTCAGGACTTATGGCAAGTGCACGGTTGATATCATCGGCAGCCTGCTTATACATATTACCCTTGAGAGCTATCTGCTCGCGTATGTAATAGAAATTGTCGTTGAGATTTTGGAAACCCACGATATGCTCGTACTCCATAAAGTCGAGTGTCGACTCGCGGTACTTGCCGGCATTGTTATAATAGTTGGCACGCTCGAATATATAGGGTGCCACGTTTTTGGAATAAGGCTTCGGGAAACGGGCAATGGCAGAGTCGAGCAACTGCCCTATTTTTGAATCAAGGCTGTCGACCTTTGCGCGGGCACGCGCTTCGTAGAAATAAGTCTCTGGCGAAGCGATTGCGGAGTTGTTTACAGCCGAATACATCTCAACAGCCTCGGCATACTTCTTCATTCCGAAATTGCAGTCACCAATCTGCAGTTGGTATACCGGCAGAGCATTTATACTGAAAGCCTCCTGGGCTTCAGCGGCAGCCTTCTCGAGAGTCCATCCCGCAGCCATTGCCTTGTTCTGGTTATAGAGGGCATTATGGTATATGAGTCGGCTCAGCACATAGTGCGGATTGTCTTTCTTCTCAGCTGTTGAAACGGCTTTGGCTATATCTTCTTCGCATTCCTTGAACTTGCCGTCGGCGGCATACATCTTTGCGCGCTCAACATATCCGTCAGCATTGCCGGGATACTTGGTGATGAAATCGCCGAGCGATGCGGCAAAGACTTCGTTGTCGTGCTTTATCTGTGAAAGCATATATACATAAGTATAAGCCTTGTCTTCACCCTCGGGCAGCGACTTGGGGATAAGCACGGAGTTGAGCGAAGAGTTGGCATAATCCATTTCGCTTACTTTAAGTTGCGCGCAGAAAGCGGCACCTACGGCATAAGTGGTCTGGTCCTTGCCTACGTTGCGCTGCACCACAGCTACCCATTCGCCGTTCTCGTTTACTACGGGCATGCCCACATTTTTCTCGTCGTAAGGTAGCGAAAGTTCATAGTAAGCGCCTCCCTGAATGTCTTTCTTTGAACTTATTTTCGTCGCTACGGCTTCGGTTTTCTTAGCCGATGCTCTTTGCAGCACATAAACTGCCGTTCCTGCAGCCGAAACTTCTTTTGCTGCAGCCAGCGCCTGTTTTGGCTTCGAGTCGAGTGAGAACTTTATGACGTCGTAGATTTCGCTTGCACCGCTGATGCGCGACACTTTCATTTTGTTTCCCGATGCATCGATAAACTCGGCACTGCGCGCGTTGTTGAACGCAGTATGCTCGGAAACGGCTTCGCTTCCATCGCCCACTGCAAAGGCAGCGGCAGTTGAAATTATTTTGCCGTCGGAGGCGTAAGTAACCACCGAAGCCAGTGCTTTGCATGCGCCAGCCACCTTTTTGGGCACTCCGGCAAAAGCCGCAGAAGAAATTCCAAGTGCCAAGACAGTGGCGAGTATTGTTTTTCCCATGATTCTAGAGTAATATGCCATAATTCATTTGTTTTTCAAAAGTTCCTTTGCATTGTTGATTGCGGCTTCAGTTATTTCGCTGCCGCTAAGCATCTTCGCAATTTCCTCCATCCGGTTTTTGCCTTCAAGAAGTTCGATGCGCGAAGTCGTCACGTCATTTTCGTTTTGCTTGAACACGCGGTAATGGCACTCGCCTTTCGCCGCAATCTGCGGAAGATGCGTGATGCATACCACCTGAGTGCCGTGGGCGGCTATGCCCTGCATGGTGCGGGCCATCTGTTCGGCAATTCTTCCCGACACTCCCGTGTCTATCTCATCGAATACAATAGTAGGCAGACCTTTTGCTTCCGAGACAACACTCTTAAGACAAAGCATTATTCTGGCTATTTCTCCGCCCGAAGCTATTGTGCCTATTTCGCGAAGCGCAGAGTTTTTGTTTGCACTAAAGAGGAACTCCACATCGTCCATACCCGAATGCCCGGCCTTGGGCAAGGGCTTCACTTCAACTTTGAAAGTGACATCGGGCATACCGAGTGGAATCAATTGTCTTTGTATTTCTTCGGAAAGGTACTTCGCTGCCTTGCTGCGCGTAGCCGTAAGTTTCCCGGCGCAGGCCACTACGGTCTTCCGTAATTCCTCGCATTCCTTCTCTTTGGCTGAAAGTATTTCCGTGCTGTCGTCAATCATAGCGATTTGCTCACGCAGTTCTTGTTGCTTTTCCAGCAAGGCGTCGTAGGAATCAAGATGATACTTGCGCAAGAGATCGTAGATAACCGAAAGCCTCTCATCAACCTGCTGCAGGCGTGAGGGATCGAAATCTTCGTTGTCTGCCTTTGCTTTCAGTTCGTCGTAGATGTCGCGCAACTCTATGCATACGCTGTCGAGGCGTTGCGCCGTTTCGCCGGCTTCAGGCATAAAGCGGGCTATGCGCGAAAGGTTTTCTGCCTGGCGTGAGAGTATGTCGGTCATGCAGGTTTCCTCATTGTCTATTGCACGGCAGGCTTCGGTTATGGTTTCTGTAATTTCTTCGGCATGCGCCAGCATTTTCTGCTCGGCTTCAAGTTCCTCCAACTCATTGTCTTTCAACTCAGCGGCCTCTATCTGCTCGAGCGAATAGCGCATGTAGTCTTCATCGTTGCGCTTCTTTTCGAATTCCGCGCGCAGTTTTTCAAAAAGTGCAGTCTGCTCCTTGTATTTTGCATAGCTTTCGTTGTAGCTATCCCTTTCCACATGGTTTTTTGCCACGGCATCGAGCACGCCTATTTGGAAATCGGTTCCTGAGATAAGCAGATTCTGATGTTGTGAGTGTATGTCAATAAGTTTCTGCCCAAGTTGCTTGAGCTGCGCCAAAGTAGCCGGAGTGTCGTTGATGAAAGCGCGGCTCTTTCCCGATTTCGATATCTCGCGGCGCACTATTATTTCCGTTCCATCGAAGTCGAAGTCGTTGTTGCAGAGGAAAGTTGCCACATCGGGGCTTTCGTCTTCGAAAACCGCTTCAACACAACATTTGTCGGTGCCGGTTTTTATGGCTTTTGTATCGGCTCTGTCGCCTAGAACCAGTCCGATTGCCCCGAGCATTATACTTTTTCCGGCTCCAGTTTCGCCTGTCACCACCGAGAATCCTTTGCGGAATTCTATCTCAAGGCTGTCAATAAGGGCGTAATTCCTGATTTTCAGGCTTTGAAGCATATAATTCTATTTTGATAGGTTGCGCCAATAACTGTTGTAGGAAGCGTTTATCTTCGACAGTATTTCAGATAGCGGTTCCTTTTCCTGCGATGTGCCCTGCCCCTGATAGATGTTCACCAGTTCGTCGCGCTTATATTCCGTAAAAAGCTGTGGCAGTTTGCTCAACCGCTTATTGTTGTAGGCTTCTCCCAACAGTTTTATGGCTTCGGTGATCTTTGCGCGGCCGTTGTCGGCATTTTCTGCCATGGTGTCAAGGCCTTCGCGGTGATAGGTGTACTGCATTTTTCGGAATGGTTCCATGCTTCCGTCAAGCATGTCGTTGACAAGGGCATAGCGGTTGCGCTCGTCGCCGGTGGTTTTCCATCCTTTGCCGTTGAGACCCTGAGCAGCATTGGCGATGTCGAGCGCCGTCTTGAAGAACTCGGCCCCGCCAAGAGGCGACATCGTGTCGTTGTCGATGCCTATTATGAAATAGGCATAGTAGCCTAGCATTGCGGTGAGGTCGTTGTTGACCTGGTCCACCCGGAAGTCGAGTTTGTCGAATTCGTGGTAAGTGAAATTGAAGTCCTCGTCCTTTACACTGTATTCCACGGTGGTATAGGAAGAGTTATAGACGGGGCGTATCACCATAAGCTGCAGCGAAGCGGTAAATTCTCCGCGAGCATCGTCGTATTTGCTTACAGTGATATTGAAAGTACAACTTATGCGCTCATTGTCTTCGTATTGCTGCCCTGTCCAGCGCCGGTTGTTGAGGAAGTCGCTGATGTTTTTCTCAAGGTCGTCGAACACCGTGGTGTTGGTGCCCTGAACCTTGCTGTGGTTTACGGATACACGGGCATCGAGTTCCTGGGCCGAAGCCGAGGCCCAGCACATCAGCGCGACTACAAACGGCAATATATACTTCAGAGGTCGCATAATGCATCGATTATATCGCGTGCCACTTCGCTTTTCGGTTTCAGTGGGAACTGCCTTGTTGCAGTTGGCGAGACGATGGTTATTTTATTGGTATCCACGGCAAAGCCCGCTCCCTTGTCTTTCAGTGAATTCATTACTATGAAGTCAAGGTTTTT
>CAZDOH010000091.1:0-8981 GCA_964507005.1 uncultured Prevotella sp. | reverse complement strand
GCCCGCCGGCCCGCGCCTTTGGTGCGCACCCGCAGGGTTTTTCGCTATTCCCGCCAGGTGGCTATGTGTGTTGCCGGTTTTCCGTGCAAAATAGTTATTTTTGCATTTCGGCGCCGCCGGTGCCGTTTCCTGAAAAGCATTTGTCGGTATGGAACACTCAATACACGCCGTTGGCGTAAAAGTAAACAATCTGAAGAACATTACCGTTGACATCCCCCACGGCAAAATGGTGGTGATAACCGGGCTGTCGGGCTCGGGAAAGTCTTCGCTGGCGTTCGATACACTTTATGCCGAGGGGCAGCGCCGCTACGTGGAGAGCCTTTCGGCATACGCCCGCCAGTTTCTGGGGCGCATGTCGAAGCCCGACTGCGACAGCATCACCGGTCTGCCGCCTGCCGTTGCCATACGCCAGCATGTGGCGCAGCGCAACCCGCGGTCTACCGTCGGCACCACTACCGAAATCTACGACTATCTGCGTCTGATGTTTGCACGCATAGGGCGCACGGTGTCGCCCGTGAGCGGGGAAGAGGTGCACCGCCATACTCCCGGCGACGTGGTGCGCTGTGCTCTTGGCTACAGCGAAGGCACACGTTTCGCGGTGCTGGCGCCCATGAAGGTGCGCGGCTCGCGCACGCTTGCCCAGCAGCTGCAGCAGAACGTGCAGCAGGGACTGGTGCGCATTGACGTCGGCGGCGCTGTCGTGCTGGCCGAAGACTTTCTGCAGTCGCCGCAGATGGCAGAAGCGCGTCCCGAAGACATGTTCGTGGTTGTAGACCGTCTTGCGGTGAGCAGGTCGAAGGAAGCCCTTGCACGGCTTGCCGATTCGGTTGAGACGGCCTTGTTCGAGGGCGACGGCGAATGTGCGCTGCGCATATATCCTTCGGGCATAACACATCGCTTCTCCACACGCTTCGAGGCCGACGGGATTGTCTTTCAGGAACCCGACGACAACATGTTCTCGTTCAACTCGCCCCTTGGCGCATGCCCTGCGTGCGGAGGTACGGGAAAGATTTTGGGCATCGACGAAAGTCTGGTTGTCCCCGACCGCTCGAAGAGCGTGTACGACGGAGCAGTGGTTTGCTGGCGCGGCGAGAAGATGGGCATGTGGAAAGACGAATTCTGCCGCAGGGCGAAACGCTCCCGCTTCCCTATTTTCAAGCCCTACTGCGAACTCACGAAAACCGAAAGGAATATACTCTGGCACGGAGACGGGGCCGAGCGCGCACTGCCCGAAAACGAGCAGGTGAGCATTGACGCCTTTTTCCGCATGGTGGAAGCCAACAAGTACAAGATACAGTACCGCGTGATGGCATCGCGTTACCGCGGCCGCACGGTGTGCCCCGAATGCGAAGGCACACGCCTTAGGCCACAGGCTCTCTACGTCAAGGTGGCCGGGCGCAACATTGCCGAAATGGTGTCGATGCCCGTGGAAGACCTGCGGCGCTTCTTCCAAAACCTTGACATTTCTGAAACCGACCGCCGGGTTGCGGCGCGCCTGCTGGTTGAAATCAACAGCCGGCTCGACTACCTTGTGGACGTCGGGCTGGGCTATCTCACTCTCGACCGCCTGTGCTCCACGCTTTCGGGAGGCGAGATGCAGCGCATTTGCCTTGCCACGGCGCTCGGCAGCAGCCTCACCGGCGCCCTGTATATCCTCGACGAGCCCAGCATCGGGCTCCATAGCCGCGACACCGCACGCCTTATAAACGTGCTGCGGCATTTGCAGAGTTTGGGCAATACCGTGGTCGTTGTGGAGCATGATGAGGAAATAATGCGCGCTTCCGACTATATAATCGATGTCGGACCGGAAGCCGGGCGTCATGGCGGCGAGATTGTGTTTGCCGGAAGCGTCGGCGACATACGCAGGGGCACCGGCAGCCACACGCTGCGGTTTCTGACGGGCGAAGAGAAAATCGAGGTGCCGCGCTCGCGGCGTCCGTGGAATAGATTCCTGGAAATCAAGGGAGCGCGCGAAAACAACCTCAAGAACATCGACGTGCGCATCCCGCTCAATGTGCTGTGCTGTGTGACCGGTGTCAGCGGTTCGGGAAAGTCGACGCTGGTGAGGGACATCCTCTACCGCGGACTGAAGCGCAGGCTCGACGAGGTGTGCGACAGCCCGGGGCAGTACTCCTCGCTTGCAGGCGACCTGGATGCCGTGGCGGCAGTGGAATTCGTTG
This sequence comes from uncultured Prevotella sp., assembly GCA_964507005.1. GTDB lineage: Bacteria > Bacteroidota > Bacteroidia > Bacteroidales > Bacteroidaceae > UBA6398. The sequence goes on along the minus strand of CAZDOH010000091.1, from coordinate 6,801 downwards.
ACCAGGAACCGATAGGCAAGTCATCGCGCTCAAACCCCGTGACGTACGTAAAGGCATACGACGAAATACGGCGACTGATGGCGGCGCAGCCGTTGTCGCAGCAGATGGGCTATACCGCAGCCCATTTCTCGTTCAACACCAACGGCGGCAGATGCGAAACCTGCAAGGGCGAAGGCACTGTGAAGGTGGAAATGCAGTTTATGGCCGATATGGTTCTGGAATGTGACGAATGTCACGGCAAACGGTTCAAGAAAGATATTCTCGACGTCAGGTTCGAGGGGAAAAACATACACGACATTCTTGAAATGACGGTGAACCAGGCCATAGACTTCTTTGGCGCGGCACGTCAGAAAAAGATTGCCGACAGTCTGCGCCCGCTGCAGGATGTCGGGCTTGGATACATAAAGCTCGGGCAACCGTCGTCCACGCTTTCGGGCGGAGAAAACCAAAGGGTGAAGCTGGCTTTTTACCTCGGTGCCGGCAAACAGAGAAACACGCTGTTCATTTTCGACGAACCTACCACAGGGCTTCATTTCCACGATATCGGCAAACTGCTGGATGCTTTTGCCGCGCTTATTGCCGGCGGGCACTCTGTACTTGTGATTGAACACAATATGGATGTCATAAAATGTGCCGACCACATCATCGACCTTGGGCCCGAAGGAGGCCGCGAAGGAGGAAAGATTGTGGCACAGGGAACACCCGAACAGGTAGCGGCATGCGACGAAAGCTATACGGGGCGGTTCCTGCGCGAAAAACTCCGCGCTACGGCCTTACCCTGAACCGGCAAAGAAGGTGGGGCTTGCCCTTGCGCCCTTGGCCGTATATTTTGTAGAACCCTTCGGCGAGGCGCGAAACGTCAACGGTGCTGTCGCAATGCACCACACTCAGCTCGCACCCGGCATCGTCGCATATCGTGAGCAGTTTGGCATCGCAGCGGGGAATGGCAAGTTTCCCGTCTTTGGCATCGGTCAGAGCGCTTTCCGCAGGCACGGTTTTGGGTGCAGTTGCGGGCTTGTTGACAGGCATCGGGGCGCTTTCGTTGCCGAAACGGTCAATGGCGGTTACGGCATAGTAGAGCCCGCGGCTGTAAGGGCAGGCAACGTCAATGGAGCAGCGTGTTGCGCTTAAGCGCGTGGCCACGAGCCTTGCATCCGAAGCGTCTACGGGGTATTCGCAGCTTTCGTATACGTTGTAGCGCAGCGTATCGCCGGGAGTCGGGTCGTGCGACGCTTCCCATTCCACATTCCAAGTGTATTTTCCCTTTTTCAGCGTTTTCAGTTCCGGCGCCGTGGGGCAGATGCTGTCTTCCCACACCATGGCTGGGCGCAGTGCGGTGCGGGTATAGAATGTGTGCTGCATGTAGTCGGCTATGCCTTTCACGTTGTCTTCCACGAAACGGCTGCGGAAGTACGCCTGTCCCCCCGCACCGTGTATGCGCAGGAAGTTCATTTCGCGCGTTACGGTTTCCAGCGGCCAGTCTTTCTGCCGCGGGTCGAGGAAATATGCCCCGAGCCCTGGCACCACCGTCCTGCCGTTTGCGCTTTCTATCCAGTCGAGGGCGAAGGGGTAGAAGTGCTGTCCGCGGAAATACATCATAGGAAAGATTTCGTCCATTATCCCTTCTTGCATCCATTGCTGCACGTCCTGCGATACGGTGGTGCGTGCGTTCCATCCGTATGAATGCTGCCGCGGCAGGTCGTCGTGCTTTCCCACGGGCGAGCAGCTGAGCGACACCCAGGGCTTTACGGCCTTTATGGCCTGGTATATCTTGCGCACGCAGCGCGTCACGTTTTCCGTTCTCCACTCTGCCCGCGTCTTTCCCTTGCCGTAGCGGCGGAAGGTGTGGCTGTCGTTGAACGTCACTTCCTTCTCGGGATATCGTATGTAGTCGAGGTGTATGCCGTCAACGTCGTAGTTTTCCACAATTTCGCGGCATATTGTTGCCAGATAGTCAGCCGTTGCGGGAATCCCCGGGTTCATCATCCAATGGTCGCCGGCCTTGACGCAGAGTTCGGGGTGCCGGCTCACTGTCGACTGCTTTCCCAGTTGGCGCGTCACTCCAAGACTTGTAAGAGGGAAAGCCACCACCCATGCCTGTATGCTCATCCCGCGGCGGTGGCACTCGTCCACGGCGAATTCCAGCGCATCGTAACCCGGCGACGTCCCCGGCCTGCCCGACAGGCATCCGTCCCATGGCTCTATGGCCGAGGGGTAAATCACGGTTCCCCTTATGCGCGTCTGCAGCAGTACGGTGTTGATGCCCATAGCCTTCAGGCGGTCGAGGTGCGCGCGAAGCTGGCTTTTCTGCCGTTCGGCTCCCGCTGCGTTGCGCGAATAGCTCTCGGGCCAGTCGAGCCCGCCTATGGTTGTAAGCCACACGGCACGCACTTCGCGGTTAGTTGCCTGCGGTATGGTCTGCGCTGCGGTTGTCGCCATGCATATCGCCGCTATGCACGCCATTATGGGTCTAGGAAACATGTACAAGGGTTTTTATTTCCGGTTATTTCCGGCAAAAATACGGAAATTGTGGGTGCGGTGAAAACTTTTTCTTAATTTTGCTCACGAACGCCTGCACGTGCCTCCCCCAGGCGGGGACAATAACTCAAAAAACCAACGTAAAATGAAGAAACTGCCACGTAGCGTATGGATCACGGCTCTGATGTCGGTGTATGCCGTTGTGTTTTTCGTCTACCAGTTCGGCGTGCGCCATGTGGGCTTCTCGCCGCGCAACATTGCCGTGCTGGTGGGGGCGATAGTGCTGATACTGGCCGTGTGGCTTGTGAACCGGAGCATTGAAAGCCGCGGGCGAAATAGCGAAAACCGGGGCGAAACCCGGAAGGAAAACTCAGAAGACGAATTCTTAAAATAAACATCTATGAAAAGAACCATTGCCATTGCTGCGCTGCTGGTGACGCTGTTTACCGGAGCGCGCGCACAGTTTGAAGCTGGAACAAAATACATCGGCGCATCGCTGTCGGGCCTAAGCCTGCAGTACAGCACCAACGAGCGCCTGCGTCTTAATGTGGACGCAGCGGGCGGTATCTTCGCAGCCGACGGATTCCTGGTGTTCGCCAATATCGGCTACGGCCATACGCGCTATACCGATGACATCACGGTGGGCCTCAACGGGCGCTACTATTTCACGCAAAACGGCATCTTCATCGGAGCCGGAGCGCAGTATGTGCACTACACCAAGAGCAGCAACGACCTTATGGTGCCGGTGGAGATTGGATATGCTTACTATCTTAACCACTACCTTACCATCGAGCCGTCGGTTTATTACAAGATGAGCGTTCACGACTTCAGCGACAATTCGTCGGTGGGCCTGAAAATAGGACTGGGATATTATTTCTGAATACATTCACCCTGCAAGATACGAAAAAAGGCTGTGCCATATAGGGCGCAGCCTTTTTTCGTATGATTGCGGCAACCTGCCTTTGCGGTGACGGTATGGCTTGCTTTGCCTGCCGCCCTGCTTGGGGTAAGCGAAAAGATTGTATTTTTGCAGTATGCGCATTGAGTTTTTTCACAATCCTGCAAGTGTGACGCCCGAGGAGCTTGAGGCGGAGCTTGCGTTGCTTCCCCAGTGGCGGCGGAGCAAGGCTTTGGGCTTGAAGAATTTTACCAACCGGGTGCTGTGCGTGAAGGCGTTCTTGCTGCTTGCGCGCATATTGCGCGAGGATTACGCGCTCGGCGAAGTGCCGCAGTTCGTTTATGGCGGGCACGGAAAGCCGGGCCTTGAAGCGCACGGCGACATTCATTTCAATATAAGCCATTGCCGCCGCGGGGCCATGTGCGTTGTCGACACGCACGAGGTGGGGTGCGACATGGAGTGCACCGACCGCGCCGTTCGTGCCAATGTGCTGGCACGCTGCATGAACGGTGCCGAGCGGCGGGCCGTGGAAAGTGCCGCCGACCCCCGCCTTGAGTTCGCCCGGCTGTGGACAAGGAAAGAGGCGGTGTGCAAATGCACGGGCAAGGGGCTGGACGACGGTTTGCCGTCGGTGCTTTTACCCGAGCGTATGGCCGGCTTCGGGATTACGACTTGCGTTGCCGGCGATTGCGGCATAGTATACAGTGTCTGCCGCAAGTTGCATTGAGATTCTTTGCTTCCCCCCCCTTTTAAAATAAACTTCTAAAATAAACTTCTAAAATAAACTTTTAAAATAAAACTGCTTTTCTGCCGTTATCTACTACAAAGCAAGAACCAAAATGGATGTAAGCGTCATAATAGTAAACTACAACACTGCGCGGCTGATTGTTGACTGCGTGAAATCGGTAAGGCGGTATACCGCGGGTATCGACTACGAGATAGTGGTGGTTGACAACTGCTCGCGCGAGGATGCACGCCGCATCATAAGCGAGGGCTGCGGAACGGACGGCATCCGTTATGTGCAGCTTTCCGGCAATCTCGGTTTCGGGCGCGCCAACAACGAAGGCTTCAAGGTAGCCCGCGGCCGGAATCTGCTTTGCCTCAACCCCGACACCCTTTTGCTCAACAATGCCATAAAGATACTCAGCGACTGGCTCGATGCCCATCCCGATACGGGCATTTGCGGCGGAAACCTCTACGGCTGCGACATGCAGCCCGCGCACAGCTACATGATGCTTCTGCCCGGCGTGGTGTGGGAACTCGACGCCCTACTGCTCCACAAACTGCAGCGCGCAGTCTATGGCCGCAACTGTCAGTTCAACTACACTCCCCGTCCCAAACGGGTGGCCTACATCACGGGAGCCGACCTTATGATACGCCGCAGTGTGGCAGAGGCGGCGCGCGGGTTCTCGCCCGAGTTCTTCATGTATTTCGAGGAAACCGACCTGTGCCGGCGCGTGGCCGGCATGGGGCTGCGCCTGATGAACGTGCCGCAGGCCCGCATACAGCATCTCGAGGGCATGAGCTATGCTGCCGGAGAATATAAGGTCAACGAACTCGGCATAAGGCATTGGGAAGAAGGGCGGCTCGTATACTATCGCCTTCATAGCCGCGGCATTGCGGCATGGGCGGCGGCGCAGATTTACCGCGCGGCACTGGCAGCGGGCAAACTCTGTTTCCGGCTGTTGCGGCGCCCCGTGTGGAAAAGCTATGAATGCCGGCAGAAAACCGCCAGGGAACTCCGGCGCGGGCAGGCGGCTGCGGGCGCAACACACGGCGGAAACCTCTGAAACCGGTTCGGACATGGGCAGCATAAAGCGCAATTTCGTTTACAGCAGCATACTCACCACGGCCAACTATCTGTTTGCCTTTCTCACGTTCCCCTACGTGTCGCGCGTGCTGGGGGCCACGAACCTCGGCATCTGCAATTTCGTTGACAGTATAACAACCTATTTCATGTTTTTCTCGCTCATGGGCATTTCCATCATGGGCATACGCAGCATTGCCGCGGCGAAAGGCGACGAACGGCAACTGTCTGAAACTTTCTCGTTCCTGTTCTGGCTGAACACCCTGTCGACGGCCGTGGCGCTTGCCGTGCTCCTTGTGTGCGTGGAGTGCGTGCCGAAGCTTCACGCACACCGCGAACTGATGTACATAGGGGCGGTGAAGGTGGTGTTCAACTATCTTGCCATTGACTGGTTCTACAAAGGCATTGAGAAGTTCGACTTCATAACAAAGTGCGGGGTTGCCGTGCGCACGGCATACGTGGCAAGCGTATTCATATTCGTCCGGAAGCCCGACGACTACCCCGTGTATTATATGCTTTCGGCATTGATGTTCGCGGCGGTGGCCGCAGTGAACCTCGGCTACAGCACGCGGCTTGTGAAACTGCGCCTGCATTTCAGCCCCGTGCGGCACCCGGCAGCCGTGAAATCGTTTTTCATCCTCGGCTTCTATATGCTGCTGATATCCATGTACACCACTTTCAACGTCACCTACCTGGGCTTTGCCTGCGGCGAGACCGAAGTGGGCTATTACACGGCAGCCACCAAACTGCATGCCATATTGCTTGCCGTGTTCACGGCATTCACCAATGTGATGCTGCCGCGCATGAGCTCCTTGGCCCACGACGGCGACATGCAGGGCTTCAGGCGGCTGCTCGACAAGTCGTTCGAATTCATGCTGGTGTTTTCGCTGCCGCTGATAGTGCTTGCCGAGGTGCTGGCGCCGCAGATAGTGGAACTCATAGCCGGCGACGGTTACGGGGCAGCCGTCGTGCCGATGCGCGTGGTGGTGCCGCTGATTTTTGTAACGGGATACGAACAGATAATAGTGGTACAGGTGCTGATGCCGCTGAAGAAAGACCGCGCCATCTTTATCGGCTCGTGCATGGGGGCGGCAGTGGGAGTGGCCATGAACCTTGCCATAGTGGAACTTCTGGGCAGCACAGGCTCGGCAATTGTATGGCTCGTGTCGGAAATCACGGTGCTTGTATGCGCGCAGTATTTCACTTCGCGCTACACCAGTTTCCGCTTCCCGGTAACCGCTGCGCTCAGGCACGCTGCGTGCGCGGTGCCTGCTGCCCTGGCGGTGTTGCTGGCATCGCGCCTGGGCGGCGGCAGCAGCGCGATGAGCATCGCGGCGGGAGGAGCGGCGCTGCTGGCATACTACGCATTTGCGTATGCGTTCGTGCTGAAAGAACCTATGCTGACGGCAATAGCCGGCAAATTCAGGCGACACTGAATGACGCCCGCCGGGCTTTGTTATTCGGAAGCACGGGAGAAGCCCGAAAAGTACGCATAGCGCAAAAATTCTGTGCGCACAGCGGGAAAATTTTGTACGCATAGCGCAAAAATTTTGAGCGCTCAGAAGAAAAATTCTTTGCGCACAGAAGAATTACAACCAGCCTTTTTTCGAAAAGCGGC
>CAZDOH010000090.1:0-9048 GCA_964507005.1 uncultured Prevotella sp. | reverse complement strand
TTCCATAAACAAATCAAGTTCTCGCTGTTCTGATTCATTTAACTCAACTTTATCCACAATCATTTGTTTCGTTTTATATAAATAGTTAGTTATGCAGTCTTTCACAATCAAAGATAGTGCTTTAGTTTGTAAAACAGGAATTTCTAACATTTTTTACCAATTTATTTTGCTGAAGGGTCGATTATCAGCCTATATTATAGCAGGGAAAACAGGTATATCATTGCCTTTTAAGAAGGTGCTTTGGTTTTAATAAATTATTAGGAGCTTTTTCGTCAGAAAAGCTATAATTTTGCTCTGCTTTTCAGAAAGGAAGAAAACAGATGGGCTCTACAAACGACATGACAATAGGTTCTCCCATTCGCGATATTGCCAAATTTGCTACACCGCTTATAGCCGGTTACATTCTGCAACAAATGTACCTGGTAATCGATGCCACGATAGTGGGGCGTTGGATTGGAGTTGAAGCGTTGGCTGCCGTCGGTGCTTCGTCAAGCATACTTTTTCTCATCATGGGTTTCTGCAATGGGGCGTGCGCTGGATTTGCCATTCCCGTAGCGCAAACTTTCGGGGCAAAAGACTATTCTACGATGAGGGCATATGTGGCCAACAGCATTCGCATTGCCTTTTTCCTGGCGCTTGTCATCACGCTTTTCTCGTGTTGCTTTTGCCATCGCATACTTTCAGTTGTAAATACTCCAGGCGACATTCGCAATGATGCCTACACTTTCCTGTTCTTGCAGTTTGTTTCAATACCGTTCATAATCGGTTACAATCTGCTGGCGGGGCTTATCAGGGCACTGGGGAATTCCCGGCAGCCTTTCTTTTTCATCATTGCAGCCTCGGTGCTGAACATTGCTCTTGACATCGTATTTGTTCCTTTCCTGAAATTGGGCGTAGCCGGAGTGGGGGTGGCCACATTGCTTTCGCAGGCTTTCTCGGCCCTGCTGTGTGCCCTTTACATTCGCCGTCACATGCAGATTCTGATACCCCACGGCAGCGAGCGCGCCTATCGCCGCCATATAGCGGTCCGGCTTCTGAATGCCGGAATCCCCATGGGACTGCAGTTCAGCATCACAGGCATAGGCATCATCATGCTCCAAAGCGCCAACAATGCCCTTGGCACAACCTATGTGGCGGCTTTCACTGCGGCTATCCGCATAAAATACCTCTTCACATGCGTGTTCGACAATATCGGAGTGGCTATGGCTACTTACTGCGGGCAGAACATCGGGGCGCAGAAAACCGCGCGTGTGGCAAAAGGCATACGCGATGCACTGCTCATAATGCTGGCCTACTCAGTGTGTACTTTTGCCGTCATCTATCCGTTTGCCGACCGCATGATGGAATTGTTTGTCGACTCGAGTCAGACTGAAATCATAAACAATGCGGCGCAATACATGCGCATCAACAACTATTTCTATCCCGTTCTTGGTGTGCTCTGCATATTCCGATGCGCCATTCAAGGGCTGGGTTACAGCAATCTTTCCATGATGAGCGGTGTAATGGAGATGTTGGCGAGAAGCGGTGTCAGCCTGTGGCTTGTGCCTTCGTTTCATTTCCTTGGAGTATGCTTTGGAGACCCAGTGGCATGGATTGCTGCCGATTCTTTCCTAATTCCAGCCTACTTGTTTGTATTCAGGCATCTTAGGCGCAAGCTGTCATCGCAATAGTGTAAAGACGTTGCAGAGTAAAAAGAATGCTGCGCCAATTTCGGCACAGCATTCTTTCGGGGCGTGGCGCAATATTCAGCAGTTGTATATGGTCGTTTCTACAGTTCCTTTATGTAGATGTCGCGGAAGTAGGTGAGGCTGCCGTGGGCTTGTAGCTCTATCTGCTCTACGGGGAAAATCTTCTGGCTGCGGTCCCAGTAGTTTTCGAGAGTGACGTTGTCGACAACCTTTACGCCGTTAAGGAAAACTGTGACTTTTTCGCCGCGCATTATAATATGGAAGCTGTTCCATTCGCCGAGCTTGTTGTCGGCAACTTGCAACGGTTTGCTTTCGTTCTTCGCGTTGTTGTATAGTCCGCCCGAACCTACCTGGGCTCCTACGTTGACACGTGCGGTGTCCCATATCTGCACTTGCGGTGTGCCGCGCAGGTAAATGCCGGCATCGGGCTCTGCTCCGTTGGGGTCAAGCCGCCAGTCGAGATACAGTTCGAAGTCGCCGTATTTTTTCTTTGAACAAAGATTCTCGAATCCGTGCCCCACATACACTATCTGTCCGTCTTTCACATTCCAGTCGCGGCGCATGATTTCGTCGGCCTTCAGTTGCTTTTCGGCTTCTTCCGCTGGTGACATTTTAGCGCGTGTTATGGGATTTTCTACCAGACCTTTCCATCCGTCGAGGTTCTTGCCGTTGAAGAGGCTCACAATGCCGTTGCCGCCAGTTGAAGCGAGCAGTTCATTGGTCTGTCGGCTTTTGCCCAATATTGCCCCGGCCTTTGAAATGGCCTGACGGGTGCCCGGTCCGATGTATTCCTTGTTTGCAGAAGCTATTTTGAGCACTGCTTTTGCAGCTTCGGTTTTCACGGGCGCGGAACTGAGCCACTGCGAAGCAAACACAAGGCCTTGGAACGTGCCTGTCGTGCCTGTTTCCTTGAGAATCTTGCGGCGCTGCTTGTCGGTGGTGGCAAGGTCCATGGCGTGACGCAGCATGATTACGCGATTTTCGGGCGTATATTGCGCGCCATTAGCTGTTTTGATGAATTTGTCGACTTGCGCCGCGGTGCTCATTTGTGAGTAGTCGTGTGCCACTTGCACGTAATTCACCTGCGCCCGTCCGGCAAGGCCGAATGTGGCGAATGTTGCAATCAATAGAGTTTTTTCCAGTGTTTTTTTCATTGTCTATTTATTCTGTTTACGGTTATGGTGCTTTCGCGGCGCTAAGATACAAATTTACCCCGAAACGGCAGCCATGCGATGCCTGGGCGGCGAATTTTCGGCAGGGATTTTTCACCGTAAAAAAATTAACGGAAAAGTAACACGATATCATACATCGAACCGAAATTTCTTTGCAACTTTGCTTCGCGAAGCATTATTTTACATCTAAACAAATTATTTAATGTCTATGAGAAAAGTTTTATTCACAGTTGCTTTCGCAGGTCTTTGTGCAGCGGGTGCGCAGGCGCAGGATGTCTACGTTTATCAGAACGGGAATCCAGATGCCATCGGCTCGATGAAGAACCTGCAGCGTATTAGTTTTTTGGAATCTGGGATTTCGCTCGTTCCGAAAACCGGTGACGCAAAGGAATTCAACACTAAAGACGTTGACTACATGCTGTTCTACGAAAAGGGAACGCAGGTAGGCATACGTCCCGCAGCATCGGCTGGCGGCATCAACATCGCCTACGACGGTGCTGCCGTTTCGGTTGAAGCATCCGAGCCCGTTTCGTCCGTTGACATCTATGCTGCCGACGGCGTGCGTGTGTCTTCTGCAGCTCCCAAGGCTAAGAGCGCCAAACTGTCCACGGCATCTTTGGCCAAGGGTGTATATATTGTAAAGGCAACGGCCGGCAAGGCTACTGCCACAAGTGAAATCATCAAAAAGTAAACGGTCATGACACACAATATAATAAAGAAAGCGTTCGTAGCTGCCTTAGGCTTTGCGGCACTCGCCAGCAGCGCTTCGGCACAGACGCTCACCAGGCACATATATGCCTACAAAGACAGCACCGTGATGTTCCGCGCCGAGGCCGACGATGTCGACAGCATCGCTTTGGAAGAAAACAAGAGCATTGTAGCTCTGTATAAAAACGGAACTGCAACTGCCCTCTACCGGGCGCCATACGGCGATATCGACAGCATATCGTTTACTGCGCCGCGTGCAACTGCCGATTTGCTCGACATCAAGTTCGACGAAATGGGCAATTGCTGGGACGCTTCGCCCTGCGGACTGCTGGTGAGCCCCACCAACGGCTCGGGAACGGCAGAAGTTGACTACAACCAAACCTACGAAACCTGGGAAAGCCATTTCTATGGCGCAAAGTGGGGAGGCAATCCCGCAAACACATGCTTCAAGGTAGATTATTCGCAGAACGACTATTTCAAAGAGGAACTCGCCAACGGCCATACGCTGGAATGCCTTTTCAAGGTTGACTATACGGGTGACCTCCCCAACAGCGAGGCCAAGTTCTTCGCTGCGCACGAAGGCGGGGGCACGGGCTTCCTTATCTGCACACAAAACCGCGGAAAGAACGGCGGCAACGAAATCACCTTCCTGCCCAACGTCTCCACCAATGGCGGCAGCAACTGGATTTGGGCCACTAGCGGCATAGTTCCCCAGCCCGGCAAATACTACCACATCGTGGGCGTCTACAACAAGGACGAACAGAAGGCATATATATATGTTGACGGCAAGCTCATGAACACCGTTGACGCAAAGGGCGACTTCCACTTCCCCTCAAACCAGGCCGCACAGTGGTTTGGCATAGGGTGTGACGCCACCACCGGTAGTGGCGGACAGGCATGCGACAGCCATGTGGCCATAGCACGCGTATACGGCAAGGCCCTTTCGCAGAGCGAAGTCGACGGACTGTGGCAGCAGGTGGCCGAAAAGGCACAGGTGCCAGTGGCCGACTTGCTCGACGTGCAGTTCACCGGTGACGGCAGCGCGCGCGACATCTCGCCCATGCAGAACGCCGTGGAAGTGGTTTCGCCTACAGGCAAAATCGACACCTACTACAATCCCTATTACGGCACCTACGCAGCAAAGATAAACAATACATGGTCGGGCGGCGTGGCCAATACCAAGACGTATTGCAAGGTTGATTTCGAAAACAACCAGAAGTTCCGCGACGCGCTTGCCGATGGACACAGCATTCAGACTATATGGAAAGCCACATACACTGGTTCGCTGCCCAACAGCGAAGCAAAGTGGTTCTCCGCAATGCAGGGCGGCGGCACCGGCTTCCTCATCTGCACACAAAACCGAGGAAAGAATGGCGGCAACGAGCTCACCTTCCTTCCCAATGTAACGAAAACTGGCGGCAGCAACTGGATTTGGGCTACGAGCGGAGTGGTTCCCGAAGCCGAGAAATACTACGACATCGTGGGCGTATGGAACAAGGAAGAAGGTAAAGCCTACATATACGTAAACGGCGAGCTCATGAACACTGTCGACGCGGCAGGAGAACTGCGCTTTGCCAACAGCGGTGCCAACTGGTGGGGCATAGGCTGCGACGCAAATCCCAACGGAGGCGAACAGGGCGGAAACTGGGAAATAGTGAACGCAAGGGTTTACGACAATCCCCTCACCGCACACGAAGTGTCAAACCTTTGGAACAGCGTGGCGACGGCTACGCAGCTTGCTGACGACTCTGTGGCAAAGAATATTGTCAACCCCGAAGACACGGTAACTGTTGAAGCGCCAGTGGCCGACCTTATGGACATTGAGTTCGATGCAGCCGGCGTGGTGAAGGACGTGGCTGTGCCCGCACACAACCCACAGTGGATGGTGAAGGGCGAAGCATGGGACGGCACCGAAAGCGACAGCTCGCCCGTTACCTACTACAATAGCGACTACGGTTGCTATGCAGCACGTTTTGACAACAACTTCAGCTACGATCCCGAACAATACATCCTGGGATACGATTACGAAGAAGACCAGGCTTTCCAGGATTCCATCGCCGACGGCCATACTATGGAAATCCTTGTGATGCAGGATAACAGCGACACTCCCGTGGGACGCGAAGTCAAGGCTCTCTGTTCGCACGAAAGCGGCGGTACCGGCATTATGCTCGAAACGGCAGGCGACTGGACTTTCCTGCCTCACACCGGCGCATACCGCTGGGCAACAAGCGGTATCAAGCCCAAGCAGAAACAGTACTACCATGTAGTTGGCGTTTACAACAAGGAAGAGCAGAAGGCTTATGTGTATGTCGACGGAAAACTTTGTGGCAGTGCCGACGCTCCGGGTGACTTCAAGTTCGCAAACAGCGGATACCGCAGAATGATTGTCGGCGGCGACCCCGGTGGCAGTTCCTACAAGGCAACCAACGGCTGGAAGGGCGATATCGTATTTGCACGCATCTACAGCTCTCCGCTTACCACGGCCCAGGTAAAGGCCCTTTACAAAAAGACACAGGATGCCAAAAGCGCAGCCAACGTGTTCGTAACCGACTACAGCTACTCTACTGGAGTGGCAGTGAAAGCAGGTGCAGCATACACCATCACCGGAAAGGGCTTTGCTGCCGGTGACAAGATATCCATCGTTTCGGGAAGCCAGGAAATGTCGGTGCCCGTAACCGTGACCGACGGCGGAGTTGAGATTTCCCTGCCCGAAGGCATCGTGAACGACAAGCGCTATTTCCTCTACGTGGAACGCGGTGACAAGAAGCAGACTCTCGGTATGTGCAAATTCTATGTTACCGACGAACTTCCGCAGGGAACAAAGGTAATTGCACATCGCGGATACTGGAACACCACCGGCTCGGCACAGAACTCGCGCACATCGCTCCAGAAAGCAATCGACCTTCACTGCTACGGCTCGGAAACCGACGTTTGGCTCACAACCGACAAGGAACTGATGGTTAACCACGACGCTTCGTTCAATGGTGTTACCATCAAGGATGCAACAGCAGCACAGTGCAAGGCACTTAAACTTTCAAACGATGAAACTATGCCCACACTCAACGATCTGCTTTCAATTGTGGCAAACGAAAACTGGACTACCGACACCACCAAGCTGATTATCGAAATCAAGGACCATGGCACAGACGACCTCAATATAGAGGCTGCCGAAACTACCGTGAATGCCGTTTACGAAGCAGGTGTTCAGGACCGCGTTGAGTATATCTCGTTCAGCCTTGTGGCTTGCAATGCACTTCATGATGCTGATTCGGAAGCAAAGGTTTCCTATCTCAACGGCGACAAGTCGCCCGAAGAGCTCAGCGCACTTGGGTTGTCGGGACTCGACTACACACTGTCGGTATACAACAGCAATCCCACATGGATTTCGGGGGCACGCAACCTTGATCTTACCACAAATGTGTGGACCATCAACAGCACCGACGAAATAATCAAATGTAATAACCTCGGCATTGATTATATAACTACCGACAATCCCGTTGAAGCTCTGAAATACCAGACTTATTACCAAAATCTCAACAAGTAGATTCTGCGGTAACATTCAATAAAAAGGGAAGACGTCTATGTTGGCGCCTTCCTTTTTTGCATCTGTTTTTTTGCGATTTTTTGAATCGCCATACAATAAAGTTGTATTTTTGTCGCAAATGAAAATAGGTAATGTAGACTTGGGCTTCCGCCCCGTAGTGCTTGCTCCGATGGAGGATGTCACCGATCTTCCTTTCCGTGCCCTATGCCGGAAAATGGGAGCGGCCATGGTGTATTCGGAATTCGTGTCGAGCGACGCGCTTGTAAGGATGGTGAACAAGAGCCTTGCCAAGCTCGAGGTGAATGCCGGCGAGCGCCCAGTGGCGATACAGATATACGGCAAAACTCCCGAGGCCATGGCCGATGCGGCTAAGATAGTCGTGGAGCAGGCACACCCCGATGTGCTCGACATAAACTTTGGCTGCCCGGTGAAGAAAGTGGCCGGAAAAGGTGCCGGGGCCGGTTTGCTGCGCAATGTGCCGCTGATGCTCGAGATAGCCCGGGCTGTGGTTGATGCGGTAAATATCCCCGTTACCGCCAAGACGCGGCTGGGCTGGGACCACGACAGCATCATAGTGGAGCAGTTGGCCGAACAGTTGCAGGACTGTGGCATTCAGGCGCTGACAATTCATGGACGCACCCGCTCGCAAGTTTACAACGGCGTTGCCGATTGGGAACCTATACGTAAGGTGAGGCAAAACCCAAGGATAAAAATCCCCGTGATAGGCAATGGCGATATATGCAGCGGCAGCGATGCATTGCGCCGTTTCAACGAAACGGGCGTTGACGCAGTTATGGTGGGACGGGCTACGTTCGGCCGCCCATGGATTTTTGCCGAAATCAACAGGGCGCTAGGCAAGGATATAAGTGAACTGGGCTGCATTGCGGCAGGCGGCCACGAACCGCTGTCGCTTGACTGGAAACTGGATGTTTTGGAAGAGGAAATTCGGCAGAGTGTGGAGCGCAACGGCCCCGTTGGCGGACTCATACACATGCGTCGGCACATAGCTGCATCGCCTCTGTTCAAGGGCATCCCCGACTTCCGCCCTACACGCATAGCAATGCTGCGTTGCGAGAGCATCGACGCGATGCTTGAACTGATGGAGGGCACGCGCCCCCTGCTTTGTTACGGAAACGAAAGTACAAACATCACATAAATCAACAGTCAAAAACAAAAGAATCATGAAAAACCTGAGAATCGAATCTGCAATCGTGGCAGTGGGACTCGCACTGCTTGGTGTGTTTATCTACAGCGGCATCAACAGCATGGCAAAACGCGACCGTGTGGTTAGTGTGCGTGGGCTAGCCGAAAAAGAAGTGAAGGCCGACCGCGTAATCTGGCCTATTGTGTACAAAACCGTGGGAAACGACATAGCAACTATTTATAATGACATCTCGAACGCAAACAAGAAAATCACGCAATTCCTTGTTAACAACGGCGTCAAGGCCGGCGACATCTCTACAGGAGCGCCGCAAGTCAACGACCTGTGGACTGAAATATATGCCGACAAGTCGAAAAACCAGCGCTACAACGCAACATCGGTGATTACCGTGTCGTCGTCGGATGTAGACAAGGTGCGTGCGCTTATTACCCGTACCGGCGAACTGATGTCGCAAGGCGTTGTGGTGGCTGCCAACGGCTACGATTCGCGCATCATGTACGATTTCACCAGCCTCAACAAGATCAAGCCCGAGATGATAGAGCAGGCAACGAAGAATGCGCGCGAAGCCGCACAGAAGTTTGCAAAAGACAGCGAGAGCAAACTGGGCAAGATAAAGTCGGCGCAGCAGGGATTGTTCTCCATCGAAAACCGCGACGAAAACACTCCGCACATCAAGGAAGTGAGAGTGGTGACTACCGTAGACTATTACCTCGACAATTGACGGCGAAAAACGACTTTGCGCAACTGTTAGTTTTACAAGTAGTGCAGGAAGAC
>CAZDOH010000089.1:0-9375 GCA_964507005.1 uncultured Prevotella sp. | reverse complement strand
AAGAGGCAGTGGGCTGCAGCCTTCTTCTTCTTCGACTTCTTCAACAGATAACGGCACTCACGTGCATAGGCGCATGTAAGTGCGGTCATCGAACGATTCGGCTCCCGGTGCCACGCCCTTTGTCTGCACATTGCCGAAAATGCACAAAGGGTCTTCGCGCAATGATTGGGCCAGCATTTTCTCGCTTTCTGCCAGCGTGCGCTTCACTGCCGGATAGCCGTCGGTAGCAAGCACCAGTTCGCTGCCGGCAGGAATTTTCATGCATACCGGCAATTGCGCCGTGGGGCGGCACGAAATTCTTTCGGGTGTAAATCCGTCGACGACGCAGTAGTCGAACTCGCTGCCGTCCGTGCGGTTTTGGAAGAAGCACTGTTCGCGCAGCATTTTCCCTATTGCCTTGCGCCCACGGTCGTCGGCTCTGAGCATGTCTTCTGAAATTCCCTTTCCAAGCCAATATTTGTTTATATCGGCGCGTATTTGCCCCAGAACACGGTCGATAGACTTTACGTTGTCGTAATTTACGCCGTTCACTGCAAAGCGGCAATCGCCCACAAGCCATATTTCCCTGCGCCGGCACGAATATACGGCCACGCTTGCCGTGATTCTCTCACAAGGCTCCAGGTACACGCTTCTTTCGCAGCCATGCTCCCTGTACACCTTCCGGAAAGCGGCGTTGCAGGCAGCCACGAAATCTTCGACGGCAGCTCCGGGCGAAAGCCCCTCAAGCACGCCGCACAATGTCTCGGCCGCCATGCGCCCAGAACTGCGGCCGCGCCACAGGCGGTGGCCCTTAGGAGTGGCACCGTCTATTACCGCCGCAAAGTTTGCATCGGCATACAACATATCTTCCGACAGCTTCCATTCTGCTGCCGGCATCTGAAATTCTTCTATTATCTTCAACCGCTTACGAGTCTGCGTCAGTCTGGTTTTTGGAAGACCAACTCACATAAAGCATTATGAGCTGACGCAGTCCGAATGCCTTCATGCGTTCGTGGTAAATCACGTCGGCAGCAAGATGAAGCAAATCGGTAACATCTTCTTTGCCCGAGCCGATTATCGAGCGCACGTTCAGCTTCAGTTTGTCTACCACCGACTCGTCTACATACCCGTTCGAATCGATGAGGTCACGGAAGAGCGCGTATTTGCGTATTGTCTGCAAATGCTGCTCGGTGACATCGAGATAATGTGTCCCTTTTGAATTCAATTGCACTTTATACATGGTATCTGTTTTAGAGAATAATGTTATTTTTCAGTAAGATAATCAGCGAGTTCAAGCATGACGCTAGAAAGCGTTTCGCGGTTGCGTATGCTTTCGAGCGGGAAGCCTAGAGTAACGCACCGGCAGCGCCCCGACCGGAACATCACACCTGCCGAACTCCCGTCGGCATACACAAAGCAAGTCTGCGCGAAATCATCATTTTCCACGTCGGCAGGCTTCAGGCAGTCCATCCTCTGCACTGCATAGGTACCCCCGCCCAGGCTCTGCTCCACTTCAAACGTTCCGCCCGCTTCGGCAGCGCCGCCCACTGCCCCCGACTGGCTCACTACGCCAGCGTGCGTCACACGCAGCTGCCGGGCAAGGAAAAGGCTGTCGGCCTGAGCGTGCATGTCGCTTCCGATATACGCTCCACTCGCTAGCAACGCCCCGCCCCCGGCGAGATACTTGCTTATGCACGACTGCAGTTCGGGAGTGAACGTCTTGAAATTCCTGAAGTCGTGGGGCGACTGCTTCTGCAGCCCCAGCACAAGGTCTACCATCGGATAACGCGCAATGTCAACGCTTCCGCTTTCCAGTGCCTTACGGCTGCACGACACGAACGAATAGCGCGACGCTACTGCGGCACCGTGAACGTAAGTATAGTCGAAAGTGTTTCCGGCTATCATCTTGCCCGACAGTTCGTAGCCGCTTTTGCCCTGTGCCGTATCGTCATCCCCAAAGCCTATTTGCTCACCGGAGTATTCGGGAGTCTGAATATAGGGAACTCCTATGTCGCGGTAAATGTCGAAACCGGTGCTGTCGGCCGTTTCTATAGTAGCAGGACCCGAAAGACGGTCGAAGCAGTTTACTATAAGCATGGTGCCTGCTGCATTTTCAGTCTGGCATGCGGCAAGCGTCTCGGTAGGGAAACTCTCGCCGCCACTGTTTACGGCAGTAACCTTGAAACTGTAAACGATGCCCGGCGCAAGCTTTCGCTTTGCCGATGTGCCGGCCACAAACACTCCGTTGTCAAAGTCGCCGTCACCGGTGCGCGTATAGAGTATATAGCCCGTCGGCACTGCCGTAGGTTCCAAAGTGTCGGACACGGCTTTCCACTGGAGGGTAACTTCGCTGTCGCCGGTAAAATCTATCTGGAAATTGTCGGGGGCAAGGGGCGAAACAACATACGGAACATTATGCCCGTAACTCTCGAAGCGCAATATTCCCTTGTAGATGCTGCGCGCAAGGTTGAACTTGAACCAGGGATCGTGGGCATAGACCATATCCTGAAAATTCTGATGCGACAATGTCTCGATAATTGCCGCCACACATGCCGGGCGGTTGCTCTCGCTGTAATCGCGGTCGAAAACTTCCCGCCGCGCCCAAGGTATATTATATATGCGCCGCAAATCGGCAGCTACGGTATCAATGAGCAAGCTGGCAAAATCGTATGAAGCTGCGCGGCTCAGGCCCGAAGGGTATGAGGTTTCGCCCGTCATGCCATGAGTGGTGGCAATGCCCATTGTGCCTACTACGCCGTCGCTTCGTATGCCGGCATCGCTGTGCACAGCCAGCGACAGTTCGAACGGAACCTTCTGCCCCGCGGCATTCGGCATGAACACCGAGCCTCCTGCTAGCCAGTTCACGGCATACGACCTGGCATTGATATCGTCGCGATAGTCGTCCTCACCGCCATAGGGACTGTAGAAGCTGTAAGGCACACCACTCCATTGCGCAGAATACCTCGCCCCTTCAAGGTAACGCGGAAGGCCGCTCGTCAGCGGTTCGCCGGTTTCCTCGTCTTCGCTTCGGGCTATATTGCCCATGCCGCCACCGAAGCGCACCGCATCGGCACCTACCGAGCCATGCTCTTCTGAAACGTTCGAAAGCGTAACACAATTGCGCTCTCCGGCACCTGCCTCGAAGCGGAATGTACCCAGATACACCCATGTGCCGCCGCCCATTGCCTGGTTTACACGGATATCGGTAGACACACCTGCATGCCACACCGTGTAGCGTGCATCGTCAATGGCATCTTCGAGCGCAGGATAGCTTACATACACGGCATAGTCGCCCGCATGCTCTATCTTGGGAATCCAACTCACATACGAAGCATCGGCAGCCGAAGCCACAGCCGTGGCCATGCGGGCCGTACCGGCTTCGAAGGGATTGTCGCCGTCGCAGAGAATTTCGCCGCTGTATGCAAAACCGGCGCGGGGGGCAGTCTGCCAGCTGTTTGCACCAGGTTTCTCCTGATATGCTGTGCCCAAGGCCGTGGAATCGTCGTTGTCTACAATAGCCTCGCCCCGTTGCCAGCATCGCTCGCGCGGCGAATAAACCACAGCACCGGCATTCTCGAGCATGGGAATCAAAAACGGCACCACAAACGTCTGTGTCAAAAGGTCTTCGGACGTGGAATAGAGATAGGGCCGCTGCCATTTCCATTTGTCGGAAGCATGGTTGTAGTATCGCCCATGGCTGGCCCATACCGCCAAATGGCGGTTCTGCAAGCCATCGGTAAAAGTACAAGGTTTGGAAACATTCATTACCCAAGGCTTTCCGGTATATTCCTTGCCGTTATAAAGACGGCTGCCATCGGGCTTCGCGCGGTAAGGGTTGGGAATGAGATCATCGATACGGCGGCTGTCGGAATACAGGCTAAGCGTATAGGTCTTGAAACTGTCGGGCAGAATACTTGTCAGCGAATCGCGTATTGATGCCACAATTTGCCCGGTGAGCGGTTGCGCCCCAAACACGTCATTGGCGTTTATAGTAATTGTCTTTTCCGTGCTGTCCACTTCCAGGCTCTTCATGAGACAAGCCCCTGTGGGATGGTATCCCGCTACCTTGTAATTGCGAAACCAATGGTCGAAAATGTTCCTTAAACTGTCAGTTTGGCTCATGGCAGGAACTGCGGTTACAAAGAGTGCGAAAACCAATATTGCTGTTCTTTTCATTTCATTTTCCTTGTAGTTGCGGAATAATACCGGCATACCGAAGCCAGCACACATTCCGCGCATAGAGGCTTGCGCGAGCGGCATACATAGCGCCCGTGCAGCAGCAGTTTGAAATGCGAAGAAGCAACAAGTTCACCCGGAATGTTCTTCACAAGTTCATCTTCCACCTTCCGCGGCGTATTGCACGATGCCGGCACTAGTCCCAGCCTGCGGCTCACGCGATACACGTGCGTATCCACTGCAAGCGTCTGCCTCCCGAAAGCCACGGCAAGCACCACGTTAGCCGTTTTGCGCCCCACCCCTGCAAGCGTCATCAGTTGCTCGCGCGTCTGCGGTATTTCGCCGCCGAAATCGCGGCAAACGGCTTGAGCCATGGCCACGAGATGACGCGACTTGGCATTGGGATACGAAACGCTGGCAATATACGGAAGCACCGCTTCAGGTGTTGCCGACGCCATGGACTCCACCGTGGGAAAGGCAGCAAACAAAGCCGGCGTCACAGCATTGATACGCTTGTCGGTGCACTGCGCCGAAAGCATCACGGCCACCAACAGCTCGTAGGGCGAACCGAAATGCAGTTCGCTTTCCACCGAAATCTTGTCGCAGCCAAGGCTATCAAGAACATACCTGTATCTTTCCGACTTTTTCATTCTTCCAAAATTCAAACTCACGCCCAAAGACGAGCGCTCATCAGAATGTTGCAAAGTTAACTATTTTGCCCCAACCTGCCGCATCCGGTTTCCTATGCTTTCCACCCCACATACTGCAATATTTTTATGATTAGTTTGCAGTTCCGAAAAAACTAATTAAATTTGCACATCGAAACTTGATTTGTGCAAAATGATACATAGTGAACCCGGAAGTTTTCTTCAACTTGTAGAACACGCAATTAAGGAGTATTGGGACCTTGACGCCCTTACCGACTACGAAGGCGCAACCTTGCAGTACAAGGACGTGGCCCGCAAAATAGAAAAGATGCATATCCTTTTCGAAGAAGCGGGCATAACAAAGGGCGACAAAATTGCCGTATGCGGGCGCAACAGTTCGCAGTGGGCAGCAGCATTCCTCGCAGTGCTCACCTACGGCGCAGTGGCCGTGCCAATCCTCCACGAATTCACCCCCGAGCAGATATACAATATTATAGCCCATTCCGAGAGCAAACTGTTATTCGTGGGCGACCAGGTATGGCCCGACCTCGATGCCGACAAGATGCCCACACTCGATGGCATTATCGGGCTTCAGGACTTCGGACTTATAGTAAGCCGCTCCGAGCGCCTGACAAATGCCCGCGAAAGGCTCAATGAGTTCTTCGGGCGCAAGTTCCCGAAGAATTTCCGCAAAGAGCACGTAAGCTACCGCCGCGACGAAAGCGAGGAATTGGCTTTGATAAACTACACATCGGGCACCACAAGCCAATCGAAAGGCGTGATGATACCCTACCGCGCACTATGGGGCAACATGGACTTCGCCGAAAGCGTACTAAAGAGCAGCATCCACCGCTCAAGCCGTGTGGTGTCTATTCTGCCCATGGCCCACATGTACGGCATGGCATTCGAGTTCCTCTACGAATTCATCTCTGGCACACACATCTTCTTTCTCACGAAGAACCCCAGCCCCACAATCATATTCCAGGCATTCAGCCGCATAAAGCCCGACCTCATAGTTTCGGTTCCGCTGATTCTCGAAAAAGCCCTGCGCCGCGCAATACTGCCGAAACTGCAGACACCAAAGATGAAACTGCTGGTGCGTATGCCCTATATCAAAGACAAGGTAGTGACAGCCATCGGCAACAAGCTCACAGAGGCTTTCGGCGGCAAGTTCTACGAGATAATCGTGGGAGGGGCAGCCTTGAACCGCGACATCGAGGAATTCCTTAAGCGCATACATTTCAGATACACTATAGGCTACGGGCTCACAGAGTGCGCGCCCATCATCACCTACGCCGACTACAAACTGATTCCGCTCGGTTCGTGCGGACGCGCAGTGAAACACATGGAAGTGCGCATCGACTCGCCCGACCCGCTTGCCATTCCCGGCGAAATACTTTGCCGCGGCACAAATGTCATGCTCGGATACTACAAAAACCCTGAAGCCACAGCAGCAACCATCGACAAGGACGGCTGGATGCACACGGGCGACCTCGGGCTCATGGACGAATACGGATACGTGTATATCAAGGGACGCTCGAAAAACATGCTCCTCGGCTCTTCCGGGCAAAACATCTACCCCGAAGAAGTGGAAGGAAAGCTCAACATGCTGCCATACGTTGAAGAAAGCGTAATGATTCAGAAAGGCAACCGCTTCTATGCGCTTGTATACCCTTCGGAAGATCTCGTGAAAAAAGACGGACTAAGCAGTCTGCAACTTGCCGAAATCATGGAGCAGAACCGTCGTGAACTGAACAGCGACCTGCCCAACTATTCACAGCTATCGGGCATAAAAATTGTAAAGCAGGAATTTGCAAAAACTCCAAAACGCAGTATAAAGCGCTACCTTTACGCCGACTACGACATAAGTTGAATATGCGGGGCCTAGTGCCCCGCAATTTTTTTATTCGTAATCCACGCAACTGCGCCCGGCAAGCAGAGGCTTCAAAGCCGACGCCACTTTCACGTGCTCGGGATGGCGCCCGTAAGCCAATGCGTCTTCCAGACTGTCGAACTCGCTGTAGAGGCATATATCCCATTGCTCCGAAACATTGATATTGAAGCCTACCTCTATTTTGCGTATTGTAGGAATCACTGCCTTCAAAGCCAGGATTCCACTCTTGAAAGCCGAAGCGGCTGCAGCGCGTGTTTCCGCATCAACATCATCGCGGAAACGGAAAAGTACCACATGTTTTACCATAATCTTTGTATTTTGCCAACACAAAGTTAGCAACTTCGCCCAAAAACGCCAAACACCGCACCTGTGCTTGGCTGCAAACTCGTATCTTTGCAAAAACAACAGCAATTTATGGGCAGAAAAAACAAACCGTTACCCTTATACAAAGACATTGAGATAACCGGAATAGCAGCCGAAGGGCGTGCCATAGCGCGCGTCGACGACCTCGTGGTGTTCGTTCCGTTTGTAGTGCCGGGCGATGTAGTCGACATACAGGTCACACGCCGCAAAAACAAATACTGCGAAGGCGTAGCCACAACCGTGAGCCACAAAAGCGACATGCGCGAAGAGCCTTTCTGCAAATACTTCGGTGTGTGCGGAGGATGCCGCTGGCAAAACCTCAAATACAGCGAGCAGCTGCGCTGGAAACAGCAGATTGTAAGCGATGCACTCCACCGCATCGGCAAAGTGGAACTGCCCGAATTCCGTCCCATAATAGGAAACGGCACCACGCGCGAGTTCCGCAACAAACTTGAGTTCGGATTCTCGAACAAACGCTGGCTCACACGCGAAGAAATAGCCGCCGACACCGTATACGACAACATGAACGCCGTAGGTTTCCACGTACCTGGAGCTTTCGACAAGATAATAGACATCGAAAACTGCGGCCTTATGCACGACTGGCAGAATCAGGTGCGCAACGAAATACGCAGCTACGCCTACAGCCACGCACTCACGTTCTTCAACATCCGCCAACACGAAGGGCTGCTGCGCAACCTCATGCTGCGCCGCACCAGCATAGGCGAAACCATGATTCTCATGCAGTTTCACTACACCGATGCCGCAGACGAGAAGCAGGCTATGGACCTCATGGCACACCTTGCCGAAAAATTCCCGCAAACTACATCGCTGCTCTACGTCAACAACCTCAAACTTAACGACACCATCGGCGACCTTGACATACAGACTTATTCGGGCCGAGACCATATCTACGAGCATATGGGCGAACTGAAGTTCAAAATAGGCCCCAAGAGTTTCTTCCAAACCAACACTCCGCAGGCAATTCGCCTTTACGACACCGCGCGCGAATTCGCACGGCTCACCGGCACCGAAACCGTCTACGACCTCTACACCGGCACCGGCACAATAGCCAACTACGTAGCCGCGCAAGCAGCACGCGTAATCGGCATTGAATACGTAGCCGAAGCCATTGAAGACGCCAAAGTGAATGCCGCGCTCAACAATATCACCAACACAGAATTCTATGCCGGCGACATGCGCAATGTGCTGACGTCCGAGCTGATAGCAGCAAAAGGCCACCCCGATGTAATCATCACCGACCCGCCACGCGCCGGAATGCACCCCGACGTGATTGACGTAATACTCAAAGCTGCGCCCGAGCGCATAGTTTATGTAAGCTGCAACCCCGCCACCCAGGCGCGCGACCTGCAGATGCTCGACGGCAGCTACCGCGTTACGGCCGTACAGCCCGTTGACATGTTTCCGCAGACGCAGCACGTGGAGAACGTGTGCCTGCTCGAAAAGCGCGAAGACTGATGATGCCGGGGCAAAGAACTGCCATGGAACAGCAGCTCACCACTCTGGTGACTGCTTCCGACCTTGCGCCGCTGGCAAACTATCTGGGCAGCATCAGCAATGCCGCATTCCGCATGGCAAGCACCCTGCTTGCCGAACGCGTGCTCACACGGCTCGAAGGCGAAGACTTCTGGCGCGTATTCTCTTATCTTGCCCTGCTCAATCCGAAGGCCTACCTCGGTACATGCCTCAAGGCAGCCGCCACGCTATGGCAGCAAAAACGCATCACCTTCGCAAGCACAAGCCTTGAAAGCTACGCTGCACACGTGACAAGCCATGCCATGGACATAGACCGCCGCAAATGCCTAGCCGCAATGCTGCCGCTTGCCTCCGATGGCAATCACTTCGCGCAATTGTGGCACCTATTTGCCGTGGAAACGCCCGAAAAGCGCATAGCCCTGCTTGCGCAATGCAACGGCATTGACGCCTGCTACGAAATATTCCGCGAAGCAAAGCGCATAGGCGACAACCACGATTTCCTGCTTCGCACATGCAACGCACTGATACGCAAAGGCGACTCGTTGTCGTTTAACCTCGCCAGCATACTGCGCTCATACTTCGCGCTCAACGGAGTGGGCGCAGTGTTTTCGCTCAACATCGAGCCCTACAAACTCAGCTACCTCGACACATCGCCCGAAAACTTCAAGCGCATCATCACAAGCCTCTGAAAGAAAGCGATTGCAAGCCCAAATCAGGCACGAGATTTTCCCCCTTGCTGGACAAAAACAAGCGAAGATGATTCCAATTTTTTTTCTTTGCGCATACAAATAAAACGGCATGCGCATAGCGGAAAAATTCTTT